>CAYTFW010000246.1:0-6321 GCA_964437145.1 uncultured Rhizobiaceae bacterium
AGCAGCTCGATCTGCACGTGGTTGAGCGGATCGATGTAGGGGAAGCGGTTGCGGATCGAGCGGGCAAGGAGCGGATTGCGTTCCAGCAGGGTCGTCTGGCCGGTGATGGCGCAGATCGTGTCGATGGTGCGTCGCCATTCTTCGCGCACGCGACCGAAGATCGACGTCCGCAGCGCCTCGTCAGTGACCAGCTCGGCGTAGCGCGAGGCGATGGCGATGTCGCTCTTCGCCAGCACCATGTCCATGTTCGACAGCACGGTGCGGAAGAACGGCCAATCCCTGTGCATCGCCTGGAGACGGGTCATGCCGTCGGCGTGCGCCGCGACGAACGCTTGGACCGCCGCGCCGAAGCCGTACCAGCCCGGCAGCATCAGCCGGCACTGCGCCCAGCTGAACACCCAGGGGATCGCGCGCAGATCCTCGATGCGCTGGCGGGTCGAGCGCGAGGCCGGGCGGCTGCCGATGTTGAGGTTGGCGATCTCGCCCAGCACCGTCGACTCGCGGAAATAGCGATCGAAGCCCTCGGTCTCGTAGACCAGGGCGCGATAGGCGCGGAAGGCGTGCGCGGACAGCTCTTCCATCACCTCGAGATACGCGGCTGGCGGCGGCGCGTGATCGGCGTCGAGCAGGCTGGCCTCGAGCGTCGCGGCGGCCAGGGTCTCGAGGTTGCGGCGGCCGACCTCAGCGTTGGAGTATTTGCCGGCGATCACCTCGCCCTGCTCGGTGATGCGGATGGCGCCCCGCACCGCGCCCGGCGGCTGCGCCAGGATCGCCTCGTAGCTCGGCCCGCCGCCCCTGCCCACCGAACCACCGCGGCCATGGAACAGGCGCAGGCCAATGCCGTGGCGCTTGAAGACGTCGATCAGCACCAGCTCGGCCTTGTACAGCTCCCAGGTCGAGGTGAGATAGCCGCCATCCTTGTTGCTGTCGGAGTAGCCCAGCATCACTTCCTGGATGTCGCCGCGCGAGGCCAGCAGCCGGCGGTAAGCGGGCAGGCCCAGCAGCTGATCCATGATCGGCCCACAGCGCTGCAGATCGCCGATGGTCTCGAACAGCGGCACGATGTCGACATCGAGACGCCCTTCGCGCGGCCGCAGCAGGCCGACCTCCTTGAGCAGTACCGCGACCTCGAGGATGTCGGAGACGCTGTCGGCCTTGGAGATCACGTAGTGCGGCATCGACGCCGCGCCGTAGCGCCGATGCGCGTCGGCGCAGACCCGCAGCATGTCGAGCTCGGTGGTCGTGTCCTCGCCATAGGCCTGATAGGCCGAGGCCAGCGGCCGCATATTGGCGAGCTCGCCGACCAGCAGCGCCGCGCGCGCCGGCTCGGCGAGCGCTTTGTAGTCGCCGCAGACGCCCGCGGTCTCGACCAGCTCGGCCATGACGCGCTCGTGCACGTCGGAGTTCTGGCGGATGTCGAGCGCGGCGAGATGGAAGCCGAAGACGTCGACCGCGCGGCGCAGTCCTCGCAGCCGGCCGCGTGCCAGGCCGAGCGAGCCGTTGCCGCTCAACGACTCGCCGATCGTGTCGAGATCGGCCCGCAGCGCCGCCGCCGACTCGTAGGCCGCCGCCTCGCCGACGGGCGGATGCGGCGCCTCAAGGCCGTCGAGCGACCGCGCCGTCGCCGCCAACCGCGCATAGATGCCGACGATGGCGCGGCGATAGGGCTCGTCCCGGCGTTCGGGCGCGCTGTCGGTCGAGCGCTCGGCCAGCGCTTGCAGGGCCTCGGAGACGCGCACGACGCGACCATCGAGCGACAGCTCGCCGCCCAGCGCGTGCAGCTCCTCCAGGTAGAAGCGCAGCACCCGGCGGCTCTGCATCGACAGCGCCTGGCGCGTGACCTCGGCCGTAACGAAGGGATTGCCGTCGCGGTCGCCGCCCATCCAGCTGCCCATGCGCAGGAAGGACGGCACCTTGACGTCCTGCCACTCCGGCACGGCGGCGAGGCGATCCTCGAGATCGGCGTAGAACGCCGGCAGCGCGTAGAAGAAGGTGTGGTCGTAATAGGCCAGCCCGTTATTGACCTCGTCGATGACCCGCAGGCGCGTGCCGCGCAGGATGCTGGTCTGCCACAAGGTGAGCACGGCGCGGCGAAGCGCGCGGCGGTTGGCGGTGAGCTCGTCGGGCGTGAACTGAATGCGGTCGCGCTCATCGAGCAACCGCGCGATCTCCATCTCGCGATCGATCGAGCTCTTGCGGCGAATCTCGGTGGGATGTGCCGTCAGCACCGGGCTCACCAGCGCGCGGGCGAAGAACATCAGCAGCCGCTCGCGCGAGATCCCCGCCTCGCGCGCGCTGTCCAGCGCATAGGCGATCGAGCCCGGCCGCGGCGGCGCCTTGGCCAGCGCGTAGGTGCGCGTGCGGCGGATATGGTGCTGATCCTCGGCGATGTTGGCGAGGTGCGAGAAATAGCCGAAGGCGCGGATGATGCGGATGGCCTGCGCCGTCGGCAGGCCGCTCATGATCGCCCGCAGATCCTGGCGCGCGGTCTCGTCGGCGGCGCGGTGGAACTGCACGCCGGTGCGCCTGATGCGCTCGACCAGCTCGAACACCGGATCGCCTTCCTGCGCACGCACCGTGTCGCCCAGGATGCGGCCCAGCAGCCTGATGTCGTAGCGCAGCGGGATGTCCTTCTCGGGCGTCTCGATGGTGTCCATCGGCTGCACCTCGCGTCTGGGGCACGTCATGCTAGCGCGATCCCAGGCGCTGAACTAACGTTAGATGACGAAGGAGATGCCCATGCCGCTTACGCTCGAACAGCTCGCCACGGAGATCCGCACCGCCCTGAAGGCCGATCCGGGTACCGCCGGCAAGGAGGCGGTGTGCAAGATCGTCTCGAAGGTGCTGCGCGACCAGGACTTCATCGCCAAGCACCTGACGGCCGACCAGTGCAAGCCGCGCAAGGTGCTCTACGAGGATCCCGAGCTGGGCTTCTGCATCTGCGGCCATGTCTACGAGAAGCCGGCGCATGGCGCGCCGCACGATCACGGTCCGAGCTGGGCGATCTACGGGCTGGCCGAGGGCGACACCGAGATGACGGATTGGCGCATCGTCAAGAAGGGCGACGAGACCTCGCCGTCGCTGGTCGAGCCCACCGTGTCCTACGTGATGAGGCCCGGCGACGCGCATTTCTACGATGTCGGCGTAGTGCACTCCCCCAAGCGCGACGGGCTCACCCGGCTGGTGCGCATCGAAGGCACCAACCTCGACCACATCAAGCGCTCCAACATCAAGGCGGCGTAGCCATCACTCCCTCTCCCCGCCTGCGGGGAGAGGGTTGGGGTGAGGGGCTGATTCAGGTGACGCACCACTGATGTGCGCAACCTGAGACTCCCCCTCACCCCGACCCTCTCCCCGCGCGCGGGGAGAGGGAGGACGAAGAGTCAAACCCATGCAAATCGGCTTCAACCTGCCCAACTCCGGCCCGCTCTCGGCCGTCGGCTCGATGATCGACATCGCCCAGCAGGGCGAGGCGATGGGCTACGATTATCTGACGCTCACCGATCACGTCGTACTGCCCGACACGAAAGTGCCGGGCTACCCCTACTCCGAGACCGGCGAGTTCTACGAAAGCGCGCCCATCGAGCGGCACGAGCAGCTCATCGGCATGGCCTATGTCGCGGCCAAGACCTCGCGCATCCGCCTGGTCGCCGCCGTGATGGTCGTGCCGCATCGCCCGGCGGTGCTGGCGGCCAAGATGCTGGCGACGCTCGACGTGCTCAGTGGCGGAAGGCTGGTGGTCGGCATCGGCGCCGGCTGGCTCAAATCCGAATTCGACGCCGTCGTCACCACGCCCTTCGCCGAGCGTGGCGCCGTAACCGACGAATACATCGACGCCTTCAAGACACTGTGGAGCGAGCGCCAGCCGCGTTTCACCGGACGCTATGTGAAGATCGACGGCATCGCGCTCGAGCCCAAGCCGCTGCAGAAGCCGCATCCGCCGATCTGGGTCGGCGGCGAGAGCGGCCCCTCGATGCGTCGGGCCGCACGCGTCGGCGACGCCTGGTATCCTATCGGCTCCAACAACCAGCACCTGCTCGACACCCTGCCGCGCCTGCGGGCTGGCATCGCGCGCCTGCGCACACTCACCGCCGAGCGCGGGCGCGATCCGAACGCGGTCGGCGTGGCCTTTCGCGTCAAGCGCTACGGCGCTGTCGTGCCGCCGCTGGCCTCCGACGGCGAGCGCCGCCTGTTCTCGGGCAGCGACGCCGATGTCACCGCCGATTTGCGCGCACTGCGCGATCTCGGCGTCACCGCCATCGACATCGATTTCGGCCGCCCCACCTCAGCCGAGGTGATCGCCGAGATGCGCCGCTTCAAGGCCGAGATCATTGCGAGGATCTGAGCAGCGCGCCGTAGCCGGCAATCGGGTCCTTGATGCCGGCGTGCCGCAGGCAGCGCCACAGGCTCGCTTGGTTCGCGGTCACGACCGGTCGGCCGAGCGCCTGCTCCAGCGCCTCGATCAGCGCGACGCAGCGGAATCCCGTGCCGCCGATCATCACGCCGTCGGCGGTGGGTACGCACGCCGCCTTGATTTGCGCGTAGAGTTGCTCGACGTCCTGCTCGAAGCCGAAGCCGCGCGGATAGAGCTCGTTCGGCGGCACCGCGCGCCAGTTGGGGCCGGGATCCATGCGCAGATGTCCGGCCGGATCGAAGCCATGGTCGCGGTAGTAGCCGACGGCGGCGCCCACCGTGCCGTCGGGGAACCACGGCGGCACGACCAGAAAGGGGCGCTTGATGCCGCTGGCCTTCAGCGCGGCGATGGTGTCGTGACCGTTGGTGGTGACGAGCGCGCCGGTGCCGAGCGCCGCGCTGATCGCCGACACAGTCGCCTCATGCCAGCCCGCGCCGCCGACCACGCTGCTGGTGGTATGCGCGAGGACGACGGCGTTGAGCCGCATGGCGCCGAACTGCTTGCAGCCTCGCACCATGTCATCCGGCAGCTCGACGCCACTGCGATCCGCGCGCCAGGGCGTCCAGGGCGAGGTCGCGGTGATCCGCGCGGCGTGGATCGATACACCTTTGGGCGCCATCGCCCACCATTCGGCTTCGGGCACCGCCTCGTTGCCGACGATGAACAGGCCGAAGCGGGCGCGAACGCCCCAGTTGTCGTTGTGCATCAGTTGCAAACCTCATAGAGGGACCATGGCGAGTATACAGAGGACGAGGCGATGATCCGACTCGACGGCAAGACCGCCCTGATCACCGGCGCGGGCCGCGGCCTGGGCGAAGGCGTGGCGCGGACGATGGCAGCGCAAGGTGCGGCCGTGATGCTCGTCGCGCGCGATGGGGCCGCGGTGCAGGCGGTGGCGCGCGAGATCGTGGCGGCGGGCGGCAAGGCCGAGGCGATGGCCTGCGACGTGTCGGACTATGTCGCGGTCGAGCGTGCGGTGGCGGCGACGCGGCAGAAGCTCGGTGGTCTCGACATCCTGGTCAACAACGCCGGCGTGATCGAGCCGATCGCCGAGCTGGCGGTATCGGATCCCAAGGCCTGGGCGCGCAACATCGAGATCAACTTGATCGGCGCCTTCTACGTGGTGCGCGCGGTGATCGAGGGCATGCTGAAGAGTGGTGCCGGCACCATCGTCAACGTCTCCTCCGGCGCCGCCTATCGGCCGCTCGAGGGCTGGAGCGCCTATTGCTCGGGCAAAGCCGGCCTAGCGATGATGACGCGTGCCATCGCGCTGGAGACGCAAGGCAAGGGCATCCGCGTCTTCGGCTTCTCGCCCGGCACGATCGACACCGAGATGCAGGTGAAGATCCGCGCCTCGGGCATGAACATGATCAGCCAGATCCCGCGCGCCAATCTCTCGCCGGTCGAGCACGCGGTGCGCGGCCTGCTCTATCTCTGCGATCCCGCCGCCGACGACCTGATCGGCCAGGACGCGTCCACGCGCGACGAGGCGTTCCGCAAGCGTGTCGGGCTACCGGTCAATACTTGATCGACGGCAATATTCGGCCGATGCTGTCGGCGGGATCCGCGGATCAAGACATGAGGAGCCGGATCATGAGCACAGCCACCGCCGTCAGGCCTCCCGCCCAGGCCATGCGGATCGACAAGGTCAAGGACCACATCGGCGCCATCGTCACGGGTATAGACCTCGCACGTCCGCTCGACGGCGCGACGCGCAAGGCGCTCTACGACGCGGTCGTCGACAACGTGGTCCTGGTGATTCGCGGACAAGAGCATCTCAGCCCGGCGCAGCTGCAGGCCGCCGCCGAGATGTTCGGCGAGCTGATGGAGGACCAGAACCGGCGCTATCTGGTCGACGGCTTCCCGCTGATCAGCGTGCTCGACAACCGTCACCTCGACAGCAAGGG
>CAYTFW010000247.1:0-6263 GCA_964437145.1 uncultured Rhizobiaceae bacterium
CCTCGGAGGCGAAGTACTTCGCCATGCCCGCCTCCATGTCGCAGCGCTCGCCGCGATCGAAGGCGGCGGCGGCGTCGAGCGTCAGCAGCCGCGCGGCGCGCGCCCGCGTCGCCATCTCGCCGATCTTCAGCGCGATCGCCTGGTGCTCGATGATCGGCTTGCCGAAGGTCTGGCGGATCTGCGCGTAGTCGGTGGCGAGCTTCAGCGCGCCTTCCGCAATACCAACGCCACGCGCCGCGACGTTGATGCGGCCCAGCTCCAGCCCGCCGGCGACCTGGGTGAAGCCGCGGCCCTCGACCTCGCCGATCAGGTGATCGGCCGGGATGCGATAGTCCTGGAAGATGAGCTCGCCGGAATCGATCGACTTGTAACCGAGCTTCTCCAGCTTGCGGCCGACGGTGAAGCCCGGCCCCTTGGGCGCGATGAACAGGCTCATGCCGGTATAGCGCGGGCTGGCCTCGGCGTTGGTCTTGACCAAGAGCGCGAAGCACGAGCCTTCGATGCCGTTGCTGATCCAGGTCTTGGTGCCGTTGATGACATAGTCGCCGCGATCGCGCCGCGCCGTCATGCGGATCGCCTGCAGATCGGTGCCGGCATTGGGCTCGGTCAGCGCCAGCCCGCCCCTGATCTCGCCGCTGGCGAATTTGGGCAGCCATTGCCGACGCTGCGGCTCGGTGCCGAACTTCTCGACCGCCAGCGCCAGCATCAGGTGCGAATTGAAGATGCCGGTCAGCGCCATCCACACCGAGGAGATGCGCATGACGATCTTGGCGTAGGTCGACGCCGGCAGGCCGAGCCCGCCATAGTCCTGGCTGACCGTGGCGCCGAACAGGCCGAGTCCCTTCATCTGCTCGACCAGCTCGGCCGGCCAGCGATCGGCGTGGTCGAACTCCTTCACCCTGGGCGCCACCTCGCGGTCGACCCATCTGTCGATCGTCGCCAGAAGCTGCGCCTCGTCGGCCGTATCGATGCTGCGCACCCGTTCGGCGGCGTCCATCGGCGTTCCCTCCTCAACTACTGCGGCGGCCAATCTAGCATCGGCCCGCTCTCGATCGCATCAAATGCCGCGCTCCGGCTCGCTTAGGCGACCCTGCTCAACAAGGACGTCGGCTTCGTCCAGGTCGGCCAGCGCGCCGAGATCAAGTTCGACGCGTTCCCCTACACGATCCACGGCGCGCTGGTCGGCACCGTGCAGTCGATTTCTGCCGACACGATACAAGGAGGCGCGGGACCTAGCGGCGCCGCGGCGCGAGGCCGACCAGACGGTACGTCGAAGATGGACGCCCCCACCTCGCACGAGTTACGTTCAGCGACATCCGGCAAGGCAGCGCAAGCGGGCCCGGCAAGCCGGCATCGGTGAGTCCCGGTATGTCGGCCACCGTCGAGATTGCGACTGATAAGCGACGAGTTATCGCGTTCTTGCTCGATCCCGTGGTGCGAACCGTCATGGAGGCAGCCCGTGAACGATGAGTGGTTTTAGCAAACATCATGTCGTATCGACACTCCTACCTCCCGCGAACTAACGTGGCAGGCTGCCGCAACCGCTGCGGACACTAGGTGGTCAGGATTCGGAGGAGCAGTGTTTACACCTCAACGAATCGAGTACCAGGACCCACAGACGCGCGAAATGGTCATAGGGTTCGCAGCAGTCGACACAAATCGCCAAGTGAAGATCGTTTTGTTCGCGGGCGATCCGGGCTTTGGCCGCTGCCTCTATATCTCACCTACGCAAACCTTGGTGCTGACCTTCGATAAACAGAGTCGGCCAGAGTCAGGCTACTGCGAAATCTATCCGTCGTGGCGCGACGATCTTCGTATCGCCGCCGAAAAGAACCCTGTTGATGATGCCGAGCGGCGGCAGATCGATAACGACATGTCCGAAGCTATCCGAACGTGTCCGTCGCCATTTGGCCTTATCTACTCTGACATTCGCATCAAATCCTGAAAGCCGTTCATCAGTAGCGGATGTAGGAGGCAACGGTGGGCATCACACTGACAGTAGCCGGCGTTGGCAGTATCACCTCCGCATCTTTGTTCCAGCGGCGCCGAGAGCGGAAGGAGTCGAGATATGGACAATGAACGCGCGACATCTGTCTTGCTGGCGATCTATGGCGCGCTTCTCGGGGCTATTCCGGCCCATCTGAGGGCGATCACGGCTCGGTGGGGTGAGACCGACATTCATTTCGACTGCTTTTACGACGGCGCGATCACCGAGCTGGATCAGGAAACCATGGAGATTGTCGAGACCGAAATCTCGTCTCACTATCCGGTGACGCATTCAGTGACCCATACCCGTCATCGCCTCGACTTTCCGGCGGCGTTTCCAAACTGGGGAAGGTCTATCTTCCATAGACAGGAAGATCTGCCGCCGTTCGGTTGACTGTGGGATCGCTTGGGGCAGAGCCCAGGCACTCAGAGCGAGCCGACAAAGGGGAGCAAGGTGATTATCGACCTGTCTTTTCCGCACCACTACTCGGTTAGCCGGGTCGACCTCCCGTCCGGGGCAGGCGGAACCAGCGTGCGGTACTTTCGAGCGCCGCACACAGCGGCCCGGGAGGATTGGAGTATCGTTGTCGAGATTCAACCTGCGGGAGACGAACCGTGGATCGGGGTATTCGGCCGCGACTCGAGCATGGCAAACGAATGCTCGAAGATCATGAGCACGCCCGATCCTTCCGTCCTGCTTGTGATCGCCGAAGGGCAGGCATTCGCCGTCGATGTGGAAGATCCGTCAAAGGTGATCTATCCGCGATGCTTCCCGGTGCGCCAGGCGATCTCGATCGTGTCTCAAGGCATCGTCGTGCTAGCCGACGAGACCGACCTCGTCGCGATCGGCGGATCGGGAATCGCCTGGGAGAGCGGTCGTCTCGTCACCGACGATCTGCGATTGGTGTCGACGAAAGGCGATCGCATCGGGGCCACGGGCTTTGTCGGCTCCGATGGCGATGTCGAGTTCGAGGTTGATCCTCGGACGGGCCGGATCATCGGGCGCGCATTCTCGGTGTAGCGGTCGTTCTCCTTGCTACGCCTGACACAGGATCAGTTGCCAATACCCCCAATCGCGAGGCGCAGATGTGGCAGAGCCTGCTGGGTCTGATCGTACTGACCGCGCTCGCCTGGGCGCTCAGTGAGAATCGCCGTAGCGTCGCGTGGCGGCCGGTGCTCATCGGCATCGCGCTGCAGGTCGTGCTCGCCGCGCTGTTCCTCCACGTGCCGCCGCTGCGCGATGGCCTATCGGCGCTGACCGGCGCGGTCGACGCGCTGGCGGCGGCGACGCGCGCCGGCACGGCGCTGGTCTTCGGCTATCTCGGCGGCGCGCCCCTGCCCTTCGCCGAGAGCTATCCCGGCGGCGGCTTCGTGCTGGCCTTCCAGGCGCTGCCGCTGGTCCTGGTGATCTCCGCGCTCTCGAGCCTGCTGTTCCATTGGGGCGTGCTGCCGGCGCTGGTGCGCGGCCTGTCGTGGATCCTGGAGCGCAGCATGAGGGTCGGCGGCGCGGTCGGCCTGTCGACGGCGGCCAACATCTTCGTCGGCATGGTCGAGGCGCCGCTGTTCATCCGGCCGTACCTCAAGCGCGTCAGCCGCAGCGAGCTGTTCGTGATCATGACATCAGGCATGGCCGGCGTCGCTGGCACGGTCATGGTGCTGTATGCGCTGATCCTCGGCACCGCGGTCCCCGGCGCGCTGGGCCATATCCTGCTATCCTCGCTGCTGACGGCGCCGGCGGCGATCGTCGTGGCGCTGCTGATGGTGCCCGACGACCAGGTGCCGACTGGCGCCACGCTCGACGCCGGCGAAGGCCGCGCCCATGGCAGCATGGACGCCATCGTGCGCGGCACGGTGGGTGGGCTGGAGCTGCTGCTCAACATCATCGCCATGCTGATCGTGTTCGTGGCGCTGGTGGCGTTGGCCAATCTGATCCTGGGCCTGCTGCCCGACATCTGGGGCGCGAAGATCACCCTGCAGCGGGTGCTGGGCTGGGCGATGGCGCCGATCTGCTGGCTGATGGGCATTCCCTGGGCCGAGGCGACCACCGCCGGCGGGCTGATGGGTGTGAAGATCGTGCTCAACGAGTTCGTCGCCTATCTCGAGCTGGCCAAGCTGCCATCAGGCACGCTGTCGGAGCGGTCCCGATTGATCATGACCTACGCACTCTGCGGCTTCGCCAATTTCGGCAGCCTCGGCATCATGATCGGCGGCATATCCGCCATGGCCCCCGAACGCCGCGCCGAGATCGTGGCGCTCGGCCCCCGCACGATCGTCTCCGGCACCTTGGCCACCTGCATGACGGCGGCGCTGGTGGGGGTGTTGATTTGATTGGGACCGCCGGCGTCCCGCCGGCATCTTTGTGAGCCGGCGGGACGCCGGCGGTCCCAAAGACGGCATGTCGCTTGCATCGCCATGGGCTGGCTGGATAGGCTGACATCTACATGCTCCGCTTCCTTCTCCGCCGCTTCGTCGTCGCGCTGCTGGTCGCCGCGACGGTGCTGACCCTGGCATTCATGCTCACGCGGCTGTCGGGCGATCTGGCGATCTCGATCGCCGGCGCCAACGCGACGCAGGCCGATGTCGAGCTGATCCGCAAGGCCTACGGGCTGGACCGGCCGGTGGTTGTCCAGTTCTTCGACTGGGTCGGCCGCGCCATGATCGGCGATTTCGGCGAGAGCTACTTCTTCAAGGCGCGCACCGCCGCCCTGATCGTCGACCGCATGCCGGTAACCGTCACGCTGGGGCTCACCGGGCTGGTGATCGCGCTGGTGGTGTCGATCCCGCTGGGCATCGCCGCCGCGGTCAACGAGAACACCTGGGTCGATCGCGCCGTGCAGTTCGTCGCCCTGCTCGGCCAGGCCATGCCCGGCTTCTGGCTCGGCCTGATCCTGATGATCACCTTCGGCCTGCAGCTGGGCTGGCTGCCGATCTCCGGCACCGGCTCATGGCAGCACTATGTGATGCCCGGCATCGTGCTGGCCTTCACCGCGATCCCGGCGCTCACCCGCCTGACCCGCGCCGGCATGATCCAGGCGATGGGCTCGGACTACATCCGCACGGCGCGCGCCAAGGGCCTGTCGCGCGCCTCGATCCTTCTGAAGCACGCGCTGCGCAACGCGGCGATCCCGGTGGTCGCCATCGCCGCCGTGCAGCTGGGCTTCATGCTCGGCGGCTCGATCGTCATCGAATCGGTCTTCGCCCTGCACGGTGTCGGCTTCCTCGCCTGGGAGAGCATCGGCAAGAACGACTTCCCCGTGGTCCAGGCGGTGGTGCTGGTGCTGGCGGTGATCTACGTCGCGCTCACCATGCTGGCCGACATCCTCAACGCCGTGCTCGATCCCCGGCTGCGCAGCGCATGATCACGATGACCACCATCGCCGCGCCGCGGCGCGGCTGGCGCTCCGCCGGCACCTGGATCGGCGCGGTGATCGTCGGCGTGGCGCTGTTCGCCGCGATCTTCGCGCCGTGGATCACACCGCATGACCCCTACGCGCAGGATCTCGGCAAGCGCCTGCTGCCGCCGTTCTGGATGGACGGCCACAACCCCATGCATTTCCTCGGCACCGACCAGATCGGCCGCGACTACCTCTCGCGCCTGATCTACGGCGCGCGCATCTCCATGCTGATCGGCATCGGCGTGACCATCACCTCGGCGATCATCGGCATCGCGCTCGGCGTGCTGGGCGGCTTCGTCGGCGGCAAGGTCGACGACGCGGTGCTCTTCGCCATCACCACGCGGCTGTCTCTCCCGGTCTTCCTGGTGGCGCTGGCCGTCGTCGGCCTGATGGGCAGCAGCTTCACCCTGCTGGTGCTGACCCTGGGCCTGCTGCTGTGGGATCGCTTTGCTGTCGTCGCACGCAGCACCACCATGCAGGTGCGCAACCTCGACTTCGTCTCGGCGGCGTGGTGCGCGGGGTGCTCGCGCTTCCACATCCTGGCGCGCGAGGTGCTGCCGAACATCGCGTCACACCTCGTCGTCGTCGCCACCCTGGAGATCGCGCTCGCCATCCTGGCCGAGGCGGCGCTGTCGTTCCTCGGCCTGGGCGTGCCGCCGCCCCTGCCGTCCTGGGGCCTGATGATCTCCGAGGCCAAGGAGTACATGTATTTCAGCCCATGGGTGATCATGATCCCCGGCTTCTCGCTGTTCGTGCTGGTCCTGGGCATCAACCTGCTGGGCGACGGCCTGCGCGATCAGTTCGGCACGGGTACGCAGTGATGCGGCGCTATCGCATGGGCTCGCTGTCCGCTCCCCTCTCCCCGCTTGCGGGGAGAGGGAG
>CAYTFW010000248.1:0-6225 GCA_964437145.1 uncultured Rhizobiaceae bacterium
TCCTCGCCGTTGGGATAGCGGCGCAGCGCGTGCTCGCCGCGGAAGCGCGGGCTGAGCGGTCCCTTCTCGAAGGGATAGTTCACCGTCACCTTGGGCTTGAACATGTACTTCAAGGTCAGCGCGAAGCCCGAGGCGATCTCGCCGAGCAGCAGCGCGCGGGCCGTCCTGTCGAGCACACCCATCGCCAGCTCCCTAGTTGCCGCGCGCGTAGGTCACGACGGCGGCCGTCAGCACCACCCAGACCAGCGAGAACGGCAGAAAGACCTTCCAGCCCAGGCGCATGAGCTGGTCATAGCGGTAGCGCGGCACGGTGCCCTTGGTCCACGAGAAGACGAAAAGCAGCAGCGCGATCTTGAGCGCGAACCAGACGACACCGGGCACCCAGGTGAACGGCTCGAACGGCAGCGGCGAATGCCAGCCGCCGAGGAACAGCACGGCGCCCATGCCCGAGAGCAGGATCATGTTGGCGTATTCGCCGAGGAAGAACAGGCCGAAGGCCATCGCCGAGTACTCGGTGTGGAACCCGGCGACCAGCTCGGCTTCCGACATCGGCAGGTCGAAGGGCGTGCGGTTGGTCTCGGCCAGGCACGAGATGAAGAAGATGATGAACATCGGGAACAGCGGCAGGAAGTACCAGTTCCAGATGCCGCCATCCTGCGTCTTCACGATGGTCGAGAGGTTCAGCGAGCCGGCGCACAGCAGCACGGTGATCAGCACGAAGCCGATCGAGACCTCGTAGGACACCATCTGCGCCGCCGAGCGCAGCGCGCCCAGGAAGGCGTATTTCGAGTTGCTGGCCCAGCCGGCGATGATGATGCCGTAGACGCCCAGCGAGGAGATCGCGAACAGGTAGAGGATGCCGACATTGATGTCGGCGATCACCCAGCCGTCGTCGAACGGCACGACGGCCCAGGCGACCAGCGCGGTGATGAAGGTGATCATCGGCGCCAGGATGAACAGCACCTTGCTGGCGCCGCTGGGGATGATGGTTTCCTTCAGCAGCAGCTTCAACCCGTCGGCGAAGGGCTGCAGCAGGCCGAACGGGCCGACCACGTTGGGGCCGCGCCTGAGCTGGATCATGCCCCAGATCTTGCGGTCGGCGTAGGTCATGTAGGCGACCGAGACCAGCAGCGGCACGGTCACCGCCAGGCATTGCGCGACGATGACGAGCGCCTGGCCGAGCCAGTGCTGGGTGAAGAACTGCATCAACGTCATCGGCCTACTCCGCCGCCACGGCGAGGCTGGCGCGGCGCAGCGCGGTGCACTCGGCCATCACGCGCGAGGCGCGGCTGATCGGGCAGGTCATGTAGAAATTGGCGATCGTCGAGCGCAGCGGCGCGTCACTCACGGCGCCGTCCTGGCCAAACGCACCCCAGGCGCCCGGCTTCTGCTGATCGACCGCCGCGAACGCTGGATTCACCGCCACGAGACGCGCGCGCACCTGCTCGATGGTGTCGTAGGGCAGCGGCTTGTTCAGCACGCCCGACAGCGCGCGCAGGATCGCCCAGTCCTCGCGCGCCTCGCCCGGCGGATAGGACGCGCGCTTGGCCAGCTGCACGCGGCCCTCGGTGTTGACGTAGACACCCGGCTTCTCGGTGTAGGCGGCGCCGGGCAGCACGACATCGGCGCGATGGGCGCCCGCGTCGCCGTGATGACCCTGATAGACCACGAAGGCCTTGCCCAGCCGCTTGGTATCGATCTCGTCGGCCGCCAGCAGATAGACCAGCTCGACCGAGCCGTCCTCGCAGCCCTTGAGAATCGCCTCGACGCCGCCCTCGACGGTCAGGCCGAGATCGAGCCCGCCGACCCGCGACGCCGCGGTGTGCAGCACGCAGAAACCGTTCCAGTCGTCACGCACCGTCGCCAGCGCCCGCGCCTTGGCGAGGATCGCCGCGCCATCGGGCCGCGCCAGCGCGCCTTGGCCGACGATGATCATCGGTGTCTTGGCGGCTTTCAGCGCGTCAGCGAAGGAGCCCAGATTGTCGAGCGCTTTCGCGCTCGCACCCAGATTCTCGACGGGATAGGTCAGATCGTCCGGCACCTCGCCGATCAAGCCGACCTTCAGGCCGCCATTGAGCGCGCGGCGGCGGATGCGGGCGTTGAGCACCGGCGCCTCGGCACGCGGATTGGTGCCGATCAGCAGGATCAGGTCGGCCTTGTCGATGCCGGCGATGCCCGCGTTGAAGATATAGCCGCCGCGCGGACCGGCCTGCAGCTGCGTGCCGTCCTGGCGGCATTCGACGCCCTTGGCACCGAGCGCCGCCATCAGATCCTTGAGCGCGACCATCGACGCGGCGTCGCACTGGTCGCCGGTGATCGCGGCGATGGCCGGGCCCTTGATCTTGCCCACGCGCTCGGCGATGGCGGCGAAGGCCTCGCCCCAGCTCGCCGGCTTCAGCTTGCCGTCGCGGCGCACATAGGGCTGGTCGAGCCGCTGGCGCTTCAGGCCATCGATAGCATGGCGCGTCTTGTCGGAGATCCACTCTTCGTTGACGTCCTCGTTGACGCGCGGCAGCACGCGCATCACCTCGGCGCCGCGCGTATCGACGCGGATGTTCGAGCCGAGCGCATCCATCACATCGACCGACTCGGTCTTGCGCAGCTCCCAGGAGCGCGCGTTGAACGCATAGGGCTTCGACGTCAGCGCGCCCACCGGGCAGAGATCGACGATATTGCCCGACAGCTCCGACGTCAGCGTCTTCTGCACATACGTCGTGATCTCCATGCCCTCGCCGCGGCCGGTGGCGCCGAGTTCCTCGACGCCGGCCACCTCGGTGGCGAAGCGCACGCAGCGGGTGCACTGGATGCAGCGGTTCATCGAGGTCTTGACGATCGGGCCGAGATCCTTGTCGGGCACCGCGCGCTTGTTCTCGTGATAGCGCGTACGGTCGAAGCCGTAGGCCATCGCCTGGTCCTGCAGATCGCACTCGCCGCCCTGGTCGCAGATCGGGCAGTCCAGCGGATGGTTGATCAGCAGGAATTCCATCACGCCGTTGCGGGCCTTCTTGACCAGCGGCGTGTCGGTCTTGATCACCATGCCCTCGGCCACCGGCATGGCGCAGGAGGCGATCGGCTTGGGCGCCTTCTCCTGCTCGACCAGGCACATCCGGCAATTGCCGGCGATCGACAGGCGCTCGTGGTAGCAGAAGCGCGGGATCTCGACGCCGGCCAGCTCGCAGGCCTGGATCACCGTGATGCCGGCGGGCACCTCGATCTCGATTCCGTCGATCTTCATCTTGGGCATGACGATCTCCGGCTCACTCGGCCGCGATGCGGCGCGACTGCCGCTCGTTGATCCGCTGTTCCATCAGCGGCCGGAAGTGGCGGATCAAGCCCTGGATCGGCCAGGCCGCCGCGTCGCCCAGCGCGCAGATCGTGTGGCCCTCGACCTGCTTGGTGACGTCGTGCAGCACGTCGATCTCCTCGATCCGCGCCTCGCCCTTCACCATGCGTTCCATCACGCGCCACATCCAGCCGGTGCCTTCGCGGCAGGGCGTGCACTGGCCGCAGCTCTCGTGCTTGTAGAAGTAGCTCAGCCGCGCGATCGCCTTGATCACGTCGGTCGACTTGTCCATGACGATCACGGCCGCCGTGCCGAGGCCGGACTGCACGTTGCGCAGCGAGTCGAAGTCCATCAGGACCTCGTCGCAGATCGACTTGGGCAGCAGCGGCACCGAGGCGCCGCCGGGGATCACCGCCAGCAGATTGTCCCAGCCGCCGCGCACGCCGCCGGCATGCTTCTCGATCAGCTCGCGCAGCGGGATGCCCATCTCCTCCTCGACGTTGCACGGCTTGTTGACGTGCCCGGAGATGCAGAAGACCTTGGTGCCGGTGTTGTTGGGCCGGCCGATGCCGGCGAACCACGCCGCGCCTCGGCGCAGGATGGTCGGCGCCACGGCGATCGACTCGACGTTGTTCACCGTGCTCGGGCAGCCATAGAGGCCGGCGCCGGCCGGGAATGGCGGCTTCAGCCGGGGCATGCCCTTCTTGCCTTCGAGGCTCTCGAGCAGCGCGGTCTCCTCGCCGCAGATATAGGCGCCGGCGCCGCGATGGACGTAGACGTCCATCTTCCAGCCGGAGCCGCAGGCGTTGTCGCCCAGCAGGCCGGCGTCGTAGGCCTGCTTCACCGCCGCCTTCAGCCGCACCGCCTCGTCGTAGAACTCGCCGCGCACGTAGATGTAGGCGGCGTGCGCCTGCATGGCGAAGCTGGCGATCAGGCAACCCTCGATCAGCGTGTGCGGATCGTGGCGCAGGATATCGCGGTCCTTGCAGGTGCCGGGCTCGGACTCGTCGGCGTTGACCACGAGGTAGTGCGGCCGCGCGCCGACTTCCTTGGGCATGAACGACCACTTCAGACCCGTCGGGAAGCCCGCGCCGCCACGACCGCGCAGGCCCGACTTCTTCATCTCGTCGATGATCCAGTCGCGGCCCTTGGCCAGGATCGCGGCCGTGCCATCCCAAGCGCCGCGCCTGCGCGCGCCCTCGAGGCCCCAATCGTGGAGGCCGTAGAGGTTGGTGAAGATGCGGTCTTCGTCCTTCAGCATCGCCCCTACTCCGAGCGAATCGTCGAGAGCGTCGTGGGACCGCCGACCGGCGCCGAGGTCTGGCGATCGACCTGCGGACCGGGCTTCGGCGTCTCGCCGCGCTTGAAGGCTTCGAGCACCTTCCGCGTCGAGGCTTCGTCGAGGTCCTCGTAGAAGGTATCGTTGATCTGGATCATCGGCGCGTTGACGCAGGCGCCCAGGCACTCGACTTCCATGGTGCTGAACAGCCCGTCGGCGCTGACCTCGCCCGGACCGACGCCGGTGACCTCGCGGCAAGCCTTCATCACCGCGTCCGAGCCGCGCAGCCAGCACGGTGTCGTGGTGCAGACCTGCAGCAGGTACTTGCCGCGCGGCTTGAGGCTGAACATCGTGTAGAAGGTCGCAATCTCGTAGACGCGGATCGGCGCCATATCGAGGAACTTCGCGACGTAATCCATCGCCACGCGCGGCAGCCAGCCGCCGGACTGGCGCTGCGCCAGATCGAGGCAGGCGATCACCGCGCTGGCCTGGCGGCCGGCGGGATACTGCGCGACGAAACCCTTCGCGATCTCGAGATTCTCGGGCGTCCACGCGAACGACGCGACCTGCGGGACGTCCTTGGGATCGGCTGTGATCATCGCCATGGCGTCATGCGCTCCTAGCGGTCGACTTCGCCGAAGACGACGTCGAGCGAGCCGATATTCGCCGACAGATCGGCGAGCTGGTGGCCCTTCGACATGAACTCGAGCGCTTGCAGATGCGGGAAGCCCGGCGCCCGGATATGGCACCGGTACGGTTGGTTGGAGCCGTCGGCCACGAGGTAGACGCCGAACTCGCCCTTGGGCGCCTCGACCGCCGCGTAGGCCTCGCCCGCGGGCACCTTGTAGCCTTCGGTATAGAGCTTGAAATGATGGATCAGCGCTTCCATCGACGTCTTCATCTCGCCGCGCAGCGGCGGCGAGATCTTCTTGTCGTCGACGCTGACCGGGCCGGTGACGGTGCGCAGCGCCTTGACGCACTGGATCATGATGCGATGGCTCTGCCGCATCTCCTCCATGCGCACCAGGTAGCGCGCGAAGCAGTCGCCCGTCTTGCCCACCGGGACGTCGAAATCGACCTCGGCATAGCAGTCGTAGGGCTGCGCCCGGCGCAGATCCCAAGCGATCCCCGAAGCGCGCAGCATCGGCCCGGAGAAGCCCCAGGCGATGGCGTCGTCGCCCGACACGGTACCGATGTCGACCGTGCGCTGGCGGAAGATGCGGTTCTCGGTCACCAGCCGCTCGAGATCGTCGATCGTGCGCGGGAACTGCTCGCACCAGGCCTGGATGCGATCGAGCATGCCCGCGGGCAGATCCTGGTGCACGCCGCCCGGCCGGAAATAGGCCGCGTGCATGCGCGAGCCGGAAACCTGCTCGTAGAACTCCATCAAGAGCTCGCGCTGCTCGAAGCCCCACAGGGTCGGCGTCAGCGCGCCCACGTCCATGGCGAAGGTCGTGACGTTGAGCAGATGGTTGAGGATGCGCGTGATCTCGGAGAACAGCACGCGGATCCACTGGCCGCGGATCGGCGCCTCGACGCCCAGCAGCCGCTCGACGACCAGCGCGTAGGCGTGCTCCTGGCACATCGGCGAGACGTAATCGAGCCGGTCGAAATACGGCACCGCCTGCAGGTAGGTCTTGTACTCGATCAGCTTCTCGGTGCC
>CAYTFW010000249.1:0-6214 GCA_964437145.1 uncultured Rhizobiaceae bacterium
AACCTGAGACTCCCCCTCACCCCGACCCTCTCCCCGCGCGCGGGGAGAGGGAGGAAGACGCGATGATCCGCGCGCGTGTCATCCTGCCCGGCGCCGCCTCGGGTCGTGCGCTGAAGGTCGCGGCGCTGAGCTTCTGGGGTGGCGTCGATCCCGACACCGGCGCGTTGACCGATCCGTCGATCGCCCATCACGGCGAGCGTATCGGCGGCCGCGTGCTGTTCGTCGCCGAGCCGCGCGGCTCGTCGTCCTCGAGCGCTGTCATGCTCGAGCTACTGCGTAACGGGCATGCGCCATCGGCCATCGTGCTGGGCCGCGTCGACGCTATCCTCGGCCTGGGCATCGTCGTGGCGCGCGAGATGGGCTGGCCCGCGATCCCGCTCTACGAGCTGGATCAGCGGGAGATGGAGCGGATCGAGGACGGCGCCGAGATCGGCATCGACGCCGAAGGCCGGCTCAGCTTCCTTCGAACTTGAAGGACAGCTTCACCTTGGCGCGGTAGGCCGTGACCTTGCCCTTCTCGATCACCATGTCGAGCTCGACGACCTCGGCGACGCGCAGGTCGCGCAGCGTCTTGCTGGCGCGGCTGACCGCGACGTTGGCCGCCTTCTCCCACGACTCGGTGCTGGTGCCGATGAGCTCGATCACCTTGTAGACGCTGTCCGCCATGGTTGCCTCCTTCGCTGGCCAACGCCGTGCTCAACGCAACGCGTAGCGATGAAGAAGCGGGACGGGAGCGGCGGCGCTCCCGCCTGAACTAATGCCGCCAGCCCGGATCGGTCTTGTCGAGCTTGCGGATCAGGGCGGCAAATTCGAGATCGCCCATGCCGTTGGCGCTCTCGCGCTCGGAGAAGGCGTCTATGTCGGCGCCCGACTTGGCGGCGAGGTTGTCGCCCATGACGTTGAGCGCGCCGGCGGCCGCGGCGTCGATCTGGATCTGGCAGGCGCGTTCCAGGCGATAGAGGCGCAGGAATGCCTCGGGCACCGAGCGGCCGGTGACCAGCAAGCCGTGATTGCGCAGCATCATCGCCTGGTTGTCGCCGAGGTTCTTCAAGAGCCGGCCGCGCTCGTCGAGATCGAGGCTGGGCCCTTCGTAGTCGTGGTGCGACAGCTTGCCGTGGAACGCCGTCGACACCATCGAGATCGGCTTCAGCCCATCCTTCAGCGCACAGACCGCCATGCCGGCGCGGGTATGGGTGTGCATCACCACGCGATGGCGCGAGGCGTGCGCCATATGGACCGCCGAGTGGATCACGAAGCCGGCGTAGTTCACGGGATGCGGCGAGGGCTCGACGATGTTGCCGTCGAGGTCGATCTTCACCAGGTTCGAGGCGGTGACCTCGTCGTAGTTCAGGCCGAAGGGGTTGATCAGGAAGTGTGGCGCGTCGCCGGGCACGCGCGCGGTGAGGTGGCCGTAGATCAGCTCGGTCCAGCCGAAATGGTCGACCAGGCGATAGGCGGCGGCGAGCTGGCGGCGCAGCACCCACTCGCCCTGCTCGCGCGGCATGGCGTAGACGTCGGTTCCGGTGAGCGGCAGTTCGGTGATCGGCATGTCCATCGGACAACTCCTCGGCGGCCTGATCTTTAGGCAAGCCTATCTCATGGGGCCGCGCCGCTCCAGCGGCGCCTCATGAGCGTCGCTGGAGCGACGCGGCCCGAACGGCCTAGCCCCGGCCGAACTTCACCAGCCCCTCGCGGCCCGCCGGCGTGAGCGCATAGACGCCGCGCTCGACCCGTTCGAACCAGCCATAGACATCGGCGCGGAGGATATTGCCGGCGTTGGGTACTTCGGCGGACACCTTCAGCGCCGCGGCCTTCATCGGCCCGTCGCGCGCCAAGAGCTCGGCGCAGCGCAGCGCCTGCTGCCGGTAGGCGGTCATGATCGGCACGCGCGTCGAGCCGCCTTTGGTCGGATCGCCGACGCGCCGCGCATGCTCGCCCAACAGCCGGCCGGCCTTGCGCGTGTTCTTGCGCGGCGTGTAGGGCGCCGGATCGAGCAGGATCTCGACCCGCGCTCCCGTCACGACCATCAGGCCGAGGCCCAATCGCCGGCAGAGCTTCTTCACTTCGCGCAGGCGCTTGGGCCAGGCGCCGACGGCGATGTAGACCGAATCGGTCATGCCCAGCCGCTCAACGCCCTGCAGCACGAGGCCCAGGCCGAAGCTGCGCTTGAGCTCGACGATCACCGGCGGCTCGTCGGCGCGCACGCCCACCACGTCGCAGCCACGGACCTCGCCCTTGACGTCGTAACCCTGGCCTTCGAGCAGCGCCTTCACCGGCGCGTAGAGATCGGTTTCGAGGGGCATTGTTTTGTGGCCATGATACCGCAGCCCCGTCGCCAAGCCCAAGGACAACCCCGATGGATTTGCTCGATCGCCCCGCCGCCGAGATCGCCGCCGCGATCCGCTCCGGCAAGGCCAAGGCCCGCGATCTCGCCGAGGCGGCCATCACACGCGTGCAGGCGAAGAACCCCGGATTGACCGCCATCGTCGACTTCGATCCCGCCGAAGCGCGGCGCGACGCCGACCGTATCGACGCGCAGCGCAAGAGCGGCTTCGACGGGCCGCTGCTGGGCGTGCCCTACACCGTGAAGGACAATACCTGGGTGGCGGGACGGCGCGTCACCAACGGCTCGCTGCTCTACAAGGATTTCATCGCGCCACGCGACGCGGTGGCGGTCGAGCGGCTGAAGGCGGCGGGCGGCGTGTTCCTGGGCATGACCAACACGCCGGAGATGGCCGCCAAGGGCCACACCGAGAACAAGGTCTATGGCCCGACGCGCCATCCGATGAATCCGGCGCTGACGCCGGGCGGCTCATCAGGCGGCGCGGCGGCGGGGCTGGCCGCCGGCTTTTCACCGATCGCGCTCGGAACCGATGGCGGCGGCTCGGGAAGGCGGCCGGCGTCGCATTGCGGCGTCGTGGGCTTGAAGACCTCGGCCGGCGCGATCCCCTCGCCGTTCGGCTTCGGCGGGTCGTACGGTCCGCTCTATGGCGTGACGGCGCCGATGGGCCGCACGGTGGCCGATGCCGCGCTGATGTTCGACGTCATGGCCGGCGCCGATCCGCGTGATCCGCATTCGGTGCCGACCTACGACGTCGCGCCGCCGGCCAAGCCGCGCATCGCCTACAGCCCGCGCCTGGGTCTCGACGTCGCCGTCGACGCCGATGTGCGCGACGCGGTCAACGCGGCGATCGAGACGCTGCGCGGCGCCGGCTGGAGCATCCAGAACGCCGATGTCTCGTGGCCGGCCGGCACCGGCGAGCTCGCCTTCGCGGCGGTGAACGCGGCGGCCAACGCCCTGCTCTATGGCGAGCGGCACGCGGCCGAACCCGATCTGTTCGGCGACAACATCGCGGGCCTGATCGAGCGCGGCCGGACCATCGCGGGCACCGATGTCGTGGCAGCCTTCCGCTTCGCCGACGCCGCCGCGCGTGCGGTGGCGGAATTCTTCACGCGCTACGACTACCTGCTGACGCCGACCACCGCCTGCGTGTCGTGGCCGGTCGAGACGGTCTATCCTCCGGTGATCGAGAACAAGCCCGCCGGCCCGCGTGGCCACGCGGTGTTCACGCCGCTGTTCAACCTCGCGCTGGTGCCGGGCATCTCGATCCCCTGCGGCAAGGGACGCGACGGACTGCCGGTGGGGCTGCAGATCGTAGCGCCGCGCCTGCACGACCGGCCGCTGCTGAAGATGGCGGCGCGCGCCGAGTTGGCCTTGGCGCGCTGATGTCCTTCGTCGCCTGCTCCTACAACATCCTGGCGAACGCCTATATCGAACCGCGTTTCTTTCCGCACACCGCGATCGAGCACCTGCGACCGGAATGGCGGATGGGTGCGCTGGCCGACGCGATCGAGAAACTGTCGGCGCAGATCCTGTGCCTGCAGGAGATCGAGCAAGAGACCTTCACGCTGCTCGAGCGTCGCCTCGAGAAGGCGGGCTACAGCGGCGTCTATCTGAAGAAGAGCGGCACCCGTCTCGACGGCTGCGCGACGTTCTTCGATCGCCGCCAGTTCACGCTCGGCGATGTCCATCGACTGGTCTACGACGACGGCACGGCGGATCAGCCGGCGTCAGGCAATATCGCCCTGCTGCTGGCGCTGCGGCATGGCGCGCGCAGCCTTGGCGTCGCCAACACCCATCTCAAATGGCAGGCGCCGACCACGCCGCCCGATCAGCGCATCGGCCTGCGCCAGGCGCGGCAGCTGGTCGGTGCGCTTTCGCCCTGCGACGGCTGGATCGCCTGCGGCGATTTCAACGCGACGGCGGCGACGCTCACGCTCGACACCTTCTGGTCGGCGGGCTTCGCCGACGCCTACGCCACGCGGCCGGACGACTTCACCTGCAACTCCAACGAAATCGTCAAGCGCATCGACTACCTGCTGTATCGCGGGCCGCTCAGCGCCGATCCCCACGCGCTGCCGGCGATCCACGCGACCACCCCATTGCCCTCGATGGAGCAGCCCTCCGACCATCTGGCGATCCGCGCGACGTTCCAGTGGCGTTGAGGCGATGACCCAGAACATTTACGACCAGGAGGATTTCTTCGCCGGCTACAGCCGCCTGAAGCGCTCCGTCGACGGCCTCGACGGCGCGGCCGAGTGGCCCTCGGTGCGCGCGCTGCTGCCGCCGATGACGGGCCGGCGCGTGCTCGATCTCGGCTGCGGCTTCGGCTGGTTCGCGCGCTGGGCGCGGCAGGAAGGCGCCGCGTCGATCCTCGCCATCGACGTGTCGGCCAAGATGCTCACCCGCGCCGCCGCGATGACCAACGATCCTGCCATCACGTATATGCGCGGCGATCTGGAGACTCTCGACGTGCCGGCGGCGGCGTTCGACCTCGCCTACAGCGCGCTCGCCTTCCACTACATCGCCAACCTCGAGCACACCTTCTCGGCGATCCATCGCGCACTGGTGCCGGGCGCGCCCTTCGTCTTCTCGGTCGAGCATCCGCTCTACACCGCGCCGTCCGCCCCAGGCTTCGTCACCACCGCCGACGGCCGCCGCGTCTGGCCGCTCGACCGCTATCTCGACGAGGGCGAGCGCAAGACCGACTGGCTGGCCAAGGGCGTGGTCAAGCGCCACCGCACCGTCGGCGGCTACGTCAACCTGCTGCTCGGCGCCGGCTTTACGCTGACGCATCTCGAGGAATGGGGCCCGACCGACGCGCAGGTCGCGCAGCACCCTGAATGGGCGGTCGAGCGCGAACGCCCGCCCTTCATGCTGGTGGCGGCTCGGTCGAGCTGAAGGCCGGTTGCTCCAGCAAGCGACGCGTCAGTGCGCGAAGCCTCGGCATCCGCGAGTCCGTGTCGATGCCCAGGCCGCGCCCGAGGCGTTCGGCGACGAACGCGGTGATGTCGGCCTGCGTCAGGCGCCCGAGCAGCAGGTAGGGCTCGTCCCGCTGCACCATCGCCTCGACCGCCGCCAGCGCGTTCGACATCTGCGCCATGCAGTCGTCGATCCAGGGGCGGTGCCACTTCTCTTTCGGTGTGTGGTTGCGGTGATAGGCGGCTTGCAGGCCTTTGTCGCAGGCGCCCATCATCATCGCCGCCACCTTCAGTACGGTGCGGCGATCGGCGCCGGTTCGTGGCGTCAATGGATGGTCGCCGCCGTAGGCCTCGTCGAGATGGTCGACGATGGCGGCGCTGTCGATCAGCGTCTCGCCGCTGTCGAGCACCAGCGCCGGGATGCGGCCCAGTGGATTGGCGGCACGCACTTCCGCGCGGTGGCCGAAGCCGGTGAGGTCGCGATGTTCGTACGTGACGCCATAGGCCTTGAGCGTGATCGCGACGCGGCGCGTGTAGGGGGAGCGGTTGACGCCGATGAGGATCATGTCAGGCTTCCCGTCGCAGCCGGCGTCCCTCGGTCAGCAACCACAATCCGCCGACGCCGACCGCGCCGACGATGACCGCGAAGCCGGCGAGGTAGGAGCCGCTGGCCCCGACCACGGCGCTGAACAGGCCGGGGCCGACGACGCCGCCGCTGAAGACGATGGCGGTGCTGGCGGCGTTGATCGCGCCGGCTTGGCCCGGCGGCGCCCAGCGCACGAACTCGCCAACCGAGAGCCCGTTCCAGCTCGCCGCCGTGGTGCCGCAGATCACCGCCGCGGCGGCAATGGCGAGGAACGGCCAGTCCGGTCGTGCCAGCGCGACAGCCGCGCAACCGCACGCGGTCAACACGCCGATGGCGCCCAGCAGGCTGAGCCGCTCGCGCAGGCGG
>CAYTFW010000250.1:0-6142 GCA_964437145.1 uncultured Rhizobiaceae bacterium
GAGATCACCGATCGAACTTGTCGCGCTTGCGGCGGCCGAAGGCGAGGTCGGCTTCGAGCCGGCCGCGCTGAGCGGCGTAGAACGCCTCGAGGAAGCGCGTCGCTTCGAAGGTACGTTGGTCCGGCACCTCGTAGCCGATGCGCTTGATGATGCGCTGGGCCACGTCGCGACGCGCGGCATAGGCGTCGGCGTGCGTCGAGCGCAGCACCTCCTCCAGCACCTGCAACTCCTTCACGCCGTAGACCGCGAGCTGCGTCGGCGTGAAGCGATAGGGCTGCTCGACCGCGCCGCCGCCACCGCCACGCGCCAGATCGGGCAACAGCGCCGGCTTCGGCTCGGCGATCACCCAGGTGCCGGCCACCATGTCGCCGGCGCGCAGGCGGTCGCGGTTGAACAGCGGCAGGCAGGCCAGCGCGCCGACCCAGACCAGCGCGGCGACCAGCTCGAGCTGGCCGGTGGTGAAAGCGCGCGGCGCGGCGATGGCCAGCGAAAGCGGCGCGAACATCTCGACCTCGCGCATCAGATTGCGCGCGATCACCGCCGAGGGCGCCAGCGCGCCGCCGCGCCGGTTGACGACGCGCAGGCGCGTGGCCCGCT
Source organism: uncultured Rhizobiaceae bacterium (assembly GCA_964437145.1). Classification (GTDB taxonomy): domain Bacteria; phylum Pseudomonadota; class Alphaproteobacteria; order Reyranellales; family Reyranellaceae; genus JAFAZJ01. The sequence goes on from CAYTFW010000250.1 coordinate 598, forward strand.
TGCCCAGCGTGCGGCCGTTCCACGCCAGCTCGAACAGCGTGAAGTAGAAACAGCGCAGCAGGAACAGGATCAGCGTGGCGAAGGCGACGCCGAGATTGCCGCCGCCGAGGATCACCAGCGCCACCAGCGCGATGAAGGCGACGATCAACACGGTGATATCGACCGCCAACGCACCCAGCCGCTCGCCGATGCTGGCCAGCCTGACATGCACCAGAACGCCTTCGGGCGTGGTCAGCTCGCGCCGCCTCGGGTCGGGCGCCTGCGGGTCGAGGACCAGCGTGTCGGTCATCGTCTGATCTCCCGCCCGGCCATCAGGGCATAGGCGAGCAGGGCGGCGAACACGCCCCAGCCGACGATGTAGCGCGCCGCGGTGTCGACGATCATCTGCCGGCCGAAGCCCTCGAGGATGCCGGCGAGCAGGAACAGCACCACGGCACCCATCATCACCAGCGCCGCGGCGCGCCCTTCGCGCGCCAGCCGCACCAGTCGGGGTTCCCGTCCGGCGAAGATCACCGCGCCGGCCAGGCGCAACCCGGCGGCGGCGCTCAGGATCAGCGCGGCGAACTCGGTCGGCCCGTGCACCGACAGCCAGCCGCCGGCCTCGACCAGCAGGCCATGGCTGTCGAACAGGGCCACGAAGCCGCCCAGCATGGCGCCGTTGTGCAGCATCAGCACGATGGTCGGTGCGCCGACGGCAAAGCCCAGGGCGAAGCTCAGCATGCCGATCTGCGCGTTGTGCGAGAACAGCCGCGCGGCGAAGGCCGCCAGCGCGTCCTTGCCGCCGCCACCCTGCAGCGTGGCGCGCAGCGCCTCGGTCGCGGCGTCGGGCGAACGTCCCTGCTGCAGCGCCGGCGGGACGAAGGCGTGGTAGTAGGACGGATCGGCCATGGTCAGCAGATAGGCGGCCAGCGCGCTGCCGAAGACCACGAGCGAGATGATGGCGATCTGCCGCCAGCTCTCGCGCACCGCGCGCGGCAGCTGGCGCGCGAAGAAATTGGCGAACAGCCCGCCGGGATCCTCGCGCACGCCATAGACGCACAGATAGGCGCGCGCCGAGAGCGCCTCGAGATAGGCCAGCAGGTTGCGGTCGAGCGAGGTGGCGCGCGCCACCGACAGGCCCGAGAGCGTGGCGCGGTAGAGCACCGGCAGGCGCGCCAGGCTGCGCCCGTCGAGCGAGCCGATGCCGTCGCGGTCGACGCGCTCGATCAGCTCCTCGAGCTCGCGCCAGGCCGCTTCGCGCTCGCGGCGGAACTGCGCGCTTCTCAGCTCCAGCGCCATCTCACACCAGCTCCCGCCGCTTGATCTCGAGGTAACGGTTGACCAGCTCGATACCCAGCTTCGCCGGCTCGGTCTCCAGGCACTGGATACCCAGGCGGCGCAGACGCTGCAGCACGATCTCGCGCTCGCCCATCAGGTCGTGCGCCAGCACGGCGCGCGCCAAGGTCGGGAAGTTGTCGGGCCGCGCGTCGGCCAGCCCGGCCAGCGCGCGGTCGCGCAGGGCGACGAACAGCACGAGATGGCGGCTCGACAGCCGGCCGAGATTGTCGATCATCAGCTCGGCGGTGATCGAATCGACGAAGTCGGTCATGACCACGATCAGGCTGCGCCGTTTGAGCCGGCCCATCAGGTCCATCAGCGCCAGCGTGTAGTTGCTCTCCTCGTGGCGGTATTCCAGCCGCGCCATCTGGCGCTGGATATGGGCGAAGTTGGCGACGTTGCCGAGCGGCTCGGCGTAGTGGCGCACGCGCGCGTCGAAGCCGAACACGCCCACCCGGTCGCCGGCGCGCAGCGACATGTAGGCCATCTGCAGCCCGGCGTTGATGGCGTGGTCGAGCCGCGGCACGCCGGCCAGCGGCTGGCTCATCAGGTGGCCGGTGTCGAAGGCGAAGACGACCTGCTGGTTGCGCTCGGTGTAGAACTCCTTGCACATCAGCTTGCGATGCTTCGCCGAGGTCTTCCAGTCCATGGCGCGATGGTCGAAGCCCGGCATGTACTCGCGCAGCGCCCGGTACTCGCTGCCATCGCCCTGCTGGCGCATCGGCTTCATGCCGAAGAACGCGTCGCGCTGCGCGAATTTCAGCGCCAGCTGGCGCACCGCGGCGATATCGGGGACGGCGGCGATGACGCGGCCGATCTCGACGCGGTGATGGATCGCCATCAGGCCCAGCGGCCCGGTCCACAGCAGCCAGATGCGCTCCAGCCGGCCTTCACCGCGCCGGCTCGCCGACAGCTTCCAGTCGATCATCGCGTCGCCGCCGGCGCTCCAGTCGGCGCTCGTGGCGGCGAGGTCGCGCAGCGGCCCCGACATCTCGGGCAGCACGGTGCAGCGACCGCCACCGACATTGCCCGCCGGCGCCGCGACCCGCACGGACAAGGCGCCGTCGGTGCCGATGTAGAGCATGTCGGGCGTGCTGGCCTCGACCCGCACGCGGCGGCTCGCCGGCGCCAGCGCCGCGTCGAGCGCCAGCGCGAGTAGCGCGGTCAGCGGCAGCGCCAGCGCCGTCTGCCACCACGCCTCGAAGATCAGCGCCCACGGCAAGGCGATCGCGGCGGCGATGGCGACGATCAAGAGCGCGCGGGACGTCGGGCGCATCAGCGCGGCGCCGCCTGACGCTCGATGATCTGGCCCAGCACGCCATCGACGTTCTGGCCCTCGATCTCGGCGCTGGGCGACAGCACCAGGCGATGGCGCAGCGCCGGCCGCGCCAGCCGCTTGACGTCGTCGGGAATGACGAAATCGCGGCCCTCGAAAGCGGCCAGTGCCCGCGCCGATGACGCCAGCATCGAGGCGGCGCGCGGCGAGGCGCCGAACTGCAGCGCCGGCTGCTGGCGCGTGGCGCGGATCAGGTCGACGACATAGGCGACGATGTCGTCGTTCAGCCGCACGCTGTCGACCAGCGCGCCCAAAGCCTGCAGGCCCGCCGTGTCGATCACCGGCGTGACGCCGAGCTGCCGGGGATCGGCCATCGCCGCGCCGGCGCCGTGGCGCGCCACCACCGCCAGCTCGTCCTCGCGCGAGGGATAGTCGAGCGTGTGCTTGAACAGGAAGCGGTCGAGCTGCGCCTCGGGCAGCGGATAGGTGCCCTGTTGCTCGATCGGATTCTGGGTCGCGATCACCATGAAAGGCGGGCCCAACCCATGGCCGCGGCCGTCGATGGTGACGGAGCGTTCCTGCATCGCCTCGAGCAGGGCTGCCTGCGTCTTGGGCGGCGTGCGGTTGATCTCGTCGGCCAGCAGCAGCTGGGTGAAGACCGGTCCCTTCGTCAGCACGAAGGCGTTGGTCTGGAAGTTGAAGATGTTGGCGCCGATCACGTCGCCGGGCATCAGGTCGGGCGTGAACTGCACGCGGCTGAACTGCAGCGACAGGCAGGCCGCGAAGCTGCGCGCCAGCAGCGTCTTGGCCACGCCGGGCACGCCCTCCAGCAGGATGTGGCCATCGGCCATCAGCGCCACCAGCATGAGGTCGACCGCCTCGCGCTGGCCGACGACGACCTTGCCGATCTCCGCCGTGACCTTGGCGCGCAGGCTGACAAGCGGTTCAACGTCCATGCAGGGAATCCTCCCACCAGCGGAACAAGCGACCGGCCGTCCCGATGACGGCGGCCGGATCGGATTTCGGCGCGCCCTCGATCGTGTCGACCTGGCGCATCAGCTCGGCATAGCCCGGACCGGCGGCGCGGCGGCGGCCCGAGGCGTCGACCCAGCCACCGATCTCGCCCGGGCTGCTCGTCGCGCGCGGCGCACGCAGGCGCCGGCCGAGATCGAGCGCCTGCAGCTCGGCGTAGCGACGCAGCACGCGTCCGCCGTGGCTACGCGCGTGCAACAGGCCGGCGCCGACATCGATCAGGGTGAAGATGCCGGCGGCGGGACCTTCCGACTCTTTCGTCGGCGGCCCGAAGCGCAGCGCCGCCATCCACAGCGCCACCCCTGCGGCGATCACGAAGGCGATGGTGATGGCGAGGAAGGGCGGCGTCAGCATCAGCTTCCACAGGCTGCGCGCTGCGGCCGCCGCGGCGGCGTCGGATTCCAGCGCCAGGATCGTGCCGTCACCCCTGCGGATGCGGGCGACCAGGTTCATGGCCACGGTGGCGTTCTCGCCGCGCCACAGGCCGTGATTGGCCAACAGATCGGGATCGGCGAGCACGATCACGTCGGGCCGCGCGCACAGCCGGCCAATCAGCATGCCCTCGGCGCTCGACAGCAGCGGACAGAGCAGACGCGACGTCACCAGCTGCGGTTGGCGCAGCTCGGGCGCGCCGCGAATCTCGGCGGCGCGCCACGCCGCGACCGCGGCGGGCCGCACGATCTCGATGTCGGCGGCGACTTCGCGCGCCAGCGCACGCACTGTTTCGGGCGTCAGCAGACGCGCGGCGTGCACGCGGTCGGCCAGCCCGTCGCGCTGCGTGCGCCATTTGGGCAGCACGATCAGCGCCGGTCCCGTGCGCGAGGCGACCACGTAACGCACCTCGGCCGCGTCGGCCGGCGCCAGCAGCAGGCGCAGGGCGGCCGGCGTGTCGGTCCGCGTCATGCGCGAGACGACCGAGGGCTCGAACCGGCGCAGCAGCTCGATGAAGGCGCGATAGCCGACGGCGGAGCGCGAGGCGCCGGTCGTGCCCGCCGCCTCGTGGCCGCCGCGCGGCGCGTCGTCGTCGATGGCGAAATAGGCCATGGCGACGAAAGCGGCGGCCGCTACACCCAGCAGCGCCAGCAGGGTCCGCCGCTTGAAGGGATGGGTTTGCGGCTCGCTCACGCCGCCGCCTGTGGCGCGATCCGCCACAGCCGCTCGTAGTGCGCGCGCACGCGCGCGTAGAGGTCGCGGTCCGCCGGGCGCCCGCCGAAATGGCAGAGCTCGGCGGCGCCGACCAGCGCGGCAAGATCGCCGCGCGCCTGCTCGTCGAGCTTCATATGGTGGATCAGCTCGCGCGCGGTCAGCGCCACCGGCACGCCCTGGCCGGTCTGGCGACGCAACCGGTCGATGCTGGTCAGCAGCAGGATGTGGATCGCCCGCGCCCAGTCGCCGTCGGCGGCGGCCTGGTCGGCGTCGTCGAGGCGGGCGATGGCCTCGACCCGCTGCTCGCTGCGGGCGTCGCCCGCGATGGCCGTCGTGTCCTTGTCGTTCGCCATCCGCGACCAGCCCCAGCCGCCGCCGAGCAGGCGCATGGCGATCATCACCAGCGCAATCAACAGTGCGCCGGCCAACAGGAAGGTCACGAGCCCGTCGCCGCCGGGAACCATGATCTCGTCGGGCGGCGGCTTGCGCGGCGGCAGCGGCAGCGCCTGCGTGTCGGGCATCTCGCGCTGGTAGCTCGATCCGCCATAGACCCGCTCGACCGCCCGTTGCACCGCGTCGGCCGAGGGCGCCGGCGCCGCGGCCGCGCCGCAGGTGAGCACCGCCGCGAGGGCGACGCACGCGACGAGGGCAGCCACAAGCCGGGCGGGTCGTGTCATGTCACGCGATGCTAGGGCGACGCACGACCCCGCCGCAAGCGCGACGCCGGCGCCAGGACTAGCGCATGTGATGGCTGCATTTCTACCTTCCCCCGCC
>CAYTFW010000251.1:0-5957 GCA_964437145.1 uncultured Rhizobiaceae bacterium
GCCGGCGTCCCGCCGGCTCAAGAAGATGCCGGCGGGACGCCGGCGCTCCCAAAGAAACACAATGCGTTCAATGCGACTCGCGCGGCACGGCGGCGCCGCGCTTGCCGATGAGGAAGTCGAGGTCGGCGCCTTTGTCGGCTTGCGTCACATGATCGACGTAGAGCTTGGCGTAGCCGCTGGCATGCGGTGAGGCGAAGCCCTTCCAGGCCTTGCGGCGCTTCTCCAGCTCGGCCTCCGGCACGTCGAGGTGCAGCTTGCGCTTCTTGACGTCGAGCTCGATCCAGTCGCCGGTCTTGACCAGCGCCAGCGGGCCGCCGGCCGCCGCCTCGGGCGCCACGTGCAGCACCACGGTGCCGTAGGCCGTGCCGCTCATGCGCGCGTCGGAGATGCGCACCATATCCTTGATGCCCTTCTCGAGGATCTTCTTGGGCAGCGGCATGTTGCCGACCTCGGCCATGCCGGGATAGCCCTTCGGCCCGCAATACTTCAGCACCATGATGCTGTTCTCGTCGCAGTCGAGATTCGGATCGTCGGTGCGCGCCCGTAGATCCTCGACGCTCTCGAAGACGATGGCGCGGCCGCGATGCTTCATCAGCTTGGGCGTCGCGGCCGAGGGCTTGAGGATGGCGCCGTCGGGCGCCAGGTTGCCGCGCAGCACGGCGACGCCGCCATTGGGCTTGAACGGCTTCTTCATCGGGAAGATCACCTTGCGGTTCCAGACCTCGGCGTCCTTGCAATTGTCCCACAGGGTCTGGCCGTTGACTGTCATCGCCTTCTTGTCGAGCAGGCCCGCCTCGCCCAGCTCGCGCACCACCGCGGGCACACCGCCGGCGTAGTAGAAGTCCTCCATCAGGTACTCGCCCGAGGGCATCAGGTTGACCAGGCAGGGGATGTCGCGGCCCAGCCGATCCCAATCGTCGAGCGTGATGTCGATGCCCATGCGGCCGGCGATCGCCAGCAGATGGATCACCGCGTTGGTCGAGCCGCCGATCGCGCCGTTGACGCGGATGGCGTTCTCGAAGTTCGCCTTGGTCAGCACCTTCGACATCTTGAGGTCCTGCTTGACCATCTCGACGATGCGGCGGCCGACCATGAAGGCGAGCGCCGAGCGGCGCGAGTCGGCGGCCGGGATCGCGGCGTTGGTCGGCAGGCCCATGCCCAGCGACTCGACCATGCTGGCCATGGTCGAGGCCGTGCCCATGGTCATGCAGTGGCCGGCGCTGCGCGCGTTGGCCGCCTCGGCGTTGAGGAAGTCCTGCTGGGTCATCTCGCCGGCGCGCACCATCTCGCTGAACTTCCAGACATGCGTGCCCGAGCCGATCAGCTCGCCGCGATAATGGCCGTTGAGCATCGGCCCGCCCGACAGCGCGATGCTCGGCAGATCGCAGCTCGCCGCCCCCATCAGCAAAGCGGGCGTGGTCTTGTCGCAGCCCACCATCAGCACCACGCCGTCCATCGGGTTGGCGCGGATCGCCTCCTCGACATCCATGCTGGCGAGGTTGCGGAACAGCATCGCGGTCGGGCGCAGATTGGTCTCGCCGGTCGAGAACACCGGAAACTCGAGCGGCAGGCCGCCGGCCTCGTAGACGCCGCGCTTGATGTGCTCGGCGAGGTCGCGGAAGTGGCCGTTGCAGGGCGTGAGATCCGACCAGGTGTTGCAGATGCCGATCACCGGCCTGCCGTCGAAATGATGCGACGGGTGGCCCTGGTTCTTCATCCAGCTGCGATGCATGTAGCCATCGCGATCGGGATGGCCGAACCACGCATGGCTGCGCAGCGTGCGCTTGCGCGGCTTCGCCGATTTCGGCGCGGCCGTCTTCCTGGTGCCCTTGGCCATCTCGGTTTCCTCCCTTGAGCCCTACGGCATAGTAGCGCGCTGGATACGCCGTTCGTCGAGGCCCACGGAGCGGGCGGTGGCGACGAGGCTGGCCCAGGTGTCGTCGGGCAGGGGGATGCCCTCGGCGGTGCGCTGGGCGCGGTAGTGGATCTCCTGCTCGCCGGGCACCAGCACCTCCTCATCCGCGCTCACCGGCTTGGAGCCCTTCACGAAGGCGGTGTAGCGATCGACCTCCGGCCCGAAGAAGCCCGAGGGATCGACCACCTTGGGATCGACGTAGAACGAGAACATGCCGTTGGCGAAGGGTCGGTCGAACGCTGTCGCGCCGTTGCCGCTGAGCGCGCCGCCGAGCAGCTCGCACATGAAGGCGAGGCCGGAGCCCTTGTGCTCGCCGAAGGCGCGGATCGCGCCCTTGCTCTTGCGATGATCGCGCGGGCCTTCGGGCGTGTACTCGCCGTAGAGCACGTGCGGATCGCCGCTCGCCTTGCCGTCCTGGTCGATCAGCGCGTCGTCGGGCACTGGCTTGCCGCCCTGGCTGGCGACCAGCACCTTGCCCTCGGCGACGATAGAGGTCGCGAAATCGAGGACCAGCGGATCGCGGCCGGGGCGGGGAATGCCGACGCAATAGGGCGCGGTCGAGAAGCGCCGATCGACGCCGCCATAGGGCGCCACCAGCACCGAGCCGGCGGCGTTGACGAAGTGCACCGAGACCAGCCCCTCGGCCGCGGCCATCTCGGCCCAATCGCCGGTGCGGCCGGTATGGCCGGCGTTGCGCAGGGCCACGGCCGAGAGCCCGTTGCGCTTGCACTTGTCGATGCCGATGCGCACCGCCTGCGGACCCACGGTCTGGCCGAAGCCGAATTTGCCGTCGACCACCGCCATGACAGGCGTGTCGACCAGCACGTCGACCACGACGTCGGAGTGGATCACCTTGTCGACCAGGGTCTTCACATAGCGCGGCACGCGGATGACGCCGTGGCTGTCATGGCCGGTGAGGTTGGATTCGACCAGGTACTGGCCGATGCGCTGGGCCTCGGCCGCCGAGCACCCCGCGGCGGCAAAGATGTCTCGAACAAATTCCTTAAGATTCAAAGGCTTAATCGTAACCATGGACCTGGCTCGTCACACTGTGTAGGGGATGGTGAATGGACGTTGAACGGCGTTCAGCCTATATGAAAGTCCCCTTTGAAGAGGACGGACCGGATGGTCGTCGACACTGCGCCCAAGGCGGCGTTCACACACAGCGACACGCCGCTGCCGCACCCGGAGCGGGCGAAGCGGATTCTGGCCGCGCATCCCGAAGTGCGCGCGTTGTTCGAGCGCGACCCATGGTCGGCGCTGTGGACCGTGCTGCTGGTGGCGCTGCAGGTCGGCATCGCCATCGGGCTGACGCTGCTCGACGTGCCGTGGTGGGCGATCATCATCGCCGCCTACGTCGTCGGCGCCTTCGTCAACCACGCGTTGTTCGTGCTGATCCACGACTATACACACAACGCCATCTTCAAGACCGCCAACGCCAACCGCCTGGGCTCGATCTTCGCCAATATCGCGATCGTCTTCCCGGCCGCGATCGGCTTCCGCAACTACCACCTGCTGCACCACAAGTACCTCGGCATCCCCGGCCTCGACGCCGATGTGCCGACGCAGAACGAGGCGCGCTGGGTGGGCAATAGCCCGTGGCGCAAGACATTCTGGCTGAGCATGTTCTGGGCGGTGCAGGGCATCCTGCGGCCGACCACGGTGAAGGCGATCCGCACCGTCGACGGTTGGGTGGTGTTCAACGCGCTCGCCATGGCGGCGGCGATGGCGCCGATCGTCTGGTTCTTCGGCTGGTGGCCGGTCGCCTACCTTTTCCTGTCGACGATCTTCTCCCTCGGCGTGCACCCGGTGGGCGCGCGCTGGATCCAGGAGCACTATGTGTTCAAGGAAGGGCAGGAGACCTATTCCTACTACGGCCCGCTGAACAAGCTGTCGTTCAACATGGGCTACCACAACGAGCACCACGACTTCCCGCAGGTGCCGTGGTCGCGGCTGCCGGCGGTGCGCGCCGCCGCGCCGGAATTCTACGACCACCTCTATCACCATAGATCGTGGACCAAGCTGCTGTTCCACGTGCTCTTCAGCCGCAAGTTCCGACTGCACAATCGCATCGTGCGGCCGATGCCCGAGGGCATGAAGGACGTGGTCGCGGCGTGACGCGCCTTCCTCCGCTGGCGGAGGAAGGACTCCCAGCCGTTCATCAAGGGGCGAATTGAGGCTTGCGGCGGTCTCGCAGGACGGGCCATGGACACCGAGCGTGTCGCCCACCCTTCGAGACGCGGCACGGTGCCTGTGCCGAGCGCGGCGAGGGGCGACGCGCCTCGGGCTGAGGCTGGAGCCATAGCCGGTAGCCCCGTCGTCGGATGAGAGACGACGGCCGTTTCTATGGTTTTCCATGGTGCGCAAGTCCCGCCCGCCCGTCTTCCCGGACGGCGGCGCATCGCCGTTGCCATGGTTTGCGATGGTGCTCGCCGCCCGCGCGTCAGCCTCGCTGGATGGCGGCGCGTCGCCATTGCTATGGTTTGCGATGGCGCTCGCCGCCCACGCGCCAGCCTCGCCACATGGGGGCACTTCGCCGTTTCTATGGTTTGCGATGGTGCGCCCCGCCCACGCGCCAGCCTCGCCACATGGCGGCACTTCGCCGTTTCTATGGTTCGCTATGGTCGGCGACATCCCGCGACTCGCCGCGCCGACGACAGGCGGCGCGGACGCGATGGGTGGATGGCGCCGTCGCGCGCGCTTGTCGACACGTTGGATCCGAGCCCGGTCGGCGGCCCCGGTCCAATCGAGGCCGCCGACCGCGCTCAGGCGCGTCGGTCGTCGCGTCGCCGCCGCGCGGCCCACGACGGCTTCGCGGGCCGGGAAATCGGCGGACATCCCGCGGTCGCGGGCCATCGGGGCGGCTCCTGAAGGAATAGTCGCCGCGATTGTACCGCGCACCGACAGCCGCTCCTATTTCCGCCGCTGCGGGCGCGCTATTGGTGGGTTTGGTCGCTGGGGCATCGATATTTCCTTCGCCCCTACGGTGGGGTTATCGCCTATGGTCGGTTCGACTTGGTCTTACTTTCCTCCGGGGAGGGGCAAGGTCCCCGAAGGGCATGAAGGACGTGGTCGCGGCCTAGCCTCGTCATTCCGAGCGTGGCGAGGAATCTCCTCGAGCGGAGTCCCTGCTGGTGGGAGATCCCCTCGCTTCGCTCGGGATGACGGAATCACACCTTCACGTGCGGCTGGTTCAGGCTGGCGATGTAGCCGCGATTGTGCGTCGGGCTGATCACCAACTCGTTGATCACCACGTGCGCGGGCATGCAGGCGATGTAGCGGATCAGGTCGCCGCAATCCTCCGACTGCACCATCTTGGCGCGGTCTTCCTTGCTCACTGGCACCGGCCGCTTGTCGAGGATCGGCGTCGCCACCTCGCCCGGGCAGAAGGCGCAGGAGCGGATGCCGTTGATGCACTCCTCCATATTGATGGTGTGGCTCATGGCGACGACGCCGTGCTTGGCGGCGTTGTAGACCGCGCCGCTCACCAGGCCAGGCCAGCGACCTGCCCAGGACGAGGTGTGGATCATCAGGCCGCCCTTCTGCTTGCGCATCATTGGCAGCACGGCGGTGACGCAGTAGAAGGCGCTCGACAGATTGGCGCCGACCACGAGGTCGATGCCCTCGGGCGTGAGCTTCTTGAAGCTGCGGTCGCCGATGTTGAGGCCGGCGTTGTTGATCAGGATGTCGCAGCGGCCGAACTTCTTCTCGATCGCCTGGGCGATGCGGTTGACCACGCTCGACTTCATCATGTCGCCGGCCTGGATCACCGCCTTGCCGCCGGCCTTCTTGATGGCCGCCGCCGTCTCCTCCAGTGGCTCCTTGCGCCGGCCGGTGAGCACCACCGTCGCGCCTTCGCTGGCCAGCGAAATCGCCGCCGCCTGGCCGATGCCGGTGCCGGCGCCGGTGACCCACGCGACCTTGCCGTTCAACGCGCCCATGATGTCTCTCCCCAAAATTCAAAGCGGCGCCTAGAGGCGCCGCCGAGTTTTCCTTCTCCCCGCGAAGGCGGGGAGAAGGTGCCCGAAGGGCGGATGAGGGG
>CAYTFW010000252.1:0-5894 GCA_964437145.1 uncultured Rhizobiaceae bacterium
GCCCAGCGCCTCGAAGAAGCCGTGGCCGTCATTGTCCTCGAGCCGCGCGCGTGCGTCGATACCGGCGGCCTTGGCGCGCGCGAGCGTGTCGGGCGCGATGCGCGCGCCGGCGATGTCCTCGATGCCGTCGACGCCGTCGGTGTCGCCGGCCAGCGACCACACGCCGGGTCGGCCGTCGAGCTCCAACGCCAGCGCCAGCAGGTACTCGACGTTGCGTCCGCCGCGGCCCTTGCCGCGCACTTCGACCGTGGTCTCGCCGCCGGAGATCAGCGCCACGCGCCTGCCTTTGCCGGCAAGGTCGCGGATGCGGCGCGCGTGCTCGCGCGCGACATCGCGTGCGAGTCCTTCGATCGCGTCGCCCAGGATCACCGGCTCGTAGCCGTCACGCTGCGCCACGCCGGCGACGGCTTCGAGCGCGCGCATCGGCGTGACGGTCATCACGGTGCTGGCGTGCGACAGGCGCGGGTCGCCCGGCTTCGGCGTCTCCTCGATGCGGCCGGCGGCGCCGGCCTCGAGATGGGCGCGCACGGCGTCGGGCGGATCGATGCGATACTTCGCCAGCACCGCCAGCGCGTCGGCGAAGGTCGAGGCGTCGGCCACGGTCGGGCCTGAGGCGATCACGCCGGGATCGTCGCCCGGCACGTCGGAGATCAGATATGTCACGATGCGCGCCGGCCGCGCCGCCAGCGCCAACCGGCCGCCCTTGATCGCCGACAGATGCTTGCGCACCACGTTCATCTCGCCGATCGGCGCGGCGCTCGACAGCAAAGCGCGGTTCACCGCCTGCTTGTCGGCCAGGCTCAAGCCCGGCGCCGGCGCGGTCAGCAGGGCCGAGCCGCCGCCGGAGATCAGCGCGATCACCAGATCGTCGGCGCTCAGCCCCCGTACCATCTCCAGCATGCGGCCGGCGGCGGCGCGGCCGCGCTCGTCGGGCACGGGGTGCTTGGCGGCGACGCACTCGATGCGGCTGGTCGGCACCTCGTAGCCGTCGCGCGTCACGACCAGGCCCGAGAGCGCGCCGGGCCAATTGTCCTCGACCGCTTTCGCCATGGCGGCGGCGGCCTTGCCGGCGCCGATCACCAGGGTGCGGCCCTTCGGCGGTCGCAGGTCCTTCAAGTGTGGCGCGAGGCAGACCCGCGGCGAGGCGGCGGCGATCGCCGCGTCGAACATCGTGCGCAACTGTGTGAAGGCGGTATCGCGATCCATGGGGGCGGGTGCGGCGAGCGAACGATTGGTCGGGCGGCGATGGTGTCATAGAGTGCTGGCCATGTCGTCTCTTCTGGCGGCGGACGAGCCGCCCGCGTTCAGCGCGTACAATCCCGACGGACAGTTCCCGCTATTGCTGGCCTGCGATCACGCCGGCAACGCGGTGCCGCGCGCGCTCGCCGATCTGGGCCTGCCGCGCAGCGAGCTGTCGCGCCATATCGGCTGGGATCCGGGCGGCCTCGATGTCGGGCGTCGTCTGTCGGAATTGCTCGACGCGCCGTTCGTCGCCTCGACCTATTCGCGGCTGGTGATCGACTGCAATCGCTGGCCGGGCGGCGTGGGCTCGGTGCCGCAGATCAGCGACGGCACGCCGGTGCCCGCGAACCGCGCGCTCGATGACGCGGCGATCAAGGCGCGCGCCGATGCCTGCTTCTGGCCCTACCACAAGGCGATCGACGATGCGCTCGATCGTTTCGCGGCGCGCGGCGTGACGCCGGCGCTGTTCGTGGTGCACAGCTTCACGCCCGTCATGCGCGGCATCCAGCGGCCCTGGCAGCTGGGCGTGTTGTGGCGCACCGATCCGCGCTTCGCCAAGCCGCTGCTCGAGGCGCTGCGCGAGATTCCCGACGTCTTCGTCGGCGACAACGAGCCGTACACGGCGCTCGATCCGGCGGAATACACGCTGCAGGCGCATGCGGAGTCGCGTGGCCTGCCGCATTGCTCGATCGAGATCCGCCAGGACCTGATCGGCGATCGCGCGGGCGCGCTGCGCTGGGCGGCGCTGATCGCGCCGGCGGTTCGTCGAGCTGTCGAGACGTCGCTATCCGGCACCTGAGGACCGGGACGAGCGCCTGTAGATAACTCGTTTATTACGCAGCGATTTTCGATCGGCGAATCCGCCGAATCGGGATCGTGCGGGTGTATTTTATCCAATAGAATCAATGAGATGGCATCGCGTTTGACGGGCGATGGCGTTTCCCGGACAAATGATTCGATAAGACGTAATCGCCAAAGTTTTCGACAAGAATTTCCAGGCCGGCGTTCGAGACCGGTCGCAATGATGGGGAAGACCAATGGATAGATCGGCACGATTCGCCGGGCCGTAGCGGTCCCAGCCTTTCCGGAATTGACGAGAGACGTCTGTGCCGCTTGCAGCGTGATGCTGCGGCGCGATCGGTGTCGCTCGCCCATCGCGTGCCCGCTGTGGTGGTTGATCATGAACACATCCCGAATCAAGTCGTGGCTCGCCGCGGCCATCTTGTTGGCGGCCATCGTCGGTCTCGTCGTCCGCACGAAGGAGGATCCTTGTGCCGAGGCCTGGGAAAACGCCGGCGAGCGATCCGACGGCTACCTGACCGACCGCGCCGCGACGCCCTACCTGGCGATGATGTTCGCCACCCGTCATGAGCCACCCGCCAACCATCGGATCTCAGGCCCGGACTTCATCGCCGCCTGCCGTGCCGGTGCGATCTGGCCGATCACCCTGACCATCGCCAACTAGTTCGGAGGGTTCGAGCATGTCCCTAGTCCACGCTCCGTCGTCCTACGCCGGCGGCTTGATCCTGGCGACGCGTCGGCCGCCGGTGACGACCATCGTTCTGAACGCGCCCGAGACGCGCAACGCGCTGACGCCCGAGGGCGCGCGCATGCTGGCGCGGGCGCTGGCCGACGCCGATCGCGACGAGGAGATTCGCGCGATCGTGATCACCGGCAACGGCAATTTCTGCGGCGGCGCGCATCTCGACACGCTGGCCGGCGCCGACTGGTACTTTCCCTGGGCCGGCGAAGGCGGGCCGCTCGAGAAGCGCCTGTCCAAGCCGCTGATCGGCGCTATCGAGGGATACGCGTCGGCGGAAGGCTTCGGGTTGGCGCTGCTGTGCGACATCCGCATCGTCGATTCGACGGCGGTGTTCGGCGTCTTCGGACGCCGGCTCGGCCTGGCGGGCGACGGCACGGCGGCACGGCTGCCGGCGATCGTCGGCGCGGCCCAGGCCATGGATATCCTGCTGTCGGGCTGCGCCATCGGCTGCGACCGCGCGCTCGCGATCGGCTTGGCCACGCGCAAGGCCGCCGTCACCGGGACCCGCGCCGCGGCCGAGAAGCTCGCGCGCGAGATCGCCGCCTTCTCGCCGGCGGCGCTCACCCTCGATCGCGCCGCCGCGCAGGCCGCCATCGATGGCGATCCGCAACGCGCGTTGACGATGGAGATCGGGGCATCGACCGATGTGTTCTTCGGCGAGGGACGCCAAGCCGTCCGCGCGCTGATCGCCGCACCGCATGCGCTGCGCGCCGGCGGACAACGCGGCGTGGCTTGACGCGGTCGAAGCCGGCCTCTATCGCTTCTGTATCGACGGTCCTCCCGAAAGGGAGGTGAAAAGGGAACGCCGTGCGGCCGGGTAACCGGCCCAATCGGCGGCTGTGCCCGCAGCTGTGAGCGGCGAGCGCGTTTCCAACATGCCACTGGCGACCCCCTGGGGTGGCCGGGAAGGCGGGAACGACGTGACGACCCGTGAGCCAGAAGACCTGCCGCCGACAGCGTCATCCTTCCGACGGACGGGAGTATCCGACGGAGCGGTTCACCGAGCGGTGACGCGCCTACGCGTGTCTCTTGGCTCGGAGGACCGTCATCATGACGCCCGCTCGTTCTTCGCTATCGTCCATCGCCCTGGCCGTCGGCCTCGGCCTCTCCGTCGCGCAGGCCCAGCAGGCGCCGCCCGATCCCGCGCTGGTGGTCACGTTGCCCGATCTGGTCGTCGGCGCCGATCGCACGCCGGTGCCGATGAACCTGGTCAACGCCAGCGTGACCGTGGTGCGGCGCGAGGAGATCGAGCGCCGCCAGTGGCGCACGCTCAGCGACGTGCTGGGCCAGTCGCCCGGCATCAGCGTCACCAACTCCGGCGGTCCGGGCAAGACGACGCAGCTCTTCATGCGCGGCTTGAACGCCAACCACAGTGTCGTGCTGATCGACGGCGTGCGCGTCGACGATCCCAGCAGCGTCAACGGCGCGGCGAACCTGGCGCATCTGCGGCTGGAGAGCGTCGATCGCATCGAGATCGTGCGCGGGCCGATGAGCACGCTCTATGGCAGCGACGCGTTGGGTGGCGTGATCAACATCATCACCCGCAAGGGCTCGGGCAGACCGACGGCCACGCTGGCCGTGGAAGGTGGTTCGTACGGCACGGTCAACGCCGACGGCCTGGTCAGCGGCTCTTACGGCCCGCTGAGCTTCGCCTTCGGCGGATCGGGGACGATCGCCGACGGGTTCAGCGCCGTGGCGGACGGCCGTTCGACCAATCGCGCGCCGATCGACTATGACGGCTACCGCAACCTGTCGCTCAACGGCCGGCTGGGCTTCGACGTCACCGAGTGGCTGAAGCTGCAATGGTTCGGCCGTTACACGCGCACCCGCACCGAGTACGACGCGTCCCGGGCCGAGGATCCAAACCTCTACGAGACCACGCGCGCTTTCTCGACGCGCGTGCAGGCCGATATTGAACTGTGGGACGGCCGGTCGAAGACGATGCTTGCCTGGTCGTTCGCTGAGACCGAAAGGCGCGACGTCGACGAGGCCGACCCCTTCAACACCGTCTTCTCGCCGGACAGCCGCAACCGCGGCCGGCGCATGCAGTTGGAGGCCACGACCAGCCTGACGCCGTTCGAGATGATCAATGTCGTGGTCGGCGTCGAGGCCCGGCGTGATTCACTTCTGTCGGAGAACTTCAACGCGACGGGCGGCCGGACCTCCAGCACCGCTGCCGCCGTGTGGACCCGCGGTGTGTTCGGCAACGTGCGCTTCACGCCGGTCGAGGATCTGTCGTTCACCGTGGGCACCCGCGTCGAGAACCACGACGCCTTCGGCACCGCCGCCACCTGGCGGCTGGGCGCCTCCTATCTGGTGCGCGAGACCGATACCAAGATCCGCGGCTCGGTCGGCACCGCGTTCAAGGCGCCCAGCCTCGACCAGCTCTATGTAAACTTTCCCTCCTTTGGCTTCTTCGCCAACCGCAACCTCAGGCCCGAGCGCAGCACCGGCTTCGAGGTCGGCATCGACCAAAAGCTGTTCGACGGCAAGCTGGCCTTGGGCGCGACGGTCTTCCACAATCAGGTGAGCGATCTGATCCAGACCACGAGCTGCGGCACGTCGTGCAGCACGCTCACCAATGTCGCCCGGGCGCGCGTCGACGGGGTCGAGCTGTCGCTCGATGTGCGGCCGTCGCAGACCCTGAACTTCCACGCCGACTACACCTTCACCAACGCCCACAACCTGCTCACCGGCGCGCCGCTGCTGAACCGCCCCCGGCACCAGGTCAACCTGCACGCCAACTGGCAGCCGCTGACGGGCTGGTGGGTGGGCGCCGGGCTGGCGTATCGCCGCGGCCGCTACGAGACCGATTTCAGCACCTTCCCGTCGCGCACCGTGGAGATGGCGGGCTACACCACCGTGCGCCTGACCACGAGCTATGACGTGACGCAGTGGCTGCAGGTCTTCGGCCGCGTCGAGAACGTCACCGATACTTACTACGAGGAGCCGCTGGGCTTCCGCACGCCGCGGCTGAGCGCCTATGCTGGCGCACGCGTGAGGTACTAGACTTGAACCCTGTCATCCCGAGCGCAGCGAGGGATCCAGGCGTCTTCCCTAGATCCCCCTGAGTTCACAAACGAAGTGCAACACCAGATTAAGGTGTTGC
>CAYTFW010000253.1:0-5867 GCA_964437145.1 uncultured Rhizobiaceae bacterium
CCGGCGTCCCGCCGGCTCAAGAAGATGCCGGCGGGACGCCGGCGCTCCCAAAGAGATCCCTCGCTTCGCTCGGGATGACAGGTGCGTCTGAGTAGCTGCTCGCCGCTCTGGATGGCGCCGCTGGAGCGGCGCGGCCCGAACGGCGATACGCCCCCGGCTCGTCGCATAGCTCCCGCGCGCCGAAGCGCTAGCTTTCCGACGCGGTCCGCGCGACCTTATGGGCGGTGTGGAGGAGCGACCCATGAAATACGACGTCATCTCGGCCGATGGCCATGTCGACCTGATCTGGCTGCCGCCCGATCTGTTCACGGCCAACGCCTCGGCGGCGTTCAAGGACCGCATGCCCCATGTGGTCGACGGACCGAAGGGCCCGTACTGGACCAGCAAGAACGGCGCGAATTTCGGCCTGGTTAACGGCATGGGCTCGGCCGGCCGCGAGTACGTTCCCGGCGTGATCCATCGCTCGGACCGCATGGCCTCGACCGGCCTCTACGACGACGGCAAGAAGGGCATCCGCCGCTTGACCGAGCCGGCGCTCCGCCTCAAGGACCAGGACCGAGACGGCGTGCAGGCCGAGGTGATCTACGGCGTGCTGGGCTCCAGCGGCCGGCTCAACGATCCGGAAGCCGCGCTGGAGATGCTGCGCATCTACAACGACTGGCTGCATGATTTCTGCAAGGCCGCGCCCGAGCGGCTGATCGGCCTGGCCAACATTCCCAACTACAACATGCAGGAAGCGGTCGGCGAGGCGATGCGCTGCGCCAAGCGCGGTGTGCTGGGCCTCGATATCGCCAATCGGCCCGACATGGTGCCGCTGTGGGACGAGCATTGGGAGCCGCTGTGGAAGTTCGGCCACGAAACCGGCATCCCGCTGCACTTCCACACCATCGGCGGTCGCTCGCCCGACGTGACGAAGTTCCCGCCGCATGTGCAGCGCCGCATCTTCGCCGTGCACATCACCGGCTTCCAGATGCACATGTCGGCGATGCTGATGGGCCTGATCTTCTCCGGCGCGCCGGCGCGCTACCCGAACCTGAAGGTGGTGATCGGCGAGGCCGGGCTGGGCTGGATCCCCTATGTGCTGCAGCACATGGATCTGGAATGGGAGGACCAGTTCAAGGACCTCGACCTGAAGATGAAGCCCAGCGAGTACTGGCACCGGCAGTTCTACGCCACCTACCAGACCGACCCGGTGGGCATCGAGCTGCTGCATCACCTGGGCGAGGACAACGTGATGTGGGGTTCCGACTTCCCGCATCCCGACGGCATCTGGCCGGACAGCCAGGAGTTCCTCAACAAGGAGCTCACCGGCGTCACCGCCGAGCAGCGGCGCAAGATCACGCGCGACAACGCGATGCGGCTGTATCGCCTGAGCAACTAGATCCGTCGGATCAAGGGGAGAGAAACGATGGCACCGCGCATCGTGGTGGCCGCGCCGGGCGACACGTTGTCGATGGTCGACGACATCGCGCCCTCGGGCTACGAGATCGTCAAGGTGGCACCCGGCTCGCCGCAATGCACGGAGGCGCTGAAGAGCGCCGACTATCTGGTCGGCTTCGTCGACATGCTGGTGAAAGACTCGCTCTATGCCGGCGCGCCCAAGCTGAAGCTGATCCAGCTGTTGAGCGCCGGCTATGACCGCGCCGACCTGGCTGCGGCGCGCAAGGCCAAGGTGCCGATCTCCAACAATGGCGGCGCCAACTCGGTGGCGGTGTCGGAGCACGCGCTGCTCTTGATGCTGGCGGTCTCCCGTAAGCTGATCCAGCAGCACGCCAACGTCACCGGCGGCCGCTGGCGCGGCAACTCGGTGCCGCGTGTCAACGAGCTGCGCGGCAAGACGCTGGGCATCATCGGCCTGGGCACGATCGGCAAGAAGACCGCGCGGCTGGCGCAGGCCTTCGGCGTGATCGTGACCTACTACGACATCGCGCGGCTCACCGAGGCGGAGGAGGACGCGCTCAACGTGCGCTTCCGCTTGCTGCCGGAGATTCTCAGCAAGTCCGACATCGTCTCGTTGCACGTTCCCCTGAACGACACGACGCACCACCTGCTGGGCGCCGCAGAGATCGCGCGCATGAAGCCCAGCGCGATCATCGTCAACACTTCGCGCGGGCCGGTGATCGACGAGAAGGCGATGCACGCGGCTTTGGCGGCCGGCAAGATCGCCGGCGCCGGCCTCGACGTCTTCGACGAGGAGCCGCCGCCGGCCAACAACCCGCTGTTCACCTTGGACAACGTCGTGCTCACCGCGCACCTCGCCGGCCCGACCTGGGAAAGCAACGAGGCGCGCCTGCGCAACGGCTTCGACAACGTCCAGCGCGTCGCGCGCGGCGAGAAGCCGCTATGGGTGATTCCGGAGTTGGGCCTCTAGGTCAGGGTCGCTAGTGTCGGCGCATGGCCGGCAGATCCGACCAGTGGTCCAGCCGCGTCGCCTTCATCTTCGCCACCGTTGGATCGGCGGTGGGCATCGGCAGCATCTGGAAGTTCCCTTACGAGGTCGGCAGCAATGGCGGCGGCATCTTCGTGCTGCTCTACCTGTTGGGGCTCTTGCTGATCGTCCTGCCGCTCTTGCTGATCGAGATGGCGTTGGGCAGGCGCGGCGGCGGCGACGCGGTGCTCAGCCTGCGCAAGGTGGCGGCGGCGGCCGGTGCCTCGCCGCGCTGGTCGCTGATCGGCGTGCTGGGTGTGCTCACCGCCGTCCTGATCCTGAGCTTCTACTCGGTGATCGGCGGCTGGATCCTGGCTTATCTCGCCGACACCGTCATCGCCGGCCTGCCTGGTGGCGACGCGGCGCAGGTCCGCGCGCACTTCGAGGCGCTGCTGGGCTCGGCGCCGCGCATGGCGCTGTTCCACGGGCTGTTCATGGCGATCGCCGCCGGCATCGTCGCGCTGGGCGTGATTGGCGGCATCGAGACCGCGTGCCGTGTGCTGATGCCGGTCTTGATCGTGCTGCTGCTCGCGTTGGCGATCTACTCCGCCGTCGTCGGCGATCTCGAGGCCGCCGCGCGCTTCCTCTTCAAGCCCGACTGGAGCAAAGCGACGCCGAAAGCCGCGCTCGAGGCGTTGGGGCTGGGCTTCTTCTCGATCGGCGTCGGCATGGCGGTGATGGTGACCTACGCCGCGCATGCCGGACGCGACATGGCGCTGCGCACGGTCGCGATCACCAGCATGATCATCGACACGGCGATCTCGCTGCTGGCGGGCGTCGCGATCTTCCCCGTCGTCTTCGCCCACGGCCTCAGCCCGCAGGCCGGGCCCGGCCTGCTCTTTGTCACCCTGCCGCTGGCTTTCGCGGACATGCCGATGGGCACGCTGATGGCCGCCGCGTTCTTCTTGTCGCTGTTCGTCGCCGCTCTGGCCTCGGCGCTGTCGATGCTGGAGATTCCGGTGTCGGTGATCTGCCGACGCTTCGGCATGGCGCGGCCGCTGGCCACCGCGCTGGCCGCGCTCGCGGCTTGGGCCACCGGCCTGCTGACCGTCTTCTCCTTCAGCCTGTGGGCGGGCTGGCGGCCGATCGCCGGCGTCAGCGTCTACGAGCTGATCGACCAGGCCACGTCCAACGTGATGCTGCCGCTGGGCGGGCTGGGCCTCGCGGTTCTCGGCGGCTGGATCGTGCCGGCGACGCTGATCGAGAACGAGCTGCGCCTGGGCGCGCGCTGGACCGCGATTCTGCGCTTCACGCTGCGCTACCCGGTGCCGCTGGGCATTGTCGCCATTACGTTGGCGCCAATCGTCATGTAGCCCTCGAAGAGTTACGCCAGCTCGGCCGTCCAGGCGTTGTAGCCGTAGACCCAGTCGGTGTCGGTGGCGCCCTTGCCCCAGGCGTTTTGCCTCGATGTGAGCTGCATGCGCGCGGTGCGTTCCTGGCGGTTGGCCTCGTAGCGCCGCAGCGCCGCCGCGATGCCGGCGCGCTCGACGCCCTCGAGGCAGCGCGAGAGCACCGCGGCGTCCTCGATCGCCATCGCCGCGCCCTGCGCCATGTAGGGCGTCATCGGATGGCAGGCATCGCCCAGCAGGGTGACGTTGCCCTCGCCCCAACGCGCCATCGGCTCGCGATCGACCAGCGGCCGCTTGAACACCTCGGTCGACGCCGCGATCACGCCCTTCACCTGCGGGTGGAACTCGGCGAAGGCGTCGGAGAGCGCGCCGATGTCGCCGGTCGCCGACCACGACTCGAATTCGAAGCCGGGCTCGGGCTGGCTGGTGACGAAGTAGATCTCCGAGCGGTCGGGCTTGACGTAGTACATGATGATGTGGCGGTCGGGGCCCCACCATTTGGTGCAGTCGTCGAGGATCGCCAGCCCGCCCAGCCGCGAAGCCGGATAGACCGTGCGATAGGCGATGCGTCCGGTGAAATTGGGCGGGCTCTCGCCGAACAGGATCTTCTTGGCCAGCGAGTTCACGCCGTCGGCCGCGATCACCGCATCGGCGCGCGCCGTCGCGCCGTGGGCGAAGCGGAGCGTCACACTGCCGTCGCCCGTCTGGTCGAGGCCGGTCAGGCGATGGTCGAGCCTGACGATCTCGTCGGGCACCGCCGAGGCCAGCGCCGCGTGCAGATCGCCGCGATGCGCCAGGAGATAGGGCGCACCGTAGCGCCGCTCGGCCGGCTGGCCGAACTCCATGTCAAACATCACGTCGCCGGTCTTCGAATCGCGGTTGTTCCACGAGCGCGGATAGAAAGTGTCGGCGCGCAGCCGCTCTTCCAGGCCCAGCCCGCGCAGCACGTGCATCGCGTTGCAGCCGATCTGAATGCCGGCGCCGACCCGCGCGAATTGCCGGGCCTGCTCGTAGACCGTGACGTCGAGGCCCTTCAGCCGCAACGCCGCCGCGGCCGCGAGACCGCCCATGCCGGCGCCGATGATGGCGATAGAGGGAATCGCGTGCGTCATGGGCGCGGATGCTAGTACAGGTCGCGTGGTCTACGCACGCGCATGTCAGCCTCGCGCCAGCCGTATTGAACTCCCGATCGGTTGAGCGCTATGCAGTCGGTCGCGACTGGACAACCAAGGGGAGGGCGCCGCCATGCGGCCGAACAAGATCAAGCAGATGTGGCGTGACAAGAAGTGCGTCACGCTCGGTTGGCTGTCCGTGGCCAACACGTTCACGGCGGAGGTCATGGCGCGCCAGGGCTTCGACGCGCTGTGCGTCGATCTCCAGCACGGCCTGTCGGAGATGAGCGATGTGGGGCCGATGCTCGCGGCGATCTCGCAGACCGACACGGTGCCGGTCGTGCGCGTGGCGTGGAACGATCCGCCGGCGATCATGAAGGCGCTGGACCTGGGCGCCTACGCCGTCATCGTGCCGCTGGTGAACAACGCCGCGGAAGCCGCCAAGGCCGTGGCCGCCTGCCGCTACCCGCCTGTGGGCATGCGCTCGAACGGCCCGGTGCGCGCCGCGCACTATGGCGGCTCGGACTATGTCGCCAAGGCCAACGACGAGATCGTCGTCATGGCGATGATCGAGACCAAGGAGGGCCTGGCCAATCTCGACGCGATCTGCGCCACGCCGGGCCTCGACGCCGTCTATATCGGACCGGCCGATCTATCCTTCGCGCTCGGCCTGCCGCCGCGCGGTGACAATCCCGATCCGCTGCATATGGCGACCTGCGACAAGATCCGCGCGGCGGCGCACAAGGCTGGCATCAAATGCGTCATGCATTGCGCCTCGGCGGCCTTCGCGGCCGGCGCGGTGAAGCGCGGCTTCGACATGGTGATGCTGACCGCCGACGTTGCCTGCATGGTCGCCGGCGCCCGCGCGCAGCTCGAGGAGTTCAAGGCCAAGACGGCCTGATGAGAGTTACCTTCCCCCGGAGGGGCAGGGGAATCGCATATGGAATTGATGAGGTATTGCAAGGCGCTAAGAAAAGG
>CAYTFW010000254.1:0-5644 GCA_964437145.1 uncultured Rhizobiaceae bacterium
GCGGCTGGAAGATGCGCGTCGCGCTCGCCCGCATCCTGCTGATGCGCCCCGACGCCATGCTGCTCGACGAGCCGAGCAACCACCTCGATCTCGAAAGCCTCATCTGGCTCGAGCAGTTTCTCAAAGCCTACGAGGGCCTGCTGCTAATGACCTCGCACGACCGCGAGTTCATGAACCGCATCGTCACCAAGGTCGTGGAGATCGACGGCGGATCGCTCAACGCCTATTCGGGCAACTACGAGTTCTACGCGCAGCAGCGGACGTTGAACGAGAAGCAACAGCAGGCGCAATTCGAGCGCCAGCAGGCGATGCTCGCCAAGGAGATCAAGTTCATCGAGCGCTTCAAGGCGCGCGCCTCGCACGCCGCGCAGGTGCAGAGCCGGGTGAAGAAGCTCGACAAGATCGAACGCGTCGAGCCGCCCCGGCGTCGACAGTCCGTGCAGTTCGAGTTCCGCAGCCCACCGCGCTCGGGCGACGACGTGGCGAGCTTCCGGAATGTCCACAAAGGCTATGGCGGCCAGTCGATCTATGCGGCGTTCGATTTCAAGCTGCGGCGCAAGGAGCGCTGGTGCGTGCTGGGCGCCAACGGCGCGGGCAAATCGACGCTGCTGAAGCTGGTGGCCGGCGCGACCGAGCCGGACGAGGGCAGCGTGACCCTGGGCGGCAGCGTGCGCATGGGCTACTTCGCGCAGCACTCCATGGATCTGCTCGATGGCGACGAGACGGTGCTCGACTCGCTCGACGGCTCCTTCCCGCTGGCGGGCCAAGGTGCGTTACGAACGCTGGCGGGATGCTTCGGCTTCTCCGGCGACGATGTCGAGAAGCCCTGCCGCGTGCTGTCAGGTGGCGAGAAGGCGCGGCTGGTCATGGCCAAGATGCTGTTCGACCCGCCGAACTTCCTGGTGCTCGACGAGCCGACAAACCATCTCGACATGGCGACCAAGGAGATGCTGGTCGCGGCCCTGATGGAATTCGAGGGCGCCATGCTGTTCGTCTCGCACGACCGCCACTTCCTCGCCGCGCTGTCGAACCGCGTGCTCGAACTGACGCCCGAGGGCGTGCATCAGTACGGCGGCGGCTATACGGAATACGTGGCGAGCACCGGCCAGGAAGCGCCAGGCCTGCACCCGGGCCACCAGAGCGGATGTCGCGCCGCGTGATCGCGCGTGGAGGCAAGATCGCATGAGCGAGTACCAGTACTACGAGTTCCGCGCCGTCGATAAGCCGCTCGACCGCGCGGCGCAGAACGCCTTGCGCGCGATCTCCTCGCGCGCGCGCATCACCGCGACCAGCTTCGTCAACCACTACGAATGGGGCGACCTCAAGGGCGATCCGGGCGAGTTCATGGAGCGCTGGTTCGACCTGCACCTCTATCTCGCCAACTGGGGCTCGCGGCGCCTGATGATGCGCCTGCCCGCGCGGCTGGTGGCGCGCGCTGACCTCGACCATCTGCTGGACGGCATCGACTGGGTCGAGCTGCGCCAGGCCGGCGAGAACCTGATCCTCGACATCGGTCGCGACGAGGTCGAGCTCTACAACGATGACTCCTGGGACGACGACGCCGGCCACCTGACCGCGCTGGCGCCCTTGCGCGCCGACGTGCTGGCGGGCGACCTGCGGCTCTTCTACCTGCTGTGGCTGGCGGCGGTTGAGGTGGAGGATGTCGCCGACGACGTGGTCGAGCCGCTGCCCGGCATCGCGCCCCTGACCAGCGCGCTCGAACACTTCGCCGAGTTCTTCGCCATCGACGCCGATCTGGTGCGGGCCGCGGCCGAGCGCGGCGCGGATGACTCCCCGACGGCAGACGAACAGCGCAAGATTCTGGCGGCCATACCGGAGCGCGACAAGATCGAGCTCCTGCGGCGCGTCGCCGAGGGCGATGCGAGCGTGGTCGCCGAGCTGCGGCGGGCGCTGCGCGGCAAACGTCCCGTGTCGACGCCCGGGCGCACGGCGGGCGCCTTGCGCGAACGCGCGCGCCAATTCGCGGAAGCGCGCGAGCGCGCTCATGCCGAGAAGCGAGAAGCGGACCGGCGGCGTCAGGCCGAGGAAGCCGAGAAGGCACTGCGCGGTCGCCTCGACGCGCTCAGGCGGCGCGGCGAGGCCGTCTGGCACGAGATCGAGACCGAGATCGAGCGCCGCAACCCGAAAGGCTACGATCGCGCGACGAGCCTGCTCGCCGATCTGAAGGTGCTCGCCGCCGAGACGGGCGGTGAAGACGACTTCCGCCGCCGGCTCGCCGACATCCGCGCGCGTCATCAGAAGAAGGGGAGGTTTGTAGATCGCCTTGCCAGCTTCTGACGTGGCGGGGGCTGGCGTGGATAGCGATGCCCAGCCCGTTGCAATCCAGTGCCTGCGTTTCAGCCGATGCGTTCCAGGCTGGTGGCGACGTCGAGGTCGTCCCGGTAGTCGTCGCGCTCGATGTAGTCGAAGCTCGTGCGCGCGTTCTGGATCGCGAACACGGTGCAGAACGCGGTCAGGATTTCGGAGCCGAAGGTGACCTGCCGCGTGTCGCACAGCCGCTCGATGAGCGCGGCGCGCGACGGCTCGTCGGCGAAGGCCGCCAGCGCGCCGATTTTCTTGATCACGGAGTCGCGCTGCTTGCCCTTGCGTTGGGCGCCGACATTGACCTTGAAGAACGACAGGTCCTTGCCGGCGACGCAGAGATTGCAGAGGAAGTCGTCCTCGTCGATCGATCCCAAGGTCAGCACCGGGCCGCTCGCGACCCCGGACAGGACCTTGGCGAAGCGATCGGTCTCGGCCGAGAAGCGGGGATAGAGCGCCGTCCAGCGGCCGATGGGCCGCGCCAGGTACGCGGCGAGTCGTTCGGGGGACTTCGCGTTGAAGTCCGCCAGCGCGGCGCGGATCACGTCCGGTGGCGTGTCCGGCACCTGAATGGAGATGTAGGTGGCGCCCATGTCGTGGTCCCTTTATTTCGCGGCCCGGCGATAGCGGCTGGTCACCGGCCGCAGGCCAAGATTCTCGCGCAAGGTCCGGCCTTCGTACTCGGTGCGGAACAGGCCACGCCGTTGCAGCTCGGGCACGACCATCGCGACGAAGTCCTCGCCGCCGCCGGGCAGGGTGGCGGGCGTGATGTTGAAGCCATCGCAGGCGCCCGCCTCGAACCACGCCTGCATCTCGTCGGCGATATCCTCAGGCGTGCCGATGCGCGCCGAGCCGGTCAGGCCGGCGCGCAGGTAGGCCTGGCGAATAGTCGGCTTCTCGCGTTGCGCCCGCTCGACCTGCTGGGCGCTCACGCTGCGCATCTCCTGGTTGCCCAGCGCGCCGTCGGGCAGCGGATCGTCGAGCGCATGGCCGGACAGATCGCCGAACGAATTGTAGAGCGCGCTCAAGCCGACCAGCGGGTCGATCAACGCCTGAAGCTCGTCGTACTTGGTCTGCGCCTCGGCGCGCGTGCGGCCGACGACGGGGCACAGCGCGGGCATGATCTTCAGGTCATCGGGCTCGCGGCCGTACTTCGCCATCCGTCCCTTCACATCGGCGTAGTAGGTGCGCGCGGCGTCGAGCGAGCCGCTGATGGCGTAGATCACCTCGGCGGTCGCGGCGCCGAGATCGCGCCCCTGGTCCGACGCGCCGGCCTGCACGATCACCGGATGGCCCTGCGGCATGCCCGCGACGTTGAGCGGGCCGCGCACCTTGAAGAAGCGCCCGTGGTGATCGAGCACGTGCATCTTCGCCTCGTCGAAGTACCGGCCGCCCGACTTGTCGAACAGCAGCGCGCCGTCGTCCCAGCTGTCCCACAGCCCCTTGACCACCTCGACGAATTCCTGGGAGCGGGCGTAGCGCGTGTCGTAATCCAGCGTCGTCTCCAGGCCGAAGTTCTGCGCCTCGAGCGCCGACCACGACGCCACGACGTTCCAGCCGGCGCGGCCCTTGCTGATCAGATCAAGTGTCGCAAATTTCCGGGCAATATTGTACGGCTCGTTGTAGGTGGTCGACGCCGTCGTCACCAGGCCGACATGCCGGGTCACCATCGCCAACGCCGGCAGCAAGGTCATCGGCTCCAGCTCGACCATGTCGCGGCCGGTGCGCGCCAGCGAGCCGCGCGGCGTGTCGCCCTGACGGATGCCGGCGCCGTCGGCGAAGAAGACCATGTCGAGCTTGCCGCGCTCGGCGATCTGCGCGCTCTTCACGTAGTGCTCGACCTGCAGCGTGCCCTCGGCCGGCACGTCGGGATGGCGCCAGGCGGCCGGATGATAGCCATGGCCGCGGATCGACAGACCAAGCCGCATCTTGTGTGGCGTCATCACGCCGTCTCCTCGTGGGCGACCAAACATGCCGCCACATGCTAGACTATGACACGGCGGACATCGGGAGGCGGGCATGCTGGAAACGCGGGAAGGCGGATGCCATTGCGGCCGCGTGCGGTTGCGCGCCGAGGTCGACCTCGAGCGCCTGTCCCACTGCAGCTGCTCGGTCTGCACCAAGAAGGGCATGCTGCATGCGGCCACCGACCTGGCCACCTTCCGGCTGCTGCGCGGCAAGCGTGCGCTCAAGTCCTACACCTTCGGCACCGGCGTCGCGCAACACACCTTCTGCTCCCATTGCGGCATGCACCCGTTCTACATCCCGCGCTCGCAGCCACACCGCGTCATCGTCAACGCTCGCTGCCTCGACGACATCGACGGACCCGGCCTCAAGCCGGTCAGGTTCTTCGACGGCCGCCACTGGGAGGACGCGCAACGCCAGCGAATCGCCGAGACCGGCCACGCTCCGCCACCCGGCGCGCACGGCGCGAAGACATTGCAGACGATCCTCGATCAGGCGGCGGAGTAGGGCGCGAGCCGAAGGAGGCGATCGTGAAGACGTTCAACCGAACCAAGGACAATCCGCTGAACCTCAAGACCGCGCCCGGCACGGCGAAATTCACGATGCACACGGACGACAAGGACGGGCGGGCCATCCTCGTCTGCACGGTGGGCAAGACCGTGCTGCACTACGACGCGCGCTGCATCCAAGATCTCCATGTGACGCTCCAGAAGCACGGAGACTGGATGGACCTGGGCGGCGCCGACGAGCAGAAGCCCGCGACGGAGGGCACCGTCGAGGCCTGGGGTCGCTCCGCCAAGAACTCCATCGGCGGTTGGTACGGACTGAAGAAGGGTTTGCGCGGCCGCTTCGGTGTCTACATTCCGCCGCTGATGGAGGCGCTCGGCTTGCGCGCGCTGGAGCACAACGCCATGAACAACCGCATGCGCGCGAAGTAGGCCGGCCGACAGCCTGCCGCGTCGAGCCAATCGACTCGGCTCATCGCCTTCACCCTCTCCCCACGGGCAGGCATAGAAATCCGACGCCTCAGCTCTTCGACGACGTCGCCGCCTTCAGCGCGTCCCACGCCTTCTGCGCCGCGTGGTCGAACGCCCTGCGCGACTCGGTGAGCGCGTCGCCGAGCGCCGACAGGGAGTGGCGGCCGGCTTCCGCGAGCTTGTCCATGACCGCGTCGGCCGCCTCGGCGACTTCCTTGACCTGCGCGAAGGCTTCCTCGACCTCGGCGCGGCGGATGGCGAAAGCGCTGGCGGCCTCGGCCTCCAGCTCGTTCGCCGTCGCGCGCAGGGCGTCGCGCTGGCGCTTAAGCGCCGCGATGGCGTGATCGGCCTCGACCCGCAGCTCGCCTGTCAGCCGCTCG
>CAYTFW010000255.1:0-5576 GCA_964437145.1 uncultured Rhizobiaceae bacterium
AGGTGACGATGTTCCAGCCCACGCGGCCGCCGCTCATGTGGTCGATCGAGGCGAACTGGCGGGCGAGATTGAAGGGCTCGGTATAGGTGGTCGAGGCGGTGGCGATCAGGCCGATGCGCGTGGTCGAGACCGAGAGCGCCGCCAGCACGGTGATCGGCTCCAGCCAGGTGCGCCCGGCCGCCACGCCGTCCTCGCCCATCGCCAGCTGGTCGGCGAGAAAGATCGAATCGAACAGCCCGGTCTCGGCCCGGCGCGCGATGTCCTGGTAGTAGCCGATATCCGTGAGCGGCAGCGGCGAGGAATCGGGGTGCCGCCACGAGGCCTCGTGATGCCCGCGGCTCTGGATGAACAGGTTGAGGTGCATGCGCCGGGTCATCGTCGAACCTTACACCCTCTTGCCGCCGGGATTGGTTTGCGCGATGACTCTGGCGGCACCAACACCCTCGGGCGTCGGAGGGCCGTATGAGTGATACCGACACCAAGCCGACCACCAAGATCGAGCCGAAGACCGAGCGGCCGAAGCTCTATCGCGTGATCCTGGTCAACGACGACTACACGCCGCGCGAGTTCGTCGTCGAGGTGCTCAAGGCGGTCTTCCGCATGACCGAGGAACAGTCCTACCGCGTGATGATGACCGCGCATCGTCGCGGCGTCTGTGTCGTGGCGGTCTTCACCCGCGACGTGGCGGAGACCAAGGCGACCGCCGCCACCGACATGGGTCGCCGCGCCGGTCATCCGCTCACCTTCACGACCGAGCCGGAGGAGTAGCGCCGCGCACATAGCGCCGCGTGAGGATACGCAGGCGGTCGCGGAAATGCGGGCGCAGGCGCGCGCTCCACGCGGTGTCGACCGCCGCCTTCCACGCCGCGCTTTCGGTCACCTCGGGGCCGCTCAGATGATAGATCGCGACGTAGCGATGCGAGCCATCCGGGTCGGGCCCGCTGCGATAGCGCCGCGCCGCCAAGGTGCCGGGCACTTTCGAGAGCAGCGGCAGATGCTCCTGGTCGTACCAGGCGTTGAAGTCGGCCTCGTGCTCGGGCGCGACGTTCATGGCGTTGAGCAGGAAACCACCCGCGCCGGCCGGCGCCTTCATGTCGCCCGGCGTGACCTGCTCGCCCTCGAAGCGCAGCAGCCGCTTGCACATGCCGGTGACGCGCTTGGACCACACCGAGAGGTTCTCGTAGGCGATCGCCTTGTACGGCGCGCCGCGCATCACCGCCAGCGAGTCCAGATCGTAGGACGCCACCGCCACCTTCGAGCCATCGACATTCAGCCAGCGTTCACACGACCCGAAGCCGGGTACGCGCTCGCGCTCGGGAATGTGCTCGAGATCGTACCAGTCGTGGAACTCGTCCGCGTGCGCGGTCGAGAAATCGAAAGCGGCGACGAGCAAGCCCCTGGCCATGGCGCGGTTCCTCCCGGTGTTGCCGCGACACTACTCCCTTCCCCCGCCCCCGGGCGCGCATAGCCGCCCAGCGGCTGGCGGGCGCCATCGAGGATTGACGGCCCTGCGGCCGGGACTACCCTTCCGCCACCGAGCCAGCAGGAGCACGAGAGCCATGACCGACAGGCTGATCTCCGGCGATAACCACATCGACCTCACCTATTGCCCGCCCGACCTCTGGTCGGAGGCCGCGCCCAAGAAGTGGAAGCTGCTGGCGCCGCGCTGCGAGGAGCTCGACGACGGCCTACACTGGTTCGTCGAGGCGCAGGACAAGGGCATGTGGAACGGCGTCGGGCCGGGCTTCCTGAAGTACCAGCAGGGCTCGTTCCATCACGTCGACGAGATGCACGCCGCCGGCTTCCGCTGGGACTACCGGCGAGGCGCCAAGCCCAGGCCGACCACGCCTGAACTGCGCATCGCCGATCTCGACCGCGACGGTGTCGACGCCGAGATCGTCTATGGCTGCCTGATGATCAACGAGATGATCGCCGATCCGCAAATGCGGGGATGGTGCGACGGCATCTACAACGACTGGGTCGCCGACTTCGCCAGGCGCGCCGACGCCAAGCGCGTCTTCCCGCTGGCCATCGTGCCCAACCACGACCCGATCGCGGCGGCCGCCGAGGTGCGGCGCTGCGCCAAGCTCGGCATCAAGGGCGGCGACCTCGCCTTCAAGCGCATGTCGCTGCCACTGTGGCATCACGACTGGTATCCGCTGTGGGAAGCCGCCGCCGAGTGCCGGTTCCCGATCTCCTTCCACTCCACCGGCTTCAAGGCGCTGCGCGCGCCCGACAGTCCGCAGATGGAGAAGGAGTACTTCACCGAATACCGCCTGGTGCGCTCGGCGCTGTTCCAGCTCGACACCATGGAGGTGCTGGTCTCGATGCTCGCCTCGGGCGCCTGCGAGAAGTACCCGGACTTCAACTTCGTGCTGGGCGAATCGGGCTGCACCTGGCTGCCCTACGTCTTCGACCGCCTCGACACCGAGTATCACGACCGCGCCCGCGCGCTGGGCTTCAAGATGAAGCCCTCCGACTATTTCCGCCGCCAGGGCTACGTCACCTACCAGCAGGACAAGTACCTCGAGCCGATCGTGCCGATGATCGGCGAGGACAACATCATCTGGGGCGCCGACTACCCGCACCCCGACTGTCTGTGGCCCGACTCGAAGAAGGTGCTCGACGAGAACCTGGCGAAGTTCTCGCCGGCGGTTCGCAAGAAGATCACCAGCGAGAACGTGGCACGGCTGTACGGGTTGAACTGAGACTCGCGACAACCAAGGTCGAGACCTTGCCGCATTCCGCAACGCGCGGTAGAACTGCGTGCAGAGTGGATCTACTGCCCATGGGCGAATCCAGTGGTGTACCGCGCCCTGACAGCCAAAAAGGAATTCGGGGAGCGGCTGGTGACACACGCAATCCACGATGCGCCGGCAAGGCGCTCGCGAGGGCTTATTCGTGAGCACGAGATACTGCGCATCGCGGCTACGCTTCAAGCAGCGGACGCGAGAGACATCGCTCGGCGCGAGGTATTGACCTGGGCGCAAGCTAGGGCCGGTAGCGTTTTGCCGCGGGAAGCCTGGGAGTATCGCGATTTCGTGTATCTCTCTGGGGGGCGCAACAACGCAGGAGTTCGTATCGAGGGCCCCGAGTCAGACGTCTGGGCGCTGCGTTCCGATGATCCGGACAAGCAGATTCCAGGCAGAATCTGGACGAGCGAAGTTTCGATCAGCAGCTCTCGATTCGAGCCACCCCGCTTCACCGCCCGTTTGCTTGTCAGTACGCCAGAAGACGAGGAAGAGCTCGATATCGAACCGCATACTCCAGGCTTCGTGCACCAGATTGCGGACAGATGCGGACTGCTACAGGGGGAATATGTATCCAGCCCGCACCCTGTGCTGGTCGAGAGCAAGCCCGAAGTTGATGCATTCATCGAATTCTTGCTCGATCCCGCGCGCAACCTGCCGATCTTCGCCCTATCCGTCTCTGAAGAATCCGTGGATCCGCGCAGGCCACCGCTCGATGCAGAGGCTTTAGCGCGAGCAACTCTGGCGTTGGGACACGTCTATATCATATCCGCCGGGGCCGCCTGGTGGTTGACCAATCGCTTCGGCAAACAGCTTTCGGTCTATGGCGGTGGCGCGCGCGTATATATGCCGAGCTTCTCGACGGACGCTGATCCGTACGCCCACAAGCTGTTCCTCGCGAACCAGCTTGCCAGCCCCGGCGGCGCCGCACGATGCCGGCGCTGGATGCGATGGCTAGCGGCCCGCGAGAGCGTTCGGCTGCTTCTGCCCGGGCGCGCCGTGCCCGAATTCGCGACGATTCGCAATGAAAGCTTGGACGCGAAGCGGACACAGCTCGTCCAACAGGGCGCGAGCACGGGAGATCAACTCGAAGCGGCCAACGATCTGATCGGGGGCTTGCAAAAGAAGATTTTGGAAGACGCAGCCCTCCTCGACCTCTTTTCAGATGAACACAAGAAGGCCGAGGAGCAGGCGAAGGATGCCGAAGAGCGGGCAAAGGATGCCGAAGAGCAGCTGCGGGAATCTGCCTCGCGCATTAAGCAGCTCCTCGAACGATTGAAGGACGCAGGCATCTCGGACGAAGATGAAGCTCTGCCCAAATCGTGGGATCGCTTCGAGAAGTGGTGTGCAGACGCCCTGAGCGGACGGGTGATGCTCATGCCGAGAGCGCGGCGGGGTATCCGCAATGCGGTATTTGACGACGTCGAGCTCGCGGCCCGATGCCTACTGTGGCTTGCCAATGAAGGGCGTAGCCGGCGCATCGAAGGGGGCAGCGGGACAATACGTGAGGCGCCCGTCGAGGACGGGATTCGAAACGCGCATTGCGGCCAAGATCAGTACGAAGTGGTATGGCAGCGCCAGAACTACACCGTCGACTGGCACGTCAAGAACGGGGGCACGACCCGCGACCCAACTCGCTGCCTAAGAATCTACTACTTCTGGGATCCGATCTCGGAGTTGATTGTCGTCGCCGATATGCCGGGGCACCGGACCACGGGCGCGACGTAACCTAGGCCCGCCAGCGGTTCAGGTTGGCGGCGACGAAGGCGTCGTCGTGTAGCTCCGGATAGGTCGCGTAGAGGCGGTCGATGCCCGCGCTTTGGCCCGGACTCAGCACCTCGTACGGATCGAGGCAGTGTGTCGAGGTCATCAGCCCTTGCCGGCGCAGGATCTCGTGGCAGCCAGGAATGCAGCCGGCGAAGTCGTGGTCGACGTCGAAGACCACGCTGTTGCAGTCGGTGACGAACGAGTCGAGCGCCAGGATCTCGGGCGTGACGGCCGCGCCGCTTGAGACGGCGAGCTTCAGCTTCTCCAACAGCTCGACGGCGCCGCGCGTCCACACGCTCCAATGCCCGAGCAGACCGCCGCGGAAGCGCAACGTCACCTCGCGGTTGCCGGTGCGCACCACCAGCGGCGTCACCAGGTCGGCGACAATGTGATCGTCGTTGCCGGTGTAGAGCGTGATGCGCTCTTCCGCCTGGGCTTGGGCGATGCCGAAGGCGACGTCGAGCGTCTTGTAACGGTTGAACGGCGCGACCTTGATCGCCACCACGTTGTCGATGGCGGCGAAGCGGCTCCAGAAGCCGCGCGACAGCTTGATGCCGCCCACGGCGGTCTGCAGATAGAAGCCGACCAGCGGCATTTCCTTGGCCACCGCCGTGCAGTGCTCGATCAGCTCGTCCTCGCCGGCGCCTTTCAACGCCGCCAACGACAGCAGCACCGCGTGATAGCCCATGGCGCGCGCGGTGCGCGCTTCCTCGACCGCTTGCGCGGTCTTCCCCACGGCGCCGGCGATCATCACCAGCGGCCGGTCGGTCCATTCGCGCGCCGTCTCGATCGCCAGCTCCAGTACCGGCTTGTAGAGCCCGACCTCACGGATCGCGAATTGCGTGGAATGCACGCCGACGGCGAGGCCACCCGAGCCGGCGTCGACGTAGTAGCGGCTGATCGCGCGCTGCGAGCGCTTGTCGAATTGGCGATCGGCGTCGAGCGCTAGGGGATGCGCCGGGATCACCGCGCCCTGGCGCAGGATCGACAGGACCGGCGCCGGCAGATCGCGCCAGTGAAGCGAGGAGGTTTGGGTCATGACTGCGTCCTCTTCCTGGG
>CAYTFW010000256.1:0-5568 GCA_964437145.1 uncultured Rhizobiaceae bacterium
AGCGCTGGGTGCTGGCCGGCACCGACTACGTCTATCCGCGCACGACCAACAAGATCCTCGAAGCCTTCCTGAAAGCCAAGGGCGTGAAGCAGGAAGACATCATGATCAACTACACGCCGTTCGGTCACTCCGACTGGCAGACCATCGTCGCCGACATCAAGAAGTTCGCGGCCGCCGGCAAGAAGACCGCCGTGGTCTCGACCATCAACGGCGACGCCAACGTGCCGTTCTACAAGGAGTTGGCTAACGCCGGCATCCAGGCCAAGGACGTGCCCGTCGTGGCCTTCTCGGTCGGTGAGGAAGAGCTGGCCGGCATCGACACCAAGAACCTCGTCGGCCATCTGGCGGCGTGGAACTACTTCCAGTCGGTGAAGAGCCCCGTCAACGACGCCTTCATCAAGCAGTGGAAGGCGTTCATCAAGAACGACAAGCGCGTCACCAACGATCCGATGGAAGCCACCTATATCGGCTTCAAGATGTGGACGCAGGCGGTGCAGCAGGCCGGCACGACCAACGTCGACGCGGTGCGCCAGGCTCTCTATGGCCAGAAGGTCATGGCGCCGGGCGGCTTCGAGTCGGTGATGAACACCAACCACCACCTGTCCAAGCCGGTGCTGATCGGCGAGATCCAGGCCAACGGCCAGTTCGAGATCGTCTGGCAGACCAAGGGCCCGGTGAAGGCCGACGCCTGGTCGAAGTACATCCCGGAGAGCGCCAAGCTCACCGCTGACTGGACCTATCCGTGGGTCTGCGGCAACTGCGAGAAGCCGAAGTACTAGTAGCGTAAGCGTTCAGAGCCTCTGGGGTCGTTCCGAGTCCAACCGGGCGACCCGCTTTTTCCGCGAGCCGCCGCCCCGCACCAAGCGGGGCGGCAGGCCAGCCAAGCAAACCAAGATCAAGGAAACGTGCGATGTCCTGGCTGATGGCGCGCCTGCGCGCCGTGGCTGTGGCGGTAGGGGTCGCGCTCGCGACGGCGGTCGTCGTGTCCCCGGCTTGCGCGCAGCCATTCGACGAGCTGATCAAGAAGCTCGCCTCCGACGATTTCGGCGAGAAGCTCGACGCGGCCGAGAAGCTCGGCGCCCTGGGCGACGGCCGCGCCGTTCCGGCGCTGAAGGCGCTCAGCGACGGCAACCTCTTCGTGCGCAAGGCCGATGGCACGGCGCTGATCGCCGACGGCAACCGCTATTTCGAGGCGATCGGCGGCAAGGCGCTGGGCGAACTGCCGGCGGGCGACGTCGAGAAGGTGCGCGCCAACAACCGCCTGCGCGGCGTGATTTCGGCCTCGCTGTCGAAGCTCTCCCTGTTCAGCGACGATCGCGCCACGCGGCTGGCAGCGGCGCGCGAGGCGTTCAAGAGTCCGACGCCGGAAACCGCGGCGGCACTGGAACGCGCGCTCAAGAGCGAGAAGGATCCCGAGATCCTGACGGCGATCCGCTTCAGCCTCAACGCCACCAAGGTGCGCGCCGGCAGCGCCGAGGATCGCATCAAGGCGATCGCGACGATGGCCGGCACCGCCGACCCGCAGGTCAAGAATCTCCTGACTGGCGTCAGCAACGACAAGGACGCACCGGAGGCGGTACGCAAGGCGGCGGCCGACGCGCTGGTGTCGATCGAGCGCACGCTCGCCATCGTCGGCGTGGCCGAGAACGTCTTCCAGGGCATCAGCCTGGGCTCGGTGCTGCTGCTCGCCGCCGTCGGCCTCGCCATCACCTTCGGCGTGATGGGCGTGATCAACATGGCGCATGGCGAGATGATCATGCTGGGCGCCTACACCGCCTACACGGTGCAGATCGTCTGCCGCGCCCTGCTGCCGAAGGAATTCGTCGGCTTCTACCTGGTGATCTCGGTGCCGATCGCCTTCGTCGTCGCTGGCGCCGTCGGCATCCTGATCGAACGCACCGTAATCCGCTTCCTCTATGGCCGCCCGCTCGACACCATGCTCGCGACCTGGGGCTTGAGCCTGATCCTGCAGCAGGCGGTGCGCTCGATCTTCGACGCGCAGAACAAGGAGGTCGCCAACCCGGCCTGGATGACCGGCGGCTTCGAGCTGATCCCCGGCTTCTTCATCGCCTGGAACCGACTCTACATCATCGTCTTCTGCCTGATGGTGCTGCTCGCCATCGTCGCCCTGCTGCGCCGCACCTCGTTCGGCCTGCACATGCGCGCGGTGACGCAGAACCGCGACATGGCGGCCGCCATGGGCATCCCGACCGCGCGTATCGACGCGCTGACCTTCGGACTGGGCTCGGGCCTGGCCGGCATCGCCGGCGTGGCGCTCTCCCAGGTCGGCAATGTCAGCCCCAACCTCGGCACGATCTACATCGTCGACTCCTTCCTCGTGGTGGTGTTCGGCGGCGTCGGCAATCTGCTGGGCACGCTGGTTGGCGCGCTGTCGCTGGGCATCATCAACAAGCTGCTCGAGCCGGTGGCCGGCGCGGTGCTCGGCAAGGTCGCCGTGCTGGTCTTCATCATCCTCTTCATCCAGCGGCGCCCGCGCGGTCTCTTCGCGCTCAAGGGCCGCGCGGCCGATTCGTGAGACGGCGATGACCGAAACAACCCCCGACGGCGCGCCGCGCCGTTCGCTGCTGACGCCGCGCGGCTGGGCCGTCTTCCTCGCCTTCGGCTTCGCCCTCGTTGTCGTGCTGCCGATCCTCAACCGCGTGGTCGCCACCGGCTCCTTCGCGCACGTGCCGGATTACCTGATCCCGCTGATCGGCAAG
The DNA here is from genome assembly GCA_964437145.1 of uncultured Rhizobiaceae bacterium. Taxonomy (GTDB): domain Bacteria; phylum Pseudomonadota; class Alphaproteobacteria; order Reyranellales; family Reyranellaceae; genus JAFAZJ01. Next base: position 2,721 of record CAYTFW010000256.1, read on the forward strand.
TACTGCACCTACGCCATGCTGGCGCTGGCGATGGACCTGATCTGGGGTTACGCCGGCATCCTGAGCCTCGGCCAGGGCGCGTTCTTCGCGCTCGGCGGCTACTGCATGGGCATGTACCTGATGCGCCAGATCGGCGATCGCGGCGTCTACAAGAACGCCCAGCTGCCCGATTTCATGGTGTTCCTGAACTGGAAGGAGCTGCCCTGGTACTGGCACGGCTTCGACATGTTCTGGTTCGCCGTCATCATGGTCGTGCTGGTGCCCGGCGCGCTGGCGCTGATCGTCGGCTGGCTGACCTTCCGCAGCCGCGTCACCGGCGTCTATCTCTCGATCATCACCCAGGCGATGACCTTCGCCCTGCTGCTCGCCTTCTTCCGCAACAACATGGGCTTCGGCGGCAACAACGGACTGACCGACTTCAAGGACATCCTGGGTTTCCCGATCCAGGCGCAGTCAACGCGCGTCGGCCTGCTGATCGCCTCGGCCATCGGGCTCGGCGCCACCTACCTGATCTGCCGCTGGATCGTGAAATCCAAGCTCGGCCGGGTGCTCCTGGCGGTGCGCGACGCGGAAAGCCGCGTGCGCTTCCTGGGATACTCGGTGACCGGCGCCAAGCTCTTCGTCTTCGTCGTCGCCGCCATGCTCTCAGGGCTAGCCGGCGCGCTCTACGTGCCGCAGGTCGGGATCATCAATCCCGGCGAGTTCTCGCCCGCCGCCTCGATCGAGATCGCGTTGTGGGTCGCCGTCGGCGGCCGCGGCACGCTCGCCGGTGCGGTGATCGGCGCCTTCCTGGTCAACATCGCCAAGACTTGGCTGACTGGCGCCGCGCCCGAGGTCTGGCTGTTCTTCCTCGGCCTCTTGTTCATCATCGTCACGCTTCTCTTCCCGCGCGGCGTGGTCGGCCTGGTCGCCGACCAGCGTGAGCGCTGGCGCGCGCGACTGGCGACACGACGCGCCCGCGAAGCCGAGGCCACGACATGAGCGCGGAACGGACGGCCACGCCGCGCCGCACCGAGACGCTGCTCTATCTCGATGGCGTGTCGGTGAGCTTCGACGGCTTCAAGGCGCTCAACGAGCTATCGCTGGTGATCGACCGCGGCGAGTTGCGCACCGTGATCGGCCCCAACGGCGCCGGCAAGACGACGATGATGGACGTCATCACCGGCAAGACGCGGCCCGACGAGGGCACGGTGATCTATGGCGCCGATACCGACCTCACCCGGCTCGACGAGGCGGCGATCGCCAATCTCGGCATCGGGCGCAAGTTCCAGAAACCGACGGTGTTCGAGAACCTCACGGTGTTCGAGAACCTCGAGCTGGCGGCGCGCGACAACCGCGGCATCTTCAAGACCCTGCTGGCGAAGCTGAGCGGCGCCGACCTGGCGCGCATCGACGAGACCCTGGTGACCACAGGCTTGACCGAGCACCGCCATCGTCAGGCCGGCGCGCTGAGCCACGGCCAGAAGCAGTGGCTGGAGATCGGCATGCTGCTGATCCACGAGCCGCAGATCCTGCTGCTCGACGAGCCGGTGGCCGGCATGACCGACCACGAGACCGAGCAGACCGCGCAGCTGATCCGCCGGCTGATGGGCAAGCACACGCTGGTCGTGGTCGAGCACGACATGCAGTTCGTGCGCGATCTGGGCGCGCGCGTCACGGTGCTGCACGAGGGCTCGGTGCTGGCCGAGGGCTCGATCGATCACGTGCAGAACCATCCGCGCGTCATCGAAGTCTATCTGGGACGCTGACGCCATGCTCAACGTCGAAACCATCGACCTGTTCTACGGCGCCAGCCACGCGCTGCGCCGCGTCAGCCTCGCCGCCGAGACCGGCAAGGTGACCTGCGTGCTGGGCCGCAACGGCGTGGGCAAGACCTCGCTGCTGCGCGCCATCTTCGGCCTGCAGTCGATCCGCGCCGGCAAGATCATGTGGGAGGGCGAGGACATCGCCGGGCTGAAGCCGCACGAACGCGCGCGCAAGGGGCTGGCTATCGTGCCGCAGGGCCGCGATATCTTCCCCCGGCTCACCGTCTACGAGAACCTACTGACCGGCTTCGCGCCGCTGGCCAAGCCGCTGCGCACCATCCCGGAGGAGATCTACCAGCTCTTCCCGGTGCTCAAGAGCATGCTCAACCGGCGTGGCGGCGACCTCTCCGGCGGCCAGCAGCAGCAGCTCGCCATCGCCCGCGCGCTGATCACGCGCCCGCGCCTGCTGATCCTCGACGAGCCCACCGAAGGCATCCAGCCCTCGATCATCAAGGACATCGAACGCGTGATCAAACTGCTGGCCGCGCGCGGTGACATGGCGATCCTGCTGGTCGAGCAGTATCTCGACTTCGCACAGGAGCTGGCCGACACTATCGTCGTGATGGAACGCGGCGAGGTGGTGATGAACGGACCGAAGGCCTCGCTCGACGCCGAAAAGATGCGCCGCTACCTCACGGTGTGAGCGGCTCGCCTCGGATCACGCCAAGCGTACGCTCAGCAACGCGCCCAGCTCGTTGGCGATATCGCAGCTAACGCGTGCGTGCACGCGGCCCTGCTTGTCGAAGAAGCGCCCCGACGGCGCCACCGGGAACACGCCCTCGTGCCAGATCTCGGGGTGGATGTAGATGCCGAAGCTGCCGTCGGAGCGCAGCGCGACGAAATCCTCGGCCTTCACATCGTCGCCCGGTGGCGCCACCGGCACGACGAACGGCGTGCCGTCGAGCGACCAGAAGAGCTGTCCGCCATCGGGATGGTAGTTGGCGTGCCACAGCAGCACGCGCGACGGCGGCGCGCCCGCGACACCTTCCAGCGCCTTGGCTTCCGCCGAGCCCGGCGGTTGGCGAAAGCCGATGACGTAGTGG
>CAYTFW010000257.1:0-5539 GCA_964437145.1 uncultured Rhizobiaceae bacterium
CATCCGCCTCGCTGCGCTCGGCACCTTCTCCCCGCCTGCGCGGGGAGAAGGAAGACTTCATCCCACCTTCTCGACGAAGACCTGCACCTTGCCGCCGCAGGCCAGGCCGACATCCCAGGCCTGCTCGTCGGTGACGCCGAAATCGAGCAGGCGCGGCTTGCCGTCCTTGATGGCGTCGAGCGCCTCCTTGACCACGGCGCCCTCGATGCAGCCGCCGGAGACTGAGCCGACCATGTTGCCGGCGCCGTCGATGGCGAGCTGGCTGCCCACCGGTCGCGGCGAGGAGCCCCAGGTCAAGGTCACGGTGGCCAGCGCCACGTCCTTGCCCGCGTCCTTCCACTGGCGCACCGCGCCGAGGATGTCTTCCTGAGCCGGATTCATCGTGCCCTCCATCTATACCTCGCCCTCACTGTCATCCCGAGCGCAGCGAGGGATCTAGGCCGGCCCTGGATTCCTCGCTCCGCTCGGAATGACAGAGCACTGAATTCTCACGCGGCCCGCGCGCGATCGCGCCAGTCCGTCATCTTCGCACCACCGCGATGCCCCGGCTCGCTCAGCGCCGCCACCAGATCGGCGAGGCTCTCGAGATTGTGCACCGGCCGGAAATCGTCGACATGCGGCAGCATCGCCCTATTGCCCAGAGACTTTGGTTCGTAGCCCTCGTAGCGCAAGAGCGGGTTGAGCCAGATCAGCCGGGAACAGGATTTGTGCAACCGCTCCATCTCCTCCGGCAGGCCGGCCGCGCCCTCGCGGTCGAGCCCGTCGGTGATCAGCAGCACGACGGCGCCCTGCCCCAGCACCCGGCGCGACCATTTCAGGTTGAACTCGTGCAGGGTGGCGCCGATGCGCGTGCCGCCGGACCAGTCCTCAACCTGGGCGCTCGCCTTGGCAAGGGCGATATCGACATCCTTGTCCCGCAGCGCGCGGGTGACGTTGTTGAGCCGCGTGCCGAAGGTGAAGCTGAACACCCGGTCGCGATCGCTCGCCAGCGCGTGCATGAAATGCAGGAACATCCGGCTGTACTTGCTCATCGAGCCCGAGATGTCGCAGAGGATCACCAGCGGCGGCGGCCGCCGTCGCGGCTCTTTGCGGTGCAGCTCGATCACGCCGTGCGGCTTCAGCGACGCGCGCATGGTGGCGCGCATGTCGATGCGGCTGCCATGCGGCGACGGGCGCGTGCGGCGGATACGGCGGTCGGGAATCGGCAGGCGCAGGCGCCGGATCGCGCGCAGCGCCTGGGCGATCTCGGCCGCCGACATCTGCTCGAAGTCGCGCTTCTGCAACAGCTCGCGATCGGAGAAGGTCAAGGTCGCCTCGAGCTCCATCTTGGGCGGCTCCTCGGACTCCTCCTCCGGCGACTGGCCGCGGCCCGATTGCAGGGCTTCCTGCAGGCGCCGGCTCATCTGCTTCTTCTGCTGATCCTCCTCGAAGCCGCCGTCGATCTGCGGCAGCATCATGCCCATCATCTTCTCGAGCAGCTTGGGATTGCGCCAGAAGACGTGGAAGGCCTGATCGAAGATCTCGCGTTGATCCCTGCGGTTCACGAAGACGCTGTGTAGCGTCCAGTAGAAATCCTCGCGCCGGCTGAGCCCCGCCGCCTCGACCGCCTTCACCGCCTCGAGCACGCGACCCGGGCCGATCGGCAGGCCCGCCGCGCGCAGGGTGCGCGCGAAGTTCATGATGTTGACGGCGAGCTTGGGCTCGGCCGGCGGCTTCGGTGCGGCCCCTGAGGCGGATCGTATGACCTCGGACATCGCGGGATCAGGCGGCCGGCAGGGCCGCGATCTCGCTCTTGACGCGACCGAGAATGGCGGCGGCCTCGCTGCCCTGGATGCGCTGGATGTCGTCCTGGTACTTCAGCAGGATGCCCAAGGTGCTGTCGATCACGGCGGGATCGAGATCGAGCACGTTGAGCTCCGTCAGCGCCTGCGCCCAGTCGATCGACTCGGCGACACCCGGCGACTTGAAGAGATCCATCTTGCGTAGCTCCTGCACCACGCCGACGACCTGGCGCGCCAGCGCCGCCGGCGCCTCGGGCGCCTTGGTGGCGAGGATCTGCCGCTCGCGCGCCGCGTCGGGGTAGTCGACCCAGTGGTAGAAGCAGCGGCGCTTGAGCGCGTCGTGGATCTCGCGCGTGCGGTTCGAGGTGATGACCACGATCGGCGCCTGCGGCGCCTTGACCGTGCCGAGCTCGGGGATCGAGACCTGGAAGTCGGAGAGCACCTCCAGCAGATAGGCCTCGAACGGCTCATCGGTGCGGTCGAGCTCGTCGATCAGCAGCACCGGCGCGCCGGCCGGGTCGGGCTGCAGCGCTTCGAGCAGCGGGCGGCGGATCAGGAACCGCTCGTTGAAGACCTCGCTGCCAAGCTGGTCGCGATCGACGCTGCCCTGCGCTTCGGCCAGGCGGATCTCGATCATCTGCCTTGCGTAGTTCCACTCGTAGACGGCCGAGGTCGCGTCGAGGCCCTCGTAGCATTGCAGGCGGATCAGCTTGCGACCCAGGGTCTGGGCCAGGACCTTGGCGATCTCGGTCTTGCCGACACCCGCCTCGCCCTCGCAGAACAGCGGCCGGCCGCGTTTGAGGGCCAGGAACAGCACGGTGGCCAGGCTGCGGTCGGCGATGTAGTCGCCCTTGCGCAGAAGCTCGACCATGGCGTCGATCGAGGCGGGAATGGGAGCGGGCATCGCACTCGCTGATGTGTCGGAGAACGGAAAGCGCGACGATATTAGCGGCAAGGCTTCGCCGATTGCTATGGTCGCGGTGGCTCAGGGATCGGGAGGAACATGGTCATGTACGGCGACGCGCTCAAGGGCAGGATCGCGGTGGTAACCGGTGGGGCGCGCGGGATCGGTCTCGCCTGCGCTCAAGCATTGCAGGCATCGGGCGCGCGCATTGCGATCTGGGATCGTGACACCGCGGTCGCGACCGAGGCGGCGGCGGGCTTGCCGGGCGCCATCGCCGTGTCCGTCGACGTCGTCGATGACCGCTCGGTCGCGGCGGCGCTGGCGGATACCGAAAAGCGGCTGGGTGGCGTCGATATCCTGGTCGCCAGCGCTGGCATCACCGGGCCGAACGCGACCGTCGCCGATTACGACGTGCAGGCGTGGCGGCAAGTGATCGACATCAACCTCACCGGCGTCTTCCTCACCAATCGTGCCGTGGTGCCGGGCATGGTGGCGCGCAAATGGGGCCGCATCGTCAACATCGCCTCGATCGCCGGCAAGGAAGGCAATCCCAACGCCTCGGCCTATTCCGCGTCGAAGGCCGGCGTGATCGGGCTGACCAAGTCGCTGGGCAAGGAGCTGGCGAATACCGGCGTGCTGGCGAACTGCGTCTGCCCGGCGGCGATCAAGACCGACATCTTCAAGCAGATGACCCAGCAGCACATCGACTTCATGCTGTCGAAGATCCCGATGGGCCGCTTCGCCACCGTCGAGGAAGCCGCCACCCTGGTGACTTGGCTGGCCTCGCCGTTGTGCAGCTTCAACACCGGCGCGGTGTTCGACCTCTCGGGCGGCCGCGCGACCTACTGAGACGGTGCAAGGCCACGCACCGTCAGCTCGACCATCCCCTGGATCAGCGCTTGCCTGTCCGACCAGGGGAAGTCGGGCTCGTTGACCAGGGCCGCCACCAGGCCGTGGCAGGCCATCCAGCACAATTCGGCGCAGGTCACCGGCGGATGGGGTAGCTTGGCGCCGCCCTGCTCCAACTCGATGAACTGACGCTCGAGCATGGCGAAGGCGATCGACCCCTTGATGCCGGGCTGCTCGGGGTCGCTGATGTCGCCGCGATGGCCGGTATGGCGCACCGGCTCGGGCGCCTGCTCCTCCATGAAGATCAGGCGGTATTCGCCAGCATGCTCGAGGCCGAAGCGGATATAGGCCTCGCCCATCTGGCGCAGGCGGTCCTGGGGCGAACACTCAAGACATTCGATGCTTTGGAACAGTTCGATCAAGCGGCCAAAGGTCTGGTCGCAGAGCGCCAGCATGATCTCGTCCTTGTCCTTGAAGTAAAGGTACAAGGCCGGGGCCGAAACCCCTACACGCTCAGCGATTTTCCGGATCGTCGTGGCGCCATAGCCCTCTTCGATGAAGAGCGCCTTGGCGGCCGCTAGGATCTCGTCGCGCCGCGTATGCCCTTCGCCTCGCCGCTTGCGGCCCAGCGGTGCGACAGTGTGCGCGGCCACATTCACCATTTTGTTCCTCTTGCGGGCGAGCCCGGGCTTGATCAGTTAACGTTGGTAAGTTAACAGTATTCAGTTCAGTTTGCAATGACTGAACGTTAGTTTACCCGGGAGTGCGGTCATGCGTAAGCGGCTCGTTGCGATCATCGGCTCCGTCGTGGCGGTCGCCGTGGCTGGCGGCATCAGCTTCGTCCTCGTCGCCTATCCCGGCAAGCAACCGACGCCCGCCTCGGTCGCACCGGCCAAGGCCGACGCCATCCGCCCGGCCCGGGTGCAGGAAATCACCCTGCGCGGCCAGACCCAACGCCTCACGCTCGCCGGCACCGTCGTGCCCCGCTACGAGACCACCGTCGGCTTCCGCGTCCCGGGCAAGATCGTCGAGCGTCTCGTCGAAGTGGGCGGCCGCGTGACGGTGGGCCAACCGATCGCGCGTCTCGATCCGGCGGACCTCCGATTGGCGCTCGACAATGCCCGCGCGGCGCTGGCGGCAGCCGAGGCCGAGGCGGTGCGCGCCCGCGCCGATCTCGAGCGCTATGTCGGCCTGAAGGGCACCTCGGCCTTCGTGCCGCAGATGCTCGATCAACGTCAGTCGACAGCCAACGCCGCGCAGGCGCGACTCGAGCAGGCCAAGGCGCAGCTCGACACCGCCGCCAACAATCTCGCCTACGCCACGTTGAACGCCGACAGCGACGGCGTCGTCACGGCGCTGATGATCGAGGTCGGCCAGGTCGTGTCGGCCGGCCAGCAGGTGGCGAAGATCGCCCGCCTCGACGAGCTGGAGATCCGCGTCGACGTGCCCGAGCAGCGCCTGGCGCTGCTGAGCGGCGCGGCGCGCGTCACCTACGAGCTGTGGGCCGAACCCGGCGTCGTGCGCGGCGCGAGCTTGCGCGAGCTGGCGCCGATGGCCGATACGATGACCCGCACCTACGCCGCGCGCTTCTCGATCACCGAGCGGCCGGCGCTGATCGCCATGGGCATGACCGCGACCTTGGCGCTGGAGCGCGGCACGCCGGAGCGGGTCGCCGAGGTGCCGATGACAGCGATCTTCCAGCGCGGCACCGGCCCCGCCGTGTGGATCGTCGACCGGCAGAGCGGCGCGCTCGCGCTGCGGCCGGTGACGGTGGCGCGCTGGCGCGACGACAGTGCGCTGATCTCCGCCGGCCTCGCCGACGGCGAGCTGATCGTCACCGTGGGCGTGCACAAGCTCGAAGTCGGCCAGCGCGTCAAACCACAGACCCGCGCCACGTCGGACGCCGCCGTGGCGCAGAGCCCCAGCCAGTGATGCTCCCCGTCATCCTGAGCGCAGCGAAGGATCACTTTGGGAGCGCCGGCGTCCCGCCGGCATCATGAGCCGG
>CAYTFW010000258.1:0-5484 GCA_964437145.1 uncultured Rhizobiaceae bacterium
CCTCATCCGCCTCGCTGGCGCTCGGCACCTTCTCCCCGCCTGCGCGGGGAGAAGGACACATAACGATGCCCGCCGCGCTGGCTTTCCTGTTCGCGCTGTTCTTCCTCAGCGGCTTCAGCGCGCTCGTCTACCAGACGGCGTGGCACCGCCTGCTCGGCCTGTTCGGCGGCGCCGACAGCATCTCGGCCGCCATCGTCGTCGGCGCCTTCTTGCTCGGCCTGGGCATCGGCAGCCTGATCGCCGGCCTGCGCGCCGACCGCCTGTCGCGCCGCACCGCCTTGCTGCTGTTCGCGGCCTGCGAGCTCGGCATCGCGCTGTTCGCCGTGCTGAGCCCGTGGCTGTTCCACGACATCGTGTTCGCGAAACTGGCGCCGCTGTCGTCGTCGCGCCTGACGATGTTCCTGATCGTCTTCGCCTGCCTGTTGTGGCCGACCTTCCTGATGGGCTGCTCGCTGCCGCTGCTGTCGAAGGCGATCGTGCAGGACATCGCCGCCTCGGCGCGCCAGATCGGCTGGCTCTATGGGCTGAACACCTTGGGCGCCGGCGTCGGCGCGCTCGTCGCCGGCTGGGTGGTGATCGGCCATCTCGGCTACGACGGCGCGATCTATCTCGCCGCCGCGATCAACGTCGCCATCGCCGTGGGCGGCGTCTCGCTGGTGGCGACGCGTGGCCTCAGCGCCGACAGCGCGGTCGAGGCGACGGCCACCACGACGACCGTCGCCGACGCGCCGGTCGGCCGCTGGTGCTTCCTGGTCTTCGTCTCCGGCTTCACCATCGTGGCGCTGCAGATCGTCTGGTACCGGCTGATCGGCGTCACGCTGCAGTCCAACGCCTACGGCTTCTCGCTGGTGCTGGGCGTGTTCCTGATCGGCGACGCGATCGGGCTGCTGGCCGGCTCGAAGGTGATTGATCGCATCGCCGATCCCCGCGGCTTCTTCTTCAGGATGCAGGCGATCGCCGCCCTGCTGGGCATCGGCGGCGCGCTGCTGACCTACTGGCTGATCGGCTGGGGCGTGCTGCCCGACGACATGGTCGACAAGGACATCATCGCCGGCGCCGACGCGCGGCCGTGGCTGATCGCCATGCTGCTGGCGCTGGTCGTGCTGCCCGCCAGCTTCGTCATGGGTTTCTCCTTTCCCGTCGTGCAGAAGGCGGTGCAGCGCGATCTCGCCTCGGTCAGCCGCCGCGTCGGCTACGTGCAGCTCGCCAATATCGTCGGCAACAGCGCCGGCAGCCTGGTCGCCGGCCTGGCGCTGCTGCACTGGCTGGGCACATCCGGCACCTTGAAGCTGATCGCCGTGGTCGGTCTGGCCTTCGCGCTGATCGAGGTGCTGCGCGACCGCAGCGCCACGCGCCTGCGCATCGCCGGCGCCGCCGTGGCGCTGGGCGCCTGCGTCGCGCTCTTGCCGGCGACGCAGGGCTTCTGGACCACGCTGCATGGCCTGAAGCCCACCGAACGCGCCATCGTCGCCGAGGACCGCACCGGCGTGGTGATGATCCGCCTGACCGAGGCCCAGCGCGGCCGCATGTACATCGCCGGCCATTCGCAGAGCTGCCTGCCGTTCTGCACGGTGCACGCCTTCTTGGGCGCCATCGGGCCGCTGACGCACCCCGACCCCAAGCGCGTGCTGGTGATCGGCAGCGGCAGCGGCGGCACGCCCTACAGCGCCGGCGTCAACCCCGCGACCGAACGCGTGCGCGCCATCGAGATCGTCGAGCCGGTGATCGATTCGCTGAAGATTTTCATCGCGTCGGGCGGCCGCATCGGCATCGACCGCCTGCTGAGCGAGAGGCGTTTCGACTTCCACATCGGCGATGGCCGCCACGCGCTGGCCGTCGACACCACGCGCTACCACGTCATCGAGGCCGACGCGATCCTGCCCAAGAGCTCACTCAGCGGCCTGCTCTACTCGGTCGAGTTCTTCCAGCAGGTCAAGGCGCGGCTCGAGCCCGGCGGCCTCTACGTGCAATGGGCGCCGACCGAGCGCAGCGTCTCGACTTTCCGCAGCGTGTTTCCCTACGTGACGATGGTCCATCCGGCGCTGATCGGCAGCGACCGGCCGATCGCCTACGATCCGGCGGCGATCCAGCGCAAGCTCGACGATCCGGCGATCCGCGCGCACTTCACGGCCGCCGGCGTCGATGTCGTCGAGCTGCGCAAATGGTTCGGCGAAAAGAAGCCCGACGTGCTCAACGACGGCAAGGTCGAGCCCTTCGCCGACGCCAACACCGACCTGTTTCCGCGCGACGAGTACTATCTCAATCGTCGCGATCCGGTGGGGCACTAGCATCCGGAATCACTGATGCCTGAAATAGCGCCGTTGTCATCCCGAGCGCAGCGAGGGATCTAGGATCAGCCGCCTAGATCCCTCGCTGCGTTCGGGATGACAAACGCTTCTCAACGTGAGGTTGGGGCCATTTGCGATTGCCCTGCTGGTCGGGGGTATATCGACGTCAAGGGCCATGGGAAGTCGACCCCCCTTATGACTTCTTCATTATTTAACCAAATGCTATAATAGTGACCTCTGCCCATAACCCTGTCGGCCATGCTCGAAGGCCGCGCGCGGAAGGCCTTCGCATGACCATCGAGATCTTCGGCCACCCGTTCTCGTCCTACACCCAGAAGGCGCTCATCGCCCTCTACGAGAACGAGACACCCTTCACCTTCCGCGCCATCGCTCCCGACGAGCCGGACAACAACGCCCGCTTCGCCGCCTTGTGGCCGATCCGCAAGTTCCCCATCCTGGTCGAGGACGGCCGCACGGTGCTGGAGGCCACGGCCATCATCGAACACCTCGCCGCCCGCCATCCTGGTCCTGTCGCGCTGATCCCGGCCGATCTGGACCTGGCTGTGGAGGCGCGGATGATGGACCGGGTGTTCGACAACTACGTCATGACGCCCCAGGGCAAGTTCGTTTGGGACGTGTTGCGCCCTGAGGCCGACCGCGACCCATACGGGGTCAATGAGGCCCGGACCATGCTGGAAACCATCTACGCCTGGCTGGACGAGCGCATGGCCGCTCGAACCTGGGCCGTAGGGGACACCTTCACCCTCGCCGACTGCGCGGCCGCGCCCTCGCTGTTCTACGCGGATTGGACCCACGAAATTCCGGCGCGGTTCACGAACCTCAAGGCCTATCGCGCCCGCTTGCTCGCCCGACCCTCGGTGGCGCGGGCGGTGGACGGCGGCCGGCCTTACCGCCACTACTTCCCCCTCGGCGCGCCGGATCGGGACTAGGCGCCGGCGCCTTCGATCTGCCGCCGCAGCGCGCGTTGGCGTTCGCGGCCGAGCGGGAAGCGCCAGAGTGCGAGCGCGCACAGGATGTGCAGCACTGTGGGCAGCGCCACGAAGACCCAGAGCAGGCCATTGATCGCCGCCTTGTCGTTGGCGACGCCGGTCTTGAAGCCGACCCAATCGAGCACCGCGTAGGTCACGCCCACCGCCAGCGCCAGGCCGATCTTCTCGGTGCTGGCGAGCAGCGAGAAATAGACGCCGGCCTGCATGCGGCCGGTGGTGACCTGATCCTCGTCGGTGATGTCGGCCATCATCGCCTTCATCAGGAAGCGATGCGAGGCGTAGGGCAGGCCGAACAGCACCAGCACGACCAGCGCCATCGTAAAATTGCCAGGGGTCAGCAGGAAGAACACCGGCAGCAGCACGACGCTGTAGAGCTGGGCCCAGATCAAGGTGGTGTGCTTCTCGAACTTCGCACCGAGCTTCACCCAGAGCGGGATCGCCAGGCAGCCGGCGACGAAGTACGCCAGCATCAGCAGGCCAGAGCGCTGGCCCAGCGCGAAGGCGTCCTTGATCACGAAGATCACCAGCGACCCTGATACGCCGCTCGACAGGCCGATCAGCAGATCGGCCAGCAGCAGGCGGCGCAGCGGCCGGCTGCGCCACAGCGCCGCCAGCACGCCGCGCCAGTCGACATGCGCGCGTTCGGTGACCGGCACCTCGGGCACCCAGGCGAGCGCGGCGAGGAAGGTCGGGATCAGCAGGACGATGATGAAGATGCCGACGCCGCGCATCTTCTCGCGCAGCGAGGCGATGCCGTTGGCCTCGTAGATCGCCGGCACCGCCAGCACGGCGATCAGGCCGATCATCAGCATCGCCTGATAGGCGCCCTGCAGGCGGGTGCGCGCGTCATAATCGGTGGCGAGCTCGGCGCTCCAGGCCAGGATCGAGATGGTGGCGAAGGTCCAGCCGACATAGAGGATCAGCAGCCAGATCAGCAGATAGGTGCCGCTGACCGTGCCCGAGGGCAGGAAGATCATCCAGACGCTGATGGCGAGGATCGGGATCGCCGCGGCGATCCACGGCTTGCGCCGGCCCCAGCGCGTGCCGCGGCGGTCGGCGAACAGGCCGAAGGCGGGATCGATGGCGACGTCGAAGAAGCGCGTGATCATGAAGATCGAGCCCACCGCCGTAAGCCCCAGGCCGAGCTCCTCGGCGTAGAACGGCGGCAGGTAGATCACGATCGGCAGGCCGAGGCCGGCGATCGGCAGCGCCTGCGACACGAACGCCAGCACGCGGGCGCGCGATAACCGCATTCTTCTCATTCCTTTCCGGTCCAGGAGGCTACGATGGCGCGGCCGAGGGGAGTGTGTCGATGGCCGAGAATCCTGTGCTGCTGACCGTGGACGCGCGCGGCGTCGCGTCCGTGACCTTCAATCGGCCCGAGGTGAACAACGCCTATGACGGCGCGCTGCTCGATGGCCTGCTGCGCGCGCTCGACGCGCTGGAGCGCCAGGCCGATCTGCGCGCCGTGGTGCTGCGCGGCAGCGGCCGGCACTTCCAGGCCGGCGCCGACCTCGCATGGGTGCGCGCGGTGCGCAGCCAGGACGACGACGCCAACGAGCGCGCCTCGCTGGTGACCGCCGAAGCCGTGCGCCGGCTGAACGAGGCGCCCTGCCCGACCGTGGCGCTGATCCGTGGCGCCTGCATCGGCGGCGGCACGGGCATCGCCGCCGCCTGCGATGTCGTCGTCGCCGCCGAGGACGCCTTCTTCGCCATCAGCGAAACGCGCTGGGGCCTGATGGCGGGCATCATCATCCCGCAGCTCGTCGACGCCATGGGCGTACGGCAGGTGCGCCGCTACGCGCTGACCGGCGAGCGCTTCGACGCGCAGGAGGCGCGGCGGATCGGCCTGGCGCACGAGGTGGTACCGGCCGACCAGCTCGAGGCGGCCGGCGCACGGATCGTCGACGCCATCCTGCTGAACGCGCCGGACGCGACCCAGCAGACCAAGCGGCGCAGCCTGAAGGTGGCGCGGTCTCTGCTCGACGCCGACACCGTCGCGGCGCTGGTTCGCGAGCACGCCGCCAAGCGACAAACCGACGAGGCCGCCGAAGGCCTCGCCAGCTTCGTCGAGAAGCGCAAGCCTGCCTGGTGTCGCGGTTGACTGCAGGGCTATCACACATGGACGCCTTCCCTTCTCCCCGCGAAGGCGGGGAGAAGGTGCCGAGCGCAGCGAGGCGGATGAG
>CAYTFW010000259.1:0-5461 GCA_964437145.1 uncultured Rhizobiaceae bacterium
GTGTCGCATAGCGTTCGATATGAGCCGGCGGGACGCCGGCGCTCCCAGGAGACTATAATCAAACGATGCCGCGCATCCATCCCGCCATCGCCCGACCCGTCCGCGTCGGCGGCCTGATCGGCGCTGTGCTGGTGGGTGGCGAGGGCCGCCGCATGGGCGCGGGGCCACCCAAACCGCTGCGCCCGCTGGCCGGCCGGCCGATGCTGGCGCATGTCATCGACCGCCTGCGGCCGCAGGTCATGGACCTGGTGCTGAGCGCGCATGGCGAGGCCGGACCGTGGCGCGGCTTCGACGCGCCTGTGGTGCTCGACTCGCTGCCGCGCGATGCCGACGGGCGGCGCCCGGGACCGCTTGCCGGCGTGCTGGCCGCGCTGGAGTGGATGCGCCGGCATCATCCCGCCGCGTCGTGGCTGCTGACCGTGCCGTCCGACGTGCCGCTGTTGCCCGAGGACCTCACCGTCTATCTCGCCGGCCACATGCATGTGCCCGAGGCCGACGTGCTGGCGGTGCGCTATCGCGGCCGCACGCATCACGCCATCGCCATCTGGCGCGTCGAGTTGCTCGACGCGCTGCGCCAAGCGGTGACCGAGGAGGGCGTGCGCTCGATCGAGGCTTTCGCGCGTCGCCACGACTTCGCGACCTTGGATTGGCCGCGCCGCGCCAGTGATCCCTTCCTCAACGTCAACACCCCCGCCGACCTCGCGCGCGCCGAGGCGTTGTTGCGTTGAGGGCGTGGACGTCGCGTCGCGCGCGCGGCAGAATCGCGAGCGCAGGGAATTTGAGGGTCATGGGATACAGGATGCGCGCTGTTGCATGGTCGCTGATCGTGGCCGGTCTGCTCTGGGCGGGCCCGCTCGCCGCGCAGCAGGCGTTTCGCGATTGCCCGACCTGTCCCGAGATGGTGCCGATCCCCACCGGCACCTTCATGATGGGCGCCGCGCCGGGCGAGGAGGAGCGCGAAGGCACGCCATCGGACAATCGCGGTCGCGCCGAGCCGCAGCGCCGCGTCGCCATCGATCAGGGCTTCGCGCTGGGCCGTACCGAGGTGACGCGTGGGCAGTTCGCCGCATTCGTGCAGGCCACGGGGTATGTCGTCGGCAAGGCCTGCGTCGGCCTGGGGCCCGACGGTCGGCCATCCGAGAAGGCCGATCGTGACTGGCGTAATCCCGGCTTCGAGCAGACCGACGATCACCCCGTGGTCTGCGTCAGCTGGAAGGACGCGCTGGCCTATGTCGACTGGCTGAAAAAGCTCACCGGCAAGAGCTACCGGCTGCCTTCGGAAGCCGAATGGGAATACGCCGCGCGCGCCGGCACGCTGACCGCACGGCCTTGGGGCGACACGCGCGAGGAGGCCTGTCGCTACGCCAACGTCGCCGACGAGACGCGCGCGGCGCAGACCAGGCAGGCGCGCGATCCGGCCAAGATGTTCCTGTGCACGGATGGCTACGTCTTCACCGCGCCGGCGGGCAAGTTCGAGCCCAACGCCTTCGGCCTGTTCGACATGATGGGCAACGCCTGGGAATGGGTCGCCGATTGCTGGAACGCGAGCTATGTCGGCGCGCCAGCCAACGGCGCGGTGTGGGACAAGGGCGATTGCAAGCTCAGTATCGCCCGCGGCGGCGGCTGGGTCAGCGAGCCGCGCCTGGTGCGCTCGGCCATGCGCAACCGCGGCACCCAGGATTTCCGCGTCGACCTCATCGGTTTCCGCGTCGCGCCCGGGAACTGTGTCTTCCCCCCGCCCCCCGCAGGCGGGGAGAGGGGCGGGGTGAGGGGGAGCCTCAGGTTGCGCACGACAGCGGTGCGTCACGCGACGCAGCCCCTCACCCCAACCCTCTCCCCGCAAGCGGGGAGAGGGAGGGTCGATGTGCGCCTCACAGCAAGCTATCGTCGCGATAGCCGGCGATGGCATGCGCCTCACGGGAAATTCAGGCACCTTGATTCGGCCGCGGGCGGGTTCCTCGCTAGGCTCCGCCCGTCTAATCAGGAGGGTTTCCATGAAAACGTCCCATCTGCTGATCGCTTCCGCCGTCGCCGCCGCCATCGGCCTGCCGGGCACCGTGCTGGCGCAGGCCAAGGCCGAGACCGAGAAGTGCTACGGCGTCGTCAAGGCCGGGCAGAACGACTGCCAGACCGCGAACTCGTCGTGCGCCGGCACGTCGAAGAAGGACAAGCAGGCCGACGCCTGGATCTCGGTTCCCAAGGGCACCTGCGCCAAGATCGTCGGCGCCTCGCTGACGGCACCGAAGTAGTCCAGCCATGGCCAAGGGCGCGCCGCCGCCGCTGCCATCAGGCATCGGCTTGCGCGCGCGCCACCTCGAGGAGCTGCCGGAGCGCAAGCCCGCCGTCGGCTTCCTCGAGATTCACGCCGAGAACTATCTCGGCGGCGGTCCGGCGCTCAGGCGCATCGAGCGTCTGCGCGCCGACTACCGGTTCAGCGTGCACGCGGTCGGCCTGTCACTGGGCAGCGCCGAAGGGCTCGACGCGGCGCATCTCGCGCGCGTCAGGGCGCTGGTCGAGCGGCTACAGCCCGACCTGGTCTCCGACCACCTGTCGTGGAGCGTGACCGGCGGCGCCTATCTCAACGACCTGTTGCCGCTGCCCTACACTGAAGAGTCGCTGCAGGTGGTCCGCCGCAACGTCGAGCGGCTGCAGGAGTGCCTGGGCCGTCGCGTGCTGGTCGAGAACCCATCGTCGTATCTGCGCTTCACGCATTCGACCATCGGCGAGGCCGAGTTCCTCGCCGCCCTGGTCGCGCGCACCGGCTGCGGCCTGCTGTGCGACGTCAACAACATCCACGTTACCTGCTCGAACATGCGGCTCGACGCCGAGGCCTATCTCGCGGCGCTGCCGTCACAGGCGATCGGCGAGATCCATCTCGCCGGCCATGCGGTCAACGACTCCGACGGCGAGCCCATCCTGATCGACGACCACGGCTCGCGCGTCGCCGAGCCGGTCTGGGCGCTGTTGCGCGCGACGCTCCAGCGCATCGGCGACCGGCCGACCTTGATCGAGTGGGACACCGACGTGCCCGAACTCGACGTCCTGCTCGACGAGGCGGCGCGCGCCGATCGCGAGCGCGCCGCCGTCCGTATGGGCGTGGCCGCATGAGCGCGCTGTCGCTCGCCGATCTGCAGACGGCCTTCCGCGCGGTCTGCCTGGGCCGCGACGCGCCCGCGCTCGCCGCCCACGTCGATGGCGCGCGGATCGGCGCCGAGGCGCGCCTGCGCATCTATCGCCACCACGTCTTCGACAGCCTCTCGACGGCGCTGGCCGCGACCTTCTCGAGCGTGCACGCGCTGGTCGGCGACGGCTTCTTCCGCGGCCTGGCGCGCGATTACATCGCCGTCACGCCGCCTTCGGCGCCGGTGTTGAGCGAGTACGGCGCCGACTTCGCCGACTTCATCGAGCGACACGCGCGCACGGGCGAGCTGGTCTATCTGGCCGACGCCGCGCGCCTCGACTGGGCGCTGACGCGCGCCTATGGCGCCGATGCCGGCACGCCGCTGAGTGCCGTGCGCCTCGCCGCCGTCGCGCCCGAGGCGCTGGGTGAACTGCGCCTTCGGCTGCGCGGCGGCGCCTCGCTGCTGCGCTCGCCCTATCCCGTCGACCGCATCTGGGCGATCGCGCGCGGCGATGAGGACGGCCCGGTCGATCTCGCCTCGGGCGGCGTCGCGCTGGTCGTCTTCCAGCGCGACGACGATGCCGCCTTCGCCACGCTGTCGCGCGGCGAGTGGGCGTTGCTCGAGGCCTGCGACGGCGACACCAGCCTGGCCGACGCCGTCGAGCTCGCCGGCGTGGCCGATTCCGCGTTTGATTTCACCGCGGCGCTGCCGAGGCTTCTCGGCCTGGCCGTGCTCGCTTCTCCGGAGCCCTGATCATGACCGCCTATCTCGCCCTGACGCGCCGCCTCGATGCGTTTCCCCAGCCCCTGCTGCAGCTGGCGATGCGGGTCGGCATCTTCTTCGTGTTCTGGCGCTCCGGCATGCTCAAGGCGGCGAACATGGAGCAGGCCGCCGGCCTGTTCCGCGACGAGTACTTCAGCGTGCAGGACAAGGAGCCGGTGCCGGTCTTCTTCCAGGAGCTGCTGCGTATCCCGCAATGGCCGGCCGAGGCGAGCGCGTGGCTGGCGACCTCGGTCGAGCTGGGCGCGCCGGCGCTGATCCTCGCCGGCCTGGCCACGCGGCTCTCGGCGCTGGCGCTGATCGGCATGACCTTGTTCATCCAGTTCTGCATCTACTGGCGGGACTACCCCTCGCACCTGCTGTGGTTGTCGATCCTGCTGTTCATTCTCGTACGCGGGCCCGGCCCGTGGTCGCTCGACCGCATTCTGGGTCTCGAGGGGAACCGGCGCGCCTGACTGTCTGGGGATTCACTGAAAATATGTCCATCAGCCCGACGACGGACGCAGGTCGTTGATTCGCCTATATGAATTCAGGGTTACGGTTTTTGCTGCGGTGCACGATAACCGTCGCGACGCCGCCGTGTAGGCGCTTGTTTTTTCCCACCCTCGCCCTCTATATTCCGCGCGCTTTTTCGGGGCGAGTAGCGGGCTCGCGTAGGGCCCGCTCTAGGAGCATGGCGTATGTCGATGACTCTGCCGCCGGGTTACCGGCCGACGGACCGCGAACAGTTCATGAATCCGCTTCAGCAGGAGTACTTCAAGCAGAAGCTGCTGAAATGGAAACAGGAACTGATCAACGAATCGAACCAGACTCTGGCGTCTCTTCAGGAAGAAAGTCTCTCCCAGCCCGACCTCGCCGACCGGGCCACGGCCGAAACGGATAGGGCGCTCGAGCTTCGCACCCGCGACCGTTTCCGCAAGCTGATCGCCAAGATCGACTCGGCGATCCGGCGCATCGACGAGAACACCTACGGCTACTGCGAGGAGACCGGCGAGCCGATCGCGCTCAAGCGCCTCGAGGCCCGGCCGATCGCCACGCTGAGCGTCGAGGCGCAGGAGCGCCACGAACGCATGGAGCGCACGCGGCGCGACGAGTAGCGTCGCGCATCGGCGTCTATGGCCGGGCGGCGTCCGCCCGCGTTGCCGACTACTCGAACTTGATGTCGAGCTCCTTGAGCTTCGACCCCCAGAAGGCGTGCTCCTTGCGCACGGCGTCGGCGAATTGCGGGCGCGTCATGTCAGGCGGGAAATCCAGCCCGTCCTTGTCGAGCGCGCTCTTCATCTTGGGATCCTTCAGCGCCGCCTTCACGTCGCGCTCGACCCGGTCGATGATCTCGACCGGCGTGCCCTTGGGCGCGAAGACGCCGTGCCAGCCCTTGAGCGTCGCGCCCTTGATGCCGAGCTCCTCGAGCGTCGGCACATCGGGCAGCGCCGAGACGCGCTTGCTGCCGGTGACCGCCAGCGCCCGCAGCTTGCCGGCCTTGATCTGGCCCACCGCCGGTGGCAACGAGGAGAAGTTCATGGTGATGATGCCGCTGATGACGTCCATCAGCGCCGGGC
>CAYTFW010000260.1:0-5416 GCA_964437145.1 uncultured Rhizobiaceae bacterium
TGCGCAGCAGTCGGTCGTTGTCGCGCTGGTGCAGGCCGATCGAGGGCTCGTCGAGCACGTAGAGCACGCCGGTCAGGCCAGAGCCGATCTGCGAGGCCAGCCGAATGCGCTGACTCTCGCCGCCCGAGAGCGTGCCGGAGGATCGGTTGAGATTGAGGTAGCTCAGGCCCACGTTGTTGAGGAAGCCCAGCCGCTCGTTGATCTCCTTGAGGATGCGCGCGGCGATCTCGCGCTGCTTGGCGCTGAGCTTGGCCGGCAACGCAGCGAACCATTCCACCGCGTCACCGATGCCGAAGCGCGTGACCTCGCTGACGTTCAGCCCGCCGATCTTCACCGCCAGCGCCTCGGGCTTCAGGCGGTCGCCTTTGCAGACCTCGCAGGCGTGCTCGTTCTGGAAGCGCTCCATCTCCTCGCGCACCCACGAGGAATCGGTCTCCTTCCAGCGCCGATTCATGTTGGGGATCACGCCCTCGAACGGCTTGGTCGTCTGGTACTGACGGATGCCGTCGTCGTAGCGCATGGCGATCGGCTCGTTGCCGCTGCCCTTGAGGATGGCGTCGCGCATCTTCGCCGGCAGCTCGCGCCACGGCGTGGTCATCTTCTGCTTGAAGTGCTTGGCGATGCTCTCCAGCGTCTGGCCGTAATACTGCGACGAGGAGTCCGCCCACGGCGCCACCGCGCCCTCCGACAGCGACAGCCGGTCGTCGGGCACGACGAGATCGGGATCGAAGAACATCTTTACGCCCAGCCCGTCGCAGGCCGGGCAAGCGCCCTGCGGCGCGTTGAAGGAGAACAGGCGCGGCTCGATTTCCTCGATGGTGAAGCCTGATACCGGGCAGGCGAACTTGGCGGAGAAGATCGTGCGCTCGCCGCCATCGGCGTTCTCGGCCACGGCGATGCCTTCGGCCAGCTCCAGCGCCGTCTCCAGCGAATCGGCGATGCGGTTGCCGAGGTCGGGGCGCACGACGATGCGGTCGACCACGACGTCGATGTCGTGCTTGTACTTCTTGTCAAGCGTGGGCGCGTCGTCGATCTCGTAGAGCTTGCCGCCGACCTTGACGCGCTGGAAGCCGCGCTTGCGCCACTCCGCCAGCTCCTTGCGGTACTCGCCCTTGCGCCCGCGCACCACCGGCGCCATCAGATAGAGCCGCGTGCCCTCGGGCATCGCCTTGATGCGGTCGACCATCTGCGAGACGGTCTGGCTCTCGATCGGTAGGCCGGTGGCCGGCGAGTAGGGGATGCCGACGCGCGCGTAGAGCAAGCGCAGATAGTCGTAGATCTCGGTGACCGTGCCGACGGTCGAGCGCGGGTTGCGCGAGGTCGTCTTCTGCTCGATCGAGATCGCCGGCGAGAGCCCTTCGATCGAATCGACGTCGGGCTTCTGCATCAGCTCGAGGAACTGCCGGGCATAGGCAGACAGGCTCTCGACATAGCGCCGCTGGCCCTCGGCGTAGATCGTGTCGAAGGCGAGCGAGGACTTGCCGGAGCCCGACAGGCCAGTGATCACGATCAGCCGGTCGCGCGGCAGGTCGACGTCGATGTTCTTAAGGTTATGCTCGCGCGCGCCGCGCACGCTGATGAAGCGGCTGGGTTCGGCGAGGCTGCGAAAGGCGGGCTGGTTCTTGGACATTGGGCACTGAACGCGCGAGGGGGGTGGTCGAACCGGACGCGCATTATCCGTGCCACCGCCGTTCGCGCCATGTTCTTGTTGTGGAGGTTGTCCACAGATGGTGGGCGGTTATGGCTCTTCCAAGTGCCTGGGACGCCGCGTCGCGATGGGTGAACTCGCCGCGTAGCTACCGCTTGGCCAGCTCTCGCAGCGTGTTGCGGTACTTTCGCGCAGCCTTGCGCGCTGCAGCCATTACATCCTCGAACTCGTCTTCGTAGGTGAGCTCGTAGCCGTTCGACGTCTCGGTCAGGGTGAGTGTGTCGCCCTTTGCGATCTTGAGGCGCGTGACAACTTCCTCCGGCAGAACAATTCCAACCGAGTCGCCAATTTTCGTGATCTTGACCTTTAGCGGGCCGCTCATCCCGACAGTTTAAGCCACGCGCAATGATTCCGCTACGCCGCCGCGCCCTGCGCCGCCACGCGCGCCGTCGGCTTGTCGTTCATCAGCAGCTGCGCCGTCCCCGCGATGAGTCCGATCAGCACGCCGATCTTCCACGCCGTGTCGTAATTGCCCATCAGGTCGTAGAGATAGCCGCCGCCCCAAGCGCCGAGGAAGGAGCCGGCCTGGTGGCTCAGGAAGGCGAAGCCGGTGATGGTCGAGAGGTAGCGCAGGCCGAAGATCTGCACGACCAGGCCGTTGACCAGCGGGATCACGCCCAGCCACAGAATGCCCATGACGGCGGCGAAGATCAGCGTCGTGGCGGGCGTCGGCGGGATCATGAAATAGAGCGCCAGCACGGCCGAGCGCGACAGGTAGAGACCACCCAGCAGGTAGCGCTTGGGGAAGCGGTCGCCCAGCCAACCGGCGCCCCAGGAACTCAGGATGTTGAAGCCGCCGATCAGCATCAGCGCCATCGCGCCGTAATAGGCGCCGTCCATGCCGCAGCTCGCGAGATAGGTCGGCAGATGCGTGGTGAGGAAGACGAGCTGCAGGCCGCAGACGAAATAGGCGCAGGCCATGATCACGAAGCCGCCATGGCTGCGCGCTTCGGTGAGCGCACCGCCTATGGTGAGCTGGCGGTCGGCCGCCGTGCCGTTGGGCAGGCGGTCGGCGCCGCCGCCGATGAACGCGGCGGGCAGCATCGACAGGCCGAGGATGGCGAAGGCCCACAGGCCGGCGCGCCAGCCGTCGGTGCTCAGCATGTACTGCGCCAGCGGGGCGGTGAGCAGGCTGCCCACGGAGCCGGCGGCGCCGACGATGCCGAAGGCCAAGGTGCGGCGCTGCGGCACGACCACGCGTGCGGCGATATTGGCGGTGATGCTCGAGCTGGTGCAGGAAAGCGCCGTGCCGATCAGCACGCCGACGCCGAGGGTGATGTGCAGCGCGCTGGTCGCGGTGGCGGCGAGATAGAGGCCGAGGATGAACATCACACTGCCGGCGATGGCGACCCAGCGCGTGCCGAAGCGGTCGGCCAGCATGCCGGCGAAAGGCTGCGTGACGCCCCAGGCGACCTGCTGCACGGCGACCGCGAAGGCGAAATCGGCGACGGCGATGCCCAGCCCGTCGGCCGCCGGCTTCTGGAACAGGCCGATGTTCTGACGCATGCCCATGGCGATGGTCATCATCAGCGCGGCGCCGCCGAGGAGGGCATAGGCCTGCCGGCGCGAGACGAGCTCGCTATGGAATGGGGTCGACATGGCGCGAAGTGTAGGGCCGCGCGGAGTCGCGTGACCACCCCACGGACAGCAATCTCGACATGTGAAATCGAAGGACAAGCCGCGCTGCGGTGCGTCCTCAGGCTGGCTGTGCCGCCATGCGCGCCGTGGGCCGCTCGTCCATCAAGAGCTGCATCGTGCCGGCGATCAGGCCGATGACGACGCCGATCTTCCAGGCGAGGTCGTAGTTGCCGCCCCAGTCGTAGAGCAGCCCGCCGCCCCAGGCGCCGAGGAACGAGCCGAGCTGGTGGCTGAAGAAGGTGATGCCGTAGAGCGTCGCCATGAAGCGCAGGCCGAAGATCTGCGCGATCAGCCCGTTGACCAGCGGCACCACGCCCAGCCAGGTCAGCCCCATCGCGGCGGCGAACAGCAGGGTCGAGAGCGGCGTCGGCGGCAGCGCGAAGTACAGGCCGAACACCGCCGTGCGCACGAGGTAGATGATCGCCAGCAGCAGGCGCTTGGAGTAGCGGTCCGACAGCCAGCCGAACAGGAAGGAGCCGGCGATATTGAAGGCGCCGATCAGCGCCAGCGCCTGCGCGCCGATCATCGGATCGATGCCGCAGGTGGCGAGATAGGTCGGCAGATGCGTGGTGATGAACACCAGCTGCAGCCCGCAGACGAAGAAGGCGATGGTCATCACCACATAGCCGCGGTGACCGCCGGCCTCGACCAGCGCCTCGCGCAGGCTGAGCGCGCGGTCGGCGGGCGCGGCGACGGGCACGCGGTCGGCGATGCCGGTGGCGAAGGCCGCCGGCAGGATGGCGATGGCGAGCGCTAGGAAGCCCAGCAGCGCCATGCGCCAATCAAAGGCCTGCATCATCGCCTGCGCGAACGGCGCGCAGAGCAAGGTGCCGAACGAGCCGGCGGCGGAGACGATGCCGACCGCCAGCCCGCGCCGCGCCGGCGAGACGCTGCGCGTGGTGGCGTTGAGCGCGGTGGCGAAGGCGGTGCAGGACAGCGCGACGCCGATGCCGACGCCGGCGCCGAGGATCAATGTCAGCAGCGAGCCGCCCCACACCATCAGCGCGATCGAGCCGACATAGATCGCGCCGCCGATCAAGGCGATCCAGCGCACGCCATAGCGATCGACCCAGGGGCCGATCATCGGCTGGGTGACGCCCCACACCGCGTTCTGCACTGCCAAGGCCAAGGTGAAATCGGCCGCCGAGAGCTGCAGGTCGCGCACCATCGGCGGCATGAACAGGCCGAGGCTTTGGCGCATGCCCATGCTGAGCGTGAGCATCACGGCGGCGCCGACGAGCACGGCGACAATCTGAGCGCGGGTAAGCGGGGCGGTACTACTGGTCATGGGCCGCGTCTGTGGCCGCTCCCGGACGCCGCGACAACCGCGGAAATCGCACCTAGGGGTGATGGGAAATCATGCGAGACGCGGTTGGGTTATGCACCGTGACTCGCGCCTGAGGATCGGCGAGGGTGCGCCCGCGCGGTCCGGGGCCGCGTCCGGAAACCAGTAGATTATCCACAAGTGTTCGCGCTATGTTCTGGCGCGTGAGGTAGGAGCGGTCCCCGCCGCTCCGGGAAAGCCGAAAGGAGGCCGTCATGGCCGGCAGTGTGAACAAGGTGATTCTGATCGGAAACCTCGGCCGTGACCCCGAGGTCCGCAACATGCCCAGCGGCGGCATGGTGGTGAACATGTCGGTCGCGACGTCGGAGAACTGGCGCGACAAGGCCTCGGGCGAGCGCAAGGAGCGCACCGAGTGGCACCGCGTGGTGATCTTCAACGACAAGCTGGGCGAGATCGCGCAGAAATACCTGCGCAAGGGCTCCAAGGTCTATCTCGAGGGCCAGCTCGCCACCCGCAAATGGACCGACAAGGACAACCAGGAGCGCTACACGACCGAGGTCGTGGTGCCGCGCTTCGGCGGCACGCTGACCCTGCTCGACAGCCGCGGCGGCGGCATGGGCGAAGGCGCCGATGACGACGGCGGTGTCTACGATGGTGGCGGCAACGGTGGCGGCGCGCGCGCCGCCTCGGCCCGCCCCGCCGCGCGCGGCGGCAAGAGCGACCTCGACGACGACATTCCGTTCTGAGTGACCTCCTACCTTCCCCCGGAGGGGGGAAGGTGGCGC
>CAYTFW010000261.1:0-5354 GCA_964437145.1 uncultured Rhizobiaceae bacterium
CTGAAGAAAGTGCCCGGCGCGGCGCCGCCGGCGCTCGAGCTGGTGCCCAACCCCGACATCCTGGCGAGCCTCGCCGCGTCCGGGCCGCAGCGCCCGGCGCTCGTGGTGGGTTTCGCCGCCGAGACCGAGAACGTCGTCGCCAACGCCGTAGCCAAGCGCGAGCGCAAGGGTTGCGACTGGATCGTCGCCAACGACGTGTCACCGGCCACGGGTACCTTCGGCGGGGATCGCAACACGGTACATCTCGTGACGGCGTCGGGTGTCGAAGCCTGGCCGACCCTGGCGAAAGGTGCGGTGGCGGAAGAGCTCGCGCGCCGCGTGGTTCGTCACTTTGGCACGGGCGGTGCAGTGGCCGCTTCCTGAGATTGGGATGGAGTTGGGGGCATGGCTGACGGGGATCTGAGCGTGGTGGCGGGAGCCGATGTGCGTGTCGCGGTGACGCGCCTGCCGCACGCGGCCGACCTGCCGCTGCCGGCCTACGCCACCGACCAGGCCGCCGGCATGGATCTGCTGGCGGCGGTCACGTCGGATCTCGTGCTGCCTTCGCTGGGCCGGGCCATCGTGCCCACCGGCCTGGCCATCGCGTTGCCATCAGGGTGGGAGGCGCAGGTCCGACCGCGGTCCGGGCTGGCGGCCAAGAACGGAGTCACCGTCGCCAACGCCCCGGGCACCGTCGACGCCGACTATCGCGGCGAGGTCGGCGTCATTCTCGTCAATCTCAGCCCGGAGCCGTTCACCATCACGCGCGGCATGCGCATCGCCCAGATGGTGATCGCCCGCCATGCGCGCGCCGCCTGGGACGAGGTCGACGCGCTGCCGCAAAGCGCGCGTGGCGCCGGCGGCTTCGGCTCCACCGGGCTGAAGAGCTGAGGGAGGCCGACGCCGTGCCACGCCTCAGCAAGAAGACGATGTTCGCCATCGAGGCGGTGCTCGATGTCGCCTTCAACGCCGGCGAGGCGCCGGTGCGCAGCGGCGACATCACGCGTCGGCAGAAGATTCCCAAGCGCTATCTCGAGCAGGTGCTGCAGCACCTGGTGCGCGCCGGCATCCTCGCCGGCAAGCGCGGCCCGCGCGGCGGCTACAAGCTGGGCCGCGAACGCCGCCTGATCACGCTGGGCGAGATCATCCGCGTCGTGCGTACCCTGGAGGCGGAGACCGAGCCGGACGACGATACGGGATCGGCGTTGGCGCACGAGGTGGTGTGGCCGACCTGGCATCGCCTGCGCGAGGAGCTGATGAGCAAGCTCGACGCCATCACCATCGAGGATCTCTGCCGCGACGCGCGCGAGCGTGGCGTGAAGAGCGATCCGGGCGACCGCCTGGAGTTCCACATATGAGCGCCATTCCCAGCGTGACCTTGCCGTCGGGCGCGACCATGCCGGCCTTTGGCCTCGGCACCTGGCGCATGGGCAACGAACGCTCCCGGCGCAAGCAGGAGACCGACGCCATCGCCCACGCCATCGACATCGGCTACCCGATGATCGACACGGCGGAGATGTATGGCGAGGGCGTCGCCGAGGAGGCTATCGCCGACGCGCTGCAGGGCCGCAAGCGCGACGCGATCTACCTCGTCAGCAAGGTCTATCCGCACAACGCCTCGAAGCTGGGCACGGTGGCGGCCTGCGAGCGCAGCCTCAAGCGGCTGAAGACCGACCGCATCGATCTCTACCTGCTGCACTGGCGCGGCCAGCATTCGTTCGCCGAGACGCTCGAGGGCTTCGAGCGCCTGCGCCGCGACGGCAAGATCAAGGACTACGGCGTCAGCAATTTCGACCGCGACGACATGGAGGAATGGGCCGCGCTCGATGGCGGGCGCTGCGGCACCAACCAGGTCATGTACAACCTGGCGCGCCGCGGCATCGAATACGACCTCGTGCCCTGGCAGCGCCAGCACCGCATCCCGATCATGGCCTATTCGCCGCTCGACCAGGGCCCGCTGCTGCGCCACGCCACGCTGAAGACGATCGCCGAGCGCCACGGCGCCACGCCGGCGCAGATCGCGCTGGCCTGGCTGCTGCGCCAGGAGGGCATGGTGGCGATCCCGAAATCCGCCGATCGCGCGCGGGTCAGCGAGAATTTCGGCGCGCTGAAGGTCAAGCTCACCGAGGCCGATCTCGCCGACCTCGACCGCGCCTTCCCGCCGCCCAAGCGCAAGACGTCCTTGGCGATGAGCTGATCTTCCCTTCTCCCCGCCTTCGCGGGGAGAAGGGAAGAGATCAAGCGTAGGGATCGGTGATTCCCATCGCGGCGAGCAGTCGAGTCTCCAGCATTTCCATTCGCCGCGCCTGTCGCTCGCTCCGCTCGTGATCGTAACCGAGCAGGTGCAGCGTGCCGTGAATCACAAGGTGGGTGAGGTGATCGGCCGGCCGCTTGCCCTGTTCGCGTGCCTCGCGCAGCACGGTCTGGCGGGCCAGCACGATGTCGCCGAGAAACGGCTTGTCGCCAGGGAATGACAGAACGTTGGTCGGCTTGTCCTTGCCGCGATAGGTGCGGTTGAGACGGCGCACGGCGGCGTCGCTGTCGAGTGCCACGACGACGGAGGCGTGATCAGGCAGGCGCTTGCCGCTGCCGTCGATGGCGGCTTGTGCCGCGCGGCGGCAGATCGCGCGCGCCGTGCGCAACGCCTCAAGCCAGCGCGGATCGAGAACCTCGACGTCGATTATCACGTCGTCGGTTGGCCGGCGGCGCGGCGGCGGTCGCGTGCGTCGTAGGCGCGTACGATGCGGGCGACGAGGTCGTGGCGCACCACGTCGCGATCGCTGAAATTGACGAAGCGCACGCCTTCAACGCCGTTCAGCGTGTCGATCGCGTCGCGCAGGCCCGACGGCACGCCCGGCGGCAGGTCGATCTGGCTGAGATCGCCGGTGATCACCATGCGCGAGCCCTCACCGAGGCGCGTGAGGAACATCTTCATCTGCATCGCCGTGGTGTTCTGCGCCTCGTCGAGGATGACGAAAGCATGGGCGAGCGTGCGGCCGCGCATGAAGGCCAGCGGCGCCACTTCGATCTCGCCCGATTCCAGCCGCTTGTCGATCTGGTCGGCCGGCAGCATGTCGTGCAGCGCGTCGTAGAGCGGGCGCAGATAGGGATCGACCTTGTCCTTGAGGTCGCCGGGCAGGAAGCCCAGCCGCTCGCCGGCCTCGACCGCCGGGCGCGACAGGATGATGCGCTCGACGCTGCCCGCCGTGAACATCGACACCGCCATGGCGACGGCGAGATAGGTCTTGCCGGTGCCGGCGGGCCCCAGCCCGAACACCAGATCGCGGTCACGGATCGCCTCGACATAGTCGCGCTGCGTCGGCGTGCGCGGCTGGATCACGCGCTTGCGGGTGCGGATGGTCACGGCATCGCCCGCGGCCGCGCCGCCGCCGACCTGGGCGAAACGCACGGCGGCGTCGACGTCGCCGGCCTCGACCGTCTGGCCGCGACGCAGGCGTTCGTAGAGCGCGCTGATCGCCGCGCTGGCCTGCGCGACCGAGTCGCTGGCGCCGGCGATGGCCAGCTGATTGCCGCGGCTGTCGATGCGCACGCCCATGAGCTGCTCGACGCGCACGAGGTTGCGGTCGTGCTGGCCGACCAGGGTCTGCAGCAGCGCGTTGTCGTCGAGGGTGATGCGGCGCACGTCGTTGCCGCGCTGCGGGCTGTCGTCGCTCACGCCGCCACCCCAGGGCTATGGCGCTTGGCGTCTTCCTCCCTCTCCCCGCCTGCGGGGAGAGGGTTGGGGTGAGGGGCTGCGGCAGGTGGCGCACAATCGCCCTGCGCAACTCGCGACTCCCCCTCACCCCGACCCTCTCCCCGCCTGCGGGGAGAGGGAGCTATCTGCGACACCTCGCCAGCGAGGCTGTTGGCATGGCCGCTGGTGACGCGCACCTCGACCAGACGGCCGATCAGCCGCTCCGGCGCCTGGGCGTGGACCGATTGCAGCCAGGGCGACTTGCCGATCAGCTGGCCCTCGCGCCGGCCGCGCTCCTGGAACAGCACTTCGACCGTCCTGCCCGCGGTGGCCTCGTTGAACGCGGTCTGCTGTGCGCGCAGCAACGATTGCAGCGCCGCCAGCCGCGCCTCCTTGACCGTCTCAGGAATCTGCTCGGCCATCGCCGCGCCCGGCGTGCCGGGCCGCGCGCTGTACTTGAAGGAGAAGGCCGAGGCGAAGCCGACCTCCTGGATCAGCCGCATCGTGTCGTCGAAATCCGCGTCGCGCTCGCCGGGGAAGCCGACGATGAAGTCCGACGACAGCGCGATGTCCGGACGCGCGACGCGCAGCCTCTCGACGATGCGCAGGAACAGGTCGCGGCCGTGCTGGCGGTTCATCGCCTCGAGCACACGATCCGAGCCGGACTGCACCGGCAGGTGCAGATAGGGCATCAGCGCCGGCACGTCGCGATGGGCGGCGATCAGCGCGTCGTCCATGTCGCGCGGATGCGAGGTGGTGTAGCGCAGCCGGCGCACGCCATCGATCTCGGCCAGGGCGCGGATCAGCCGCGCGAGATTCCAGGTTGAACCGTCTGGCGCCTCGCCATGCCAGGCGTTGACGTTCTGGCCCAGCAGGGTGAGCTCGAGCGCGCCTGCCGCCACCAGGCCGCGCGCCTCGGCGAGGATCGCGGCGGCCGGCCGCGAATACTCCGCGCCTCTTGTGTAGGGCACGACGCAGAAGGTGCAGAACTTGTCGCAACCCTCCTGGATCGACAGGAAGGCGGAACCGCCGGTCACCGCGCTGGGCGCCGGCAGGAAGTCGAACTTGGGCTCGGCCGGGAATTCGGTGTCGAGCACGCCGGCGCCGCGACCGCCGCGGCGCGCACCGGCGGCGCGTTCCGCGCGGGCCACCATCTCGGGCAGGCGGTGGTAGGCCTGCGGGCCGACGACGATGTCGACCATGGGTGCGCGGCGCAGGATCTCCTCGCCTTCGGCCTGCGCGACGCAGCCGGCGACGGCGACCACCAGATCGGCGCCCTCGGCGCGCCGCTCCTCGCGCCGCAGGCGCAGACGGCCGAGCTCGGAGAACACCTTCTCCGAGGCCTTCTCGCGGATATGGCAGGTGTTGAGCACCACCATATCGGCGTCGTCCTGCGTCTCGGTCGGCGCGTAGCCGAGCGGCCGCAGCAGGTCGGCCATACGCTGCGAATCGTAGACGTTCATCTGGCACCCATAGGTGCGGATGAAGAGCTTACGGCGCGGCGCGGCCTCGGTCGGCTGGGTGGTCTCGGTCATGCGTTCGGGTCTGGGCCGCGCTCGCACCGTGCGGGTCGCGGTCGGCGCCTCCTTATCACCACGCATCAGGGGCGTCGAGTCGGGGCAATCGCTCCTTCTCCCCGCGCAGGCGGGGAGAAGGTGCCCGAAGGGCGGATGAGGGGCTT
>CAYTFW010000262.1:0-5337 GCA_964437145.1 uncultured Rhizobiaceae bacterium
CGTTCTTCACCAACTACCGGCCGCAATTCTACTTCCGCACGACCGACGTGACGGGCGTGGTGACGTTGCCGGAGGGCACGGAGATGGTGATGCCGGGCGATAACGCGCGGATGGTGGTGGAGCTGATCCAGCCGATCGCGATGGACGAGGGCCTGCGCTTCGCCATCCGCGAGGGCGGCCGCACCGTCGGCGCCGGCGTCGTCACCAAGGTCGTGAAGTGATATAAGGACGGCGCTTTAGGAGTGTAGCTCAGCTGGTAGAGCATCGGTCTCCAAAACCGAGGGCCGGGGGTTCGAGTCCCTCCACTCCTGCCAGTTTTTCGAAGAACAGCGAGTCATGACGAAGAATCCCATCGAGTTCGTCCGTGAGGTCCGCGCCGAGGTGGCCAAGGTCACCTGGCCGACCCGACGCGAGACCATGATCACCACCGGCATGGTCTTCATCTTCGTCGTGATCGCGGCGTTGTTCTTTCTGGTGGCCGACAAGATCATCGGCTTCGTCGTGAAGCTGCTGCTCGGGGTTTCCTGAAATGGCTCATCGCTGGTACGTCGTTCACGCCTACTCGGGCTTCGAGAACAAGGTCGCCCAGTCGATCCGCGAACAGGCCGGAAAGAAGGGCCTCGACGAGGAGATCACCGAGGTCATCGTGCCGACCGAGGAGGTCGTCGAGGTGCGCCGCGGCGCCAAGGTGAACACCGAGCGCAAGTTCTTCCCGGGCTACGTCCTGGTGAAGATGGACCTGACCGACGACTCCTGGCACCTGGTCAAGAACACGGCCAAGGTAACGGGCTTCCTGGGCGGCGGCGGCCGCGGCAAGCCGGTGCCGATCTCCGACGCCGAGGCCAGCCGCATCCTCAAGCAGGTCCAGGAGGGCGTCGAGCGCCCCAAGCCCGCCGTCAGCTTCGAGATCGGCGAGCAGGTGAAGGTGGCCGACGGCCCGTTCGCCTCGTTCAACGGAACGGTCGAGGACGTGGACGAGGAGCGGGCCCGCCTCAAGGTCGCGGTCTCGATCTTCGGCCGGTCGACCCCCGTCGAACTCGACTACGCGCAAGTGGAAAAGATCTGATCCGGGCCCATATCGGGCCTTTAGAATCGGGGTTGTAGGGCGCCGGGTTGTTTGCTAAACCCCGCGCCCTTGAGAGGGCTGGCCATGTGCCGGCCTTTTCTCATGAAATCGGTTCTGTCCAGGAATCCTTTTGGATCAAGGACTTGACCGTCGCATAGGGTGCGGGAGGCCGAGCCATGGCCGTACCGCGCCGCCTCAAGGAGGGGCAAGAATGGCTAAAAAGATCCAAGCCTACGTCAAGCTGCAGGTGCCGGCTGGCAAGGCCAACCCGTCCCCGCCGATCGGCCCCGCGCTCGGTCAGCAGGGCGTCAACATCATGGAATTCTGCAAGCAGTTCAACGCGCGCACGCAGAAGATGGAAGCGGGCATGCCGATCCCGGTGGTCATCACCGTGTTCCAGGACCGCAGCTTCACCTTCGTCACCAAGACGCCGCCGGTGAGCTACTTCATCAAGAAGGCGATCGGCATCGAGTCGGGCGCCAAGACCACCGGCACGCAGACCGTCGGCCAGATCACCCGGGCGCAGATGGAAGCCATCGCCAAGGAGAAGATGCCCGACCTCAACTGCCACACGATCGACGCCGCGGTGGCGCAGATCGCCGGCTCCGCCCGCTCCATGGGCGTCAAGGTGGTGGGGTAAGCCATGTCGCAGCACGGCAAGCGCTACAAGAAGGCGTCCGAGGGCGTCAATCGCGAGAAGACCTACGCGCTCGACGAGGCGGTCAAGCTGGTCAAGGCCGGCGCCAAGGCCAAGTTCGACGAGACGGTCGAGATCTCGATGAACCTCGGCATCGATCCGCGCCACGCCGACCAGATGGTGCGCGGCGTGGTCTCGCTGCCCAACGGCACCGGCAAGTCGGTGCGCGTCGCGGTCTTCGCCCGTGGCGCCAAGGCCGAGGAGGCCAAGGCGGCCGGGGCCGACATCGTCGGCGCCGAGGACCTCGCCGAGAAGATCAACGGCGGCACGATGGATTTCGAGCGCTGCATCGCCACGCCCGACATGATGGGCGTGGTCGGCCGCCTCGGTAAGGTGCTGGGCCCGCGCGGCCTGATGCCCAACCCGAAGCTGGGCTCGGTGACCATGGACGTCGCGGGCGCCGTCAAGGCGGCCAAGGCCGGCCAGGTCGAGTTCCGCGCCGAGAAGGCCGGCATCGTGCATGCCGGCGTCGGCAAGGCGAGCTTCAGCGAGGCGGCGCTGACCGAGAACGTCAAGGCGTTCGTCGGCGCGATCACGCGCGCCAAGCCGACCGGCGCCAAGGGCACCTTCATCAACAAGGTGACCATCAGCTCGACCATGGGACCGGGCGTCAAGCTCGACATCCCCAGCCTCACCAGCTGAGGCGCTTGAGGAATTCCGGCGGCGGGTTCGCGCCCGCCACCGGCTGAGGGATCGCCCGGCTCGCCGGTCGATCCCGACCTGTCCGAGACTGCAGGTGCCAAGCCGGCCCGTCCGGTGCGGCCTAAGGGGGCAACCCGCCGGCATAGACGGGGGTACGGGAACGAGATGGCCGGTACGCCGGCCGTGGATGCCCCGAGCTTCCGGGATAGGAAACCCGGGAAGCGCTTTGTCCTTCGGGACGGGACGCGACCCTCATGCAGTCGATCCGGCGCCAGCCGGGTCATTGCCTGGAGACGATAGTGGACCGCACTGAGAAAGCAGAGGCGATCGCGTCGCTCAACAAGGGCTTCGGTGCCGTGGAACTGCTGGTGGTGACCCGCCAGTCGGGCCTGACGGTCGCCGAGGTCTCGGCCCTGCGCGCGCAGGTCCGTGAAGCGGGCGCCTCGTACAAGGTTTCGAAGAACCGGCTCACCCGTCTCGCTCTGGAAGGAACGGCGTTCAAGGATATCGGCCCGATGCTCACGGGTCCGACCGCGATCGCCTCGTCCAAGGACCCGGTCGCCGCCGCCAAGGCGGTGGTGACCTACGCCAAGGGCAACGAGAAGCTGACGATCGTCGGCGGTGCGCTCAAGGGCCAGGTGCTCGACGCCGAAGGCGTCAAGCAGCTCGCCTCGCTGCCGTCGCTCGACGAATTGCGCGGCAAGATCATCGGCCTCCTGCAGGCGCCAGCGACCAAGATCGCCGGCGTGCTCCAGGCGCCCGGTGGCCAGCTCGCCCGCGTCTTCAGCGCCTACGGCTCCAAGGACTCTTCCGGTTCGCAGGCGGCGTAAGCCGATCCGTCGACCACACGTAACACTCGGGACATCTGGAGAAACATCATGGCCAATCTGGAACAGATCGTTGATCAGCTCTCGTCGCTGTCGGTGCTCGAAGCCGCGCAGCTCAGCAAGATGCTGGAAGAGAAGTGGGGCGTCTCGGCCGCCGCGCCGGTCGCCGTCGCCGCTGTCGGTGGCGCCGCCGCCGCCGCCGCGCCGGCCGAGGTGAAGGACGAGTTCAACGTCATCCTCGCCGCCGCCGGCGACAAGAAGATCAACGTCATCAAGGTGGTGCGCGAGCTCACCGGTCTCGGCCTGAAGGAGGCCAAGGACCTCGTCGAGGCCGCGCCGAAGGCGGTCAAGGAAGCCGTGCCGAAGGCCGACGCCGAGAAGATGAAGGCGAAGCTTGAGGCCGAGGGCGCCAAGGTCGAGCTGAAGTAAGCGTTCGGGTTCCGACCGGGGCTTGCAGAGCCCCGGTCGGGCTGCTTTGTCGAGCCGGCGCGCGCCGCCGGCTCCATCAAGTGGCCCGCTGCAACGAATGGTGCCGACGGCTTCGCGGATCGTCGGGACCGAGACAGCAGATGGGGCGTCCGCCGCCTGAAACCGAAGAGGTTTTCGCATGGCCACGACCTTCAACGCCCGTACCAGGATTCGCCGGCAGTTCGGCCACATCGCCGCGGCCGCCCCGATGCCGAACCTGATCGAGGTGCAGAAGAAGTCGTACGAGCAGTTCCTGCAGATGCACACCGCGCCCGCCGCGCGGGTCAATGTCGGCATCCAGGAGGTGTTCCGTTCCGTCTTCCCGATCAAGGATTTCGCCGAGCGCTCCAGCCTTGAGTTCGTGAAGTACGAGTTCGAGGAGCCGAAGTACGACGTCGAGGAGTGCCAGCAGCGCGGCATGACCTACGCCGCGCCGCTCAAGGTCACCCTGCAGCTCGTCGTCTGGGACATCGACGAGGAGACCGGCTCGCGCTCGATCCGCGATATCAAGGAGCAGGATGTCTACATGGGCGACATGCCCCTGATGACGAGCAACGGCACCTTCATCGTCAACGGCACCGAGCGCGTGATCGTCTCGCAGATGCACCGCTCGCCGGGCGTCTTCTTCGACCACGACAAGGGCAAGACCCACTCGTCGGGCAAGTACCTGTTCGCCGCGCGCATCATTCCCTATCGCGGCTCGTGGCTCGACTTCGAGTTCGACGCCAAGGATCTGGTGCATGTGCGCATCGACCGGCGCCGCAAGCTGCCGGTGACGACCCTGCTGATGGCGCTCGACAGCGTCGAGACCGAGCGCAAGCGCGCCGACCTCGCCGCCAAGGGCCAGACGCTCGACCCGATCGAGGCGGTCGGCATCGCCCACGAGGACATCCTCTCGGCGTTCTACGGCGCGACGACCTATTCGCGCGACAAGGAAGGCTGGCGCACCGCCTTCCAGGTCGAGGCGCTGCGCGGCGTGAAGCTGACGCACGACCTGATCAACGCCAAGACCGGCAAGGTCGTGGCCGAGGCCGGCACCAAGATGACGCCGCGCCTGTCGGTCCGCCTGGTCGAGGGCGGGCTGAAGGAAGTGCGCGTGCTGCCGGAGGAGCTGGCCGGCAAGTACGCCGCGCGCGACGTGATCAACGAGAAGACCGGCGAGATCTACATCGAGGCCGGTCACGAGATCACCGAGGCGACCTTGGCGGCGCTCGACGCGGCCAAGATCGACAGCGTCGACGTGCTGGCGATCGACCACGTCAACACCGGCGGTTACCTTCGCAACACGCTGGTCGCCGACAAGAACCAGACGCGCGAGGACGCGCTGATGGAGATCTACCGCGTCATGCGGCCGGGCGAGCCGCCGACCCTGGAGACGGCGGAGACCCTGTTCCGCGGCCTGTTCTTCGACAGCGAGCGCTACGATCTGTCCGCCGTCGGCCGCGTGAAGATGAACATGCGCCTGGGCCTGAAGGGCGTCGACGACCAGGTGCGCATCCTGCGTCGCGAGGACATCCTGGCGGTGGTCAAGACGCTGCACGAGCTCAAGGACGGCCGCGGCGAGATCGACGACATCGACCATCTCGGCAACCGCCGGGTGCGCTCGGTCGGCGAGCTGATGGAGAACCAGTACCGCG
>CAYTFW010000263.1:0-5281 GCA_964437145.1 uncultured Rhizobiaceae bacterium
ACGAGCCACCCCCATCCGGCGCTGCGCGCCACCTTCCCCCGCCAGCGGGGGAAGGTATGAGTGGTCGGGCTCACAGCTTTTCCCCCGCGCGGGAGTGGCCGGACTTGGTGTCGGCCATATGGCAGGCGACGGCGTGCAGCGTGGTTTCGGGTTGGCGCAGCAGGTCGGGCACGCGTTTGGAACAGACCTCTTCGGCGAAGGGGCAGCGTGTGTGGAAGCGGCAGCCGGGAGGCGGATCGATGGGATTGGGTGGATCGCCGGCGAGTGGCGCTTCCATCGTGCGCCGGGCGGGATCCATGCTGGGCATCGC
The DNA here is from genome assembly GCA_964437145.1 of uncultured Rhizobiaceae bacterium. Lineage (GTDB taxonomy): Bacteria > Pseudomonadota > Alphaproteobacteria > Reyranellales > Reyranellaceae > JAFAZJ01. The sequence continues at coordinate 311 of CAYTFW010000263.1, forward strand.
CGACAGGAGCGCGCGGGTGTAGGGATGGCGTGCGCCGCCGTAGATGATCTCGACCGGGCCGATCTCGGCGATGCGGCCGAGATACATCACCATCACCCGGTCGCTCATGTACTGCACGACGTTGAGATCGTGCGAGATGAACATGTAGGTCAGGTCGAACTGCGCCTTCAGATCGACCAGCAGGTTCAGCACCTGCGCCTCGACCGATTTGTCGAGCGCCGAGACCGCCTCGTCGAGCAGCAGCAGCTTGGGCTGCAGCGCCAGCGCGCGGGCGATGTTGACGCGCTGACGCTGGCCGCCGGAGAGCTCGTGCGGATAGCGCCGGCCAAACGACATCGGATCGAGGCCGACGCGTTGCAACAGATCGTGGGCCCGCGCCAGCGCCTCGCGGTCGGGGGTGCCGTAGACCTTGGGCCCGAAGGCGATCGAGTCCTGGATCGTCAGGCGCGGATTAAGTGAGGCGAAGGAGTCCTGGAACACCATCTGCACGCCGCGCCTGAGCTCGCGCAAGGTCAGGTTCAGGCCGATGGTGCGGCCCTCGACGCGCAGGTCGCCGGTGTCGGGCTCGATCAGGTGCATCACCAGTCGCGCCGTCGTCGACTTGCCGCAGCCCGACTCGCCGACGACGCCCAGGGTCTCGCCCTTGCGGATGTCGAAGTCGACGCCATCGACCGCCTGCACGGTGCCGACCTTGCGGCCGAGAATGCCGCCGGTGATGGGGAAGTGCTTGACCAGCCCGCGCACCGACAGCAGCGGCGGCGTAGCCTCGGATGCGGCGACCGCCGCGGCGCTAGGTGCGGACATCCATCGCACTCCGCAGGCCGTCGCTCAGCAGGTTGAAGCAGATCGAGACCATGAAGATCATCGCGCCGGGCAGCGCCGCGACCAGCGGCTGCTGGTAGATCGCCGTGCGCAAGGTGTTGAGCATCAGGCCCCATTCCGGCTCGGGTGGCTTGGTGCCCAGGCCGAGGAAGGATAGGCCAGAGGCCAGGATCATGCTGACGCTGATTAGGCTGGTGGCGAAGACGAAGATCGGCCCCAGCACGTTGTTCAGCACGTGCACGCGGATGATGGTGAAGGCGCCGGCCCCGGACGCGCGCGCAGCGTCGACGAAGTCGAGCGCGCGCACCTGCGTCGTGACGCTTTCGGCGACGCGCGCGATCGGCGGGATGAAGACGATGGTCAGCGAGACGATCGAGTTGAGGATGCCGGCGCCCAGCGCGCCGGAGATCGCGATCGCCAGCAACACCGAGGGGAAGGCGTAGAACACGTCGATCGTGCGCATGATCATCGTGTTGACCGTGCCGCCGCGGTAGCCCGCGACGATGCCCAGCAGCGAGCCGATGATGAAGGCGTTGAGCACCGGCAGCAGGCCGATGAACAGCGACAGCCGCCCGCCATGGATCAGGCGCGCGAGCATGTCGCGTCCCTGCTCGTCGCCGCCCAGCCAGTAGATGTGTGGGCCCCACGGCGTCGACACGGCGGCGCAGTCGAGTGTTCCGTCCAGCCAGCAGATGCCGCGCAGGCGCCGTGCGATGGCGCCGCGATAGGGATCGGCGAGACCGAGCCACGGCGCGAAGATCGCGGCGGCGACCAGCAGCAGGATGATGCCGAGGCAGGTCATCGCCACCTTGTCGCGCGCCAGCTTTCGGATGACACCCGACCAGTAGCCCTGCGTGTTGCCGGCGAGGGCGGCGGCCTGGGAGGCGGCATCGATGGCGGCGGTACTCATATCGCCGCCCCTGTCTTCTTTCCTTCTCCCCGCGCAGGCGGGGAGAAGGTGCCGAGCGAAAGCGAGGCGGATGAGGGGCTTCCTCGCGCAACGACAAACGCAGTCGCCGTTGAGCCTCCGCGAAGCCCCCCATCCGCCCTTCGGGCACCTTCTCCCCGCCTGCGCGGGGAGAAGGAACTTCTGCTCAGCTCTAAGGTACTCATGGTCGTCAACCTCGCTTGATGCGCGGGTCGAGCGCCGTCTGTACGACGTCGACCACGAGGTTGACCGCGACGAAGAACATGGCGAGCACCAGGATCGTGCCCTGCAGCAGCGGCAGGTCGCGCTGGAAGATCGCCGAGTTCAGCAGGAAGCCGGTGCCCGGCCAGGAGAACACCGTCTCGATCAGGATCGAGCCGCCCAGCAAATAGCCGAGCTGCAGGCCCATGACGGCGAGCGCGGTCGGCGCTGCGTTCTTCACCACGTGGCGGAAGATGCCGCCATCGGTCAGGCCCTTGGCGCGCAGCGCGTCGACGAATTCCTGGCTCAATATATCGCCGACCAGCGCGCGCACCGTGCGCGTGATGATGCCCATCGGGATCACCGACATGGTGATCGCCGGCAGGATCAGGTGGCGTATGTGCTCCCAGTCCCAGCGCCAGTCGGCGCTGCTGCCCGGCCCGGCGCCGGTGGCCGGCAGCCACGGCAGCAGCACCGAGAAGCAGATCACCAGCACCATGCCCAGCCAGTAATGCGGCACCGAGACGCCGAGGATCGAGATGGTGACGGCGATGCGATCGATGAACGAGTCGCGGAAATAGCCGGCGACAAAGCCGAACAGGCAGCCGAAGAAGAAGCCGATCAAGGTCGCGGCCATCGCCAGCAGCAGCGTGTTGCCCACCGCTTTGCCGATCTCGCCGGCTACCGGACGCGAGGTGGCGATCGAGGTGCCGAGGTCGCCGGTCACGACCTTGCCGAGCCAGATGCCGAACTGGATCGGCAGCGGCTGGTCGAAGCCGTAGCTCTTGCGCATCTGCTCGACCAGCGACTGCGGCGCGTCGGGCGGCAGGATCGAGACCAGCGGATCGCCCGGCGCGATATGCACCAGCGAGAAGCACACCACGCCGACCGCCAGCGCGATGGGCAGCACGAAGATCAGGCGGCGGATGAGGTAGATGAGCACGGTTACGGGCCTTCTACCTTCCCCCGGAGGGGGAAGGTGGCAGCGCGAAGCGCTGACGGATGGGGGATGCTTCAACGACGCATGCGTTCGTCTTCGACATCCCCCATCCGCCCTTCGGGCACCTTCCCCCTCCGGGGGAAGGTAAGGGTATCGCTACTGCATCGACACCGTGGTGAGGTCGATGAACCAGCTCTTGGGCTGCACGTAGCCCTTGACCTTCGCCGTCATGGCGCGCGGGCCGACGTCGTGCGCGACCCAGAGGAACACGGCCTCCTCGACCGAGCGCGCGTGCAGCTTGGCGAGCGCCGCGTCGCGGTCCTTGCCGTCGAAGGCGACGCGGGCGTCGGCGACCATCTTGTCGAACTCGGGGTTGTTGAAGAACCCCCAGTTGTTCGAGGTCGGCGGCGCCATCTTGCTGTCGAGGAAGCGGGCCATGGCGAAGAACGGGTCCATCGCCGCGTAGGTGACGTTGATGGCGCTCGCGCCGCGCGCCGATTCATCCTTGGCGCCCTTGCGCCAGTTGGTGAACAGCGTGTTCCACTCGATGACGTCGATCTCGACCTTGAAGTGGCAATCCGCGAGGTTCTGCTGGATGAACTCGTTCATCGGCAGCGGCTGCATCTGGCCCGAGCCCGAGGCCGAGGTCTGCACCTTCACGGTGAGCGGCTTGGCCTTGGAGAAGCCGGCGGCTTCCATCAGCGCGCGCGCCGCGGCGGGATCGTACTTGATCTGGAAGGACGGGTTGCCCCACCAGGGATGGCCCGGCGGCACCGTGCCGACGGCCGGCTCCATCATGCCGCCCAGCAGCTGCTTCATGCCGGGACGATCGACGCAGAGATTGGCCGCCTGGCGCACGCGCTTGTCGAGCCAGGGCGAGCCGTCCGCGAAGGAGAACTGCCAGGGCCACACGTGCGGCTGGGCGTTGGCGGTGATGGTGAAGCCGCGCTGCTTGATCTGCGGCAGCGCATCCGGGGCCGGCGCCTCGACCCAGTCGACCTGGCCGGAGAGCAGGGCGGCGGTGCGCGCGTTGGGCTCGGGCATCGGCAGCAGCACGAGGCGGTCGAGCTTGGGCACGCGCTTGGTGTCGTAGTAGCCGGCGTTCTTGACCAGCTCGAGCCGCTCGCGCGGCACGAAGCGCTCCATCTTGAACGGCCCGGTGCCTGAGGCGTCGGCGGCGAAGGCCACCCAGGCCTGCTTGGCGCGCTCCTTGGGATCGGCGACCGAGGCCGGCACCGCGTCGAACTTCTTCTGCCAATGCGCCGGGCTGGCCATGAAGAGGTTGGTCAGGTTGATCGGCAGGAAGGAGTCCGGCTGCGCCGTCGTCAGCTCGACCGTGAGGTCGTCGATCTTGCGCGCGCTGCGCAGGGTCGGCATGCGCGAGGCGGTGACGCCGACCTGGCTGGCGTCGAAGTGCACGGCGTCCTGCTTCAGCACCTTCTCGACGTTCCACACCACGGCGTCGGCGGTGAAGGCCGAGCCGTCGTGGAACTTCACGCCCGGACGCAGCTTGAATACCCACTTGGTCTTGTCCGTGGCGCTGACCGCCCATTCGGTGGCCAGCGCCGGCAGCAGCACGCTGGGCTTGTCGGCCGACGACAGGTCCCACTGCGTCAGACCGTCGTACATCGGGATGCCGGTGAAACGGTTGCCCTCGAAGCCCTGGTCCGGCTGACCGTGGGTCTTGGGGATATCGGCGGCGGTCATGCCGATGCGAAGCGTGCCCTGTGCTTGGGCGGCCCCTGCCTGAATAGCAAGCACCGCACCGGCCGCTGTCACCGCGGCGGTGATCTTTCTGATGTTCATGAAGCTCCCCTGTTCAATACGGCGGCACACTTGGCGCACCGCCGGGCGTTGGTCAAGCACGCGTCAGCCGCCTGCATCCGACGGGAGCAAGTCGTGTGCCATCGCTGGATTCAGGCGCCGCGCAAGATCGGAATGACCATGCCGCACGCGCGGCAGTCCTGCGTGCCGAAGATTTGGGCGTCGGCCCAGGCGCGCGCTACAGTTCACCTCATCGGGGTAGCGGCAGGTAGGGCTATGGCATATGGCGTTTTCCTCCCTCTCCCCGCTTGCGGGG
>CAYTFW010000264.1:0-5271 GCA_964437145.1 uncultured Rhizobiaceae bacterium
CCCGGCTTCTCCCATGATCCAGCGCGTATTCAGACCGACCGCCGCCATATGGCAACCCAAAAAATCGCGAACGGACGCCGGCCGATACGTTCGTATGCATCAGGCGCCCCCGCCGCGGACATGCGCCGCGGCCTCCGCTTGCGAATCGAACATGTGCAGAAACATGGCGAAGCCACTCACGGACAACGTCTCGGCGACCTCGCCCGGCACGCGCGCGAAGGCGACGCGCGCCTGCGCGGCCTCGGCCCGCCGGACGGCCGCCACGATCAGCCGCACGCCGGCGGCGCTGATGTAGTTGAGGTCGGCGAGGTCGTATACGACCCCCTGGCCGCGCTGGATGGGCGCCAGAAGCGCGGTCTCGATGGTCGGCACCGTGGCCGAATCGAGTCGGCCCGAAACCACCGCCACGCTGACGCCGCCATCAAGCGCCGTCACGACGACCTCGACAGCGGGCGCGTTCACGCCGCCGCCCGGCCGCCGCTGGCCGCCCGTGCCCGCTGTTCGCGCCAGCCGCCAACGACATCGACATCGCGCCATTTGATGTCGCGGCCGCTCAGCGCATGGACGGCGATGGGAAGCGTCAACGTCTCGCGCAGCATGATGCAGGGTACCTGCCGCCACGACCAATGCAGGCCGCGCCCGCGCAGGAACAGCATCTCCGCCCCGATCCAGATCGCCCAGTGGGCCACGACGATGGCGACAATGCCACCGGCCGACGTCCAGTCGAGCCAGGCCGGCAGCAGCGTCGGCCCAGCCAACAGGGCGGCGATCATGGAAACCGTGCCGCTCAACAGGGGCTCAAGGAACACCGTGACTGGCGCCATCAGCCAGCGCAGCCGGGCCCAGCGCACTTGGCGACCCCAGATGTCGCTCCAGCGGCGATAGGGGCGTGGGAAAGCCGGCACGATGTCGGCCACGGTGGTGCGCAGCCCGGCCGTGCGCATCGCCGCCAGCAGCGACTGGTCCTCGGCGATCTCGATGGAGAAGGCCTCGACCCCGCCGATCTTCTCGAACGCCGCGCGCGAGAACAGCAGAATGCCACCGCACGCCGCCTGGAAGCCGATCTTGTCCAGGGCGAAGATCATGCGGGCGCTGTAGCCGTTGAGCATCGTGCACTCGGCCTCGGCCGCCCAGTTGCGCGCGCCGCGTGGCGGTTTCAGGCCCTGCACCAGGCCGGTGCGCTCGTTGATCATGGCGCCCATGGCGCGCAGCTCGTCGACCCGCAAGAGGCTGCCGCTATCCATGACAACGATCAGCGATCGGCTCGCTGTTTCAAGGCCTTTGGCGATATTGTTGACTTTAGGGTTGAAGGAAATCGTCGCCCGGCCGATCAGCAGCGGCGGCAACTCGCCGGTCAGATAGGTCCAGTGCAAGGTCACGCGCTCGGCTGCGGGATCGTCATATTCTTCAACACAGATAAGGACTTCAGCGCCGGCTTTCGCTAAATCGACCAGCGCCGCGACATAGGCGGCCGACGCGTCGCTGTCGCCGACCATCGGCGCCACGACGGTGAAGGCCGAGGCTGGTGGTGGCTCGCCCGCCGGCTTGCGATGGCGCACCAGGGCCAGCAGATGGGTTGCGACATGCCAGCCGGTCGCTACGCACCACAGAATGGCGGCGATCGTCACGCTGAGGCCGGTGGCGGTCATTAAGGGAGATCGCGGCGGATCAGGGGCGTGGTGGCGACGCCTCAGGCGCGGCCGCCGCGGACCGACGGACGATGGTCGGTCCAGTCAAGCCGCCACCACGGCCGGCGCGGCGCGTTGGGCTCCATCAGGGCCCGCCAGTTCGGCTCGGGCTTGTAGGTGCCGAAGACCTTGTCCCACCAGTCGACGCTGATGCCGTAGTTGTGCCCGGGCTGGTTGCGCTTGTGGTGCACGAAATGCACCGGCGTGGCCGACTGCCACGGCAGCAGGCGCGGATCCTCATGCTGGGCCTGGTGGCACCAGGCGGCGAAAATCGCATGGATCGCCGCGCCCGCGACGCCGCCGCCGGCGAACCAACCGCCGGTAACGAAGTAGTAGTCGAGCGGCAGCAGCAGCACGGCGGCGGCCAGCGCGCCGGCGGCGTAGTCGCGAAACTCCTGCAGCACGCCCTGGCCAAGGCCATCCATGTGGTGATCGCCATGGCGCTTGATGAGGAAGCGGCCGACCCAGCGATGGTGCATGCCACGATGGATCCAGTACTCGCCCAACGTGGCGAGCACGAAGCCGACGATCAGTCCGGATAGGGCAAGGCCTGCCTGAAGCATGGCGTCCGGTTGTCCGTTTAGAGAGGTTGAAACGATCTGTTAACAGGTCGCGGCGATATTGTCAGTGTCGTATCTGGTCACAATGCGTGTGTCCTAGCCTCTCCCGGGTGCCGACAAAAGCCGCTGCGATGGGCGGAAACGCCTTGTTACAGTTGGGGAACCGCCGTGACCTACCGCTACGCCCTCTACGCCGCCCCCGCCCCCGGCTCCGCCCTCGCCCAGCACGCCGCCGCGTGGCTCGGCCGCGACGCGCTGACCGGCCTGTCGCGGCCACAGCCCCTGCCGCTCGCGATGCCGATCGAGGCGGTAGTGGCGATCACGCGCGAGGCCGACCGCTACGGCTTCCACGGCACGCTCAAGCCGCCCTTCCAGCTCGCCGATGGTCGCGACGAGGCGGCGCTGCTCGACGCCCTGGCGGCCTATGCCGGCCGCACGGCGCCGGTCGATCTCGGGCGGCTCTCCGTGCAGGACCTCTCGGGTTTCATCGCGATCAGGCCGGTGGTCAGCCCGCCGGCCCTGAGCGTGCTGGCGGCCGACATCGTCGAAGCCTTCGACGGCTTCCGCCGGCCGCCCGACACGGCCGAGCTGGCGCGCCGCCGCGCGCATCGGCTGACACCGGCGCAGGAAGCGAACTTGGCGCGCTGGGGCTATCCCTACGTGATGGACGAGTTCCGGCTGCACTTCACCCTCACCAGCCGGTTGGCGGCCGCCGAACGCGCGCCCTTGATTGGCTGGCTCGAGCGCTATTTCGCGCCGGCCCTGGCGGCGCCGTTCATCCTCGACGCGCTCTGGCTGTTCGTCGAGCCGGCGCCCGGCGCGCCGTTCCGTCAGGTCGCGGGCTTCGCGCTATCCGGCGGCAGCTGACTGATCAGCCGAACGAAGGCGGCGACGGCGAGGGCGAGGTCGCCGTCATTGGTGATGCTCACGACATCGTGTCCCGCCGTCGGTTCGCCGACCCGCGCCAGCCGAGCCTCGATCTCGGCCGGGTTCTCGCGGCCGCGCGCGGCGAGCCGTGCACGCAGGGTCTCTGTCGAGGCAACCACTTCGCACACCGTCAGGCCGGGGTAACGCCGCCGCGCCGCGTCGAGCACTTGGCGCGAGACATTGGCGATGACCACGCGGCCCGCCGCGAGATCGTCGTCCATCCGCCGCGGCAAGCCATAGGCCAGCCCGTTGGCCGACCAGTGAATCAAGAAGGCGCCTGAACGGCTGAGCGTCGCAAACTCGTCGGGCGAGGCGGCGATGTGATCCTCACCGCCGGACTCCGCCGGCCGCGTGATCACGCGGCGCACGAAGACGACTCCCGGGTCGCCACCGAAGACCGCTCGCGCGCCGTCGAGCACGCTGTCCTTGCCGACCCCGCTCGCGCCGACCACCAGCACGAGCCGGCGGCCGTCAGGCATTCGCCGAGAGGCCCGAGGCCAAGGCTCGGAACGTCGCGAGGTCGGCGGTGGGCTTGCCCAAAATCTTGGCGAGGTCGTCGTAGCGCCGCAGCTTCACCGCGTCGGCGGCGTGGGGGCATTTGATGAATGCCTCGGCTTCGGCGGCGTCGAAGGGGCCTCCTTGCACTTGCAGTGAGGTTTTCGAGCCCTGCGAGAGTGAGTCCCAGTACCCGGCCTCGGCGAAGCAGAGATAGCGCTTGGCGTCGACATGCAGGCGCACCGGCTCGGCCACCGCCTTGCCGAACACCCGCTCCAGCACCAGTGCGCCCGACGCCTCGTGCCGCGCGTCGATGCCCTTGTCCGCCAGGCCTTCGTCGCCCTTGCCGACCAGATGGCCGATGTCGTGCATCAGCGCGGCGATCACCAGCGAGGGCGGATCGCCCGCCTCGACCGCGAGCTCAGCCGATTGCAGGGCGTGGGCGAGCTGCGTAACGCGCTCGCCGCCATAGGCCGACCCACCCTTCTCCTCGAGCAGCTGGAACAGCTCGTCGACCGTGTACCTCATGCGATCCTCCGTCCTTCGCGCCACACGGCGCGTACCACCGGCTGGCCCTCGATCAGCGATACGCGCAGCAGATCGGCGCGCCGCTCCGCGACGATGGCGCCGCGATCGTCCAGCCCGACCGCCTCGGCCGGCGTCTGCGCCACCGCGTGCACCGCCTTGGGCAGATCCATATCAGGAATGTCGCGCGCCAATCGGAACGCCGATTCGAGCAGGCTCACCGGCACATAGTCCGACGAGACGATGTCGAGCAGCCCCTGCGCCGCCAGCGTGCCGGCCGAGATGTTGCCGGAATGCGAGCCACCGCGCATCAGGTTGGGCCCGCCCATCACCACCTTCATGCCGCCTTCGCGCGACAGCCGCGCCGCCTCGACTGTGGTCGGGAACTCGGCCACCACCATGCCGTCGGCCACCGCCTCGGCGACATGCGCGGCCGTGGCGTCGTCGTGGCTGGCCAGCGGAATGCCGCGCGCCTTGCACATCTCGACCATGCCGCGCCGGTTGGGCGCGCTCCAGCGCTCGCAGCGCTCCTTCTGCGCGGCGATGTAGCTGTCGAGCTCCGCGTCGGTGAACTGGAACTTGCCCTTGTAGTATTCGCGGAACTTGTCCTCGCGCGTGAACTGGCGCTGGCCCGGCGTGTGGTCCATCACCGACGCCAGCCGCACGCTGGGATCGTCGATCAACCGCGCGATGCGGTCGAGCACCGTGGGATAGCTGGTCTCGCAGCGCAGGTGGAACAGATGCTCGGCGCGGAACATGTCGCGCGCGCGCGCCGTCTTCACCGCCGCCAGCATCTCGTCGAGCGCGGCGATACGGATATCGTCGTCGCCGCGCACCGTGCCCATGCCCACGGCGTCGAACACCGTGGTGATACCGGCGGCGGCGATCTGGCCGTCGTGCGCCAGCACCGCCGAGACTCCCGGCCAGCGCACGCCTGGCCGCGGCGCGAAGTGGCGTTCCATGTTGTCGGTGTGCAGCTCGACGAGGCCGGGCAGCAGGTAGTCGCCTTCGAAATTCTCGCCGCCTCGCGTCGCGCCCGCCGCGATCTCGGCGATGCGCCCGTCGCGCACGACCAC
>CAYTFW010000265.1:0-5248 GCA_964437145.1 uncultured Rhizobiaceae bacterium
GGGCGTCGCGCTGGCGCTTGAGCGCCGCGATGGCGTGATCGGCCTCGACCCGCAGCTCGCCTGTCAGCCGCTCGGCTCCAGCCTCGAGCGACGCCAGCGTGGTTTCGATTTCCTGCAGGCGCTGTTCGGCCCATTGCCGGAAGGAAGCGTGGCTGCCCGGCTGCTCGTTCATCGTACCCTCCGTCGCGTCGCGTCCATCATGATGCCGAACGAGATCGTGTCGTCGTTGAGCCAGGTCAAGGCCGCCAATCCTCTCACCGAGGCGTGACGACGTGTTACGGCGCCGGCGTGGCATCGTCGAGGCCTCCCGTGGTTGCGGAGGTTGGCCATGATCGTCCTGCGCGCGCTGCTCGGCGCGGCCCTGATCGCGTTGTCGCTCGCGGCGCCCTCGCGCGCGGCACCCTACACCGGCGATTTCCCATGGCGCGAGTGGAGCGACGCGGTCTTCGAGCAGGCGGCGCGCGAGAAGAAGTTCGTGATCGTCAGCCTGCAATCCTGGTGGTGCCCGTGGTGCCACGTGATGAACCGCGAGACCTACGAATCGGCCGAGGTGCGCGCCTACCTGCTGGAGCATTTCATCCCGGTGCGCGTCGACCAGGACAGCCGGCCCGACATCTCGCAGCGCTACGAGCGCTGGGGTTGGCCGGCGACGATCATCTTCGGCCCCGACGGCACCGAGATCGTCAAGCTGCGCGGATTCTACTCGCCGCAGTTCTTTCTGCCCATCCTGCGCGAGACGGTGAAGGATCCATCGCCGGTCGACTACGGCACGCTGGGCGGGCCGGAGCGCGAACGCACCCTGGCGCGATCCTTGAGCGAGGCGCAGCGCGCGGAGATCCGCGCTTTCATCGACAAGTCGTACGATGTGGAGAACGGCGGCTGGAGCAAGTCGAAACTGGTCGACGGCCCGACCCTCACCTGGGCGCTGGATCGCGCCAAGGCGGGCGACAAGGCGATCGAGCCGCAGATCCACCGCACGATGGAGCAGATGCTGCGCATGGTCCGCGCCGAGACCGGCGCCGTCTCGCAGATCTCGCTCAAGCCCGACTGGTCGGCGCCGGCCGCCGAGTTCCCGATGTTCGCGCAGGAAGCCGCGCTCAAGGCCTTCGCCCAGGCCTATGCGCTATGGGGCGACGTGCGCTTCCGGCTGGCCGGCGCGCAGGTGGCGCGCCATCTCCTCAGGACGATGGCGGCGCCGGATGGCGGCTTCTACGCCAGCATGGGGCTCGAGCAGGGCAAGCCCGGCATCGATCGCCGTCTGTATGCGCGCGAGACCGGCCAGGCGATCGCCGGGCTGCTCGCGTGGTACGACGCGAGCGGCCACCAGGCGGCGCTCGACGCGTCGATCCGCGCCGCTCGCTGGGCGTTGGCCCATCGCGCGCTGCCGGGTGGCGGTTTCCGTCACGCCGAGAAGGATCACGCCGGGCCCTACCTCGCCGACAACGTCGAGATGGGCAAGGCGCTGCTGGCGCTGCACCGCTCGACCGGCGATCGGGCCTGGCTGCGCCACGCCGTCGCCACCGCCGACTTCATCGCGCGCACCTTCATCGAGGAGAAGACCGGCGCCTTCATCGCCGCGGCGTCGCCCGACGCGCGGCATCTGACCAAGCCGGTCAAGCAGCGCGAGGACAACGTGACGGCCGTGCGCTTCTTCAACCTGCTGCACTTCTATACCGGCGAAGCGAAGTACCGCGAGATCGCCGAGGCCGGCATGGGCTATCTCGTCTCGCCGGCGATCCTCGATGCCTACGGCTTCCTGCCCGACCTGCTGCAGGCCGAGGACGAGATGCTGAAGGAGCCGGTGCATCTCACCGTCGTCGGCGCCAAGGACGATGCGCGCGCGGCGGCGCTGTTGGCCGCCGGCCTGGCCTATCCGCTGCAACACAAGCGCGTGGAGTGGTGGGACAAGCGCGAGGGCGCGCTGCCCAATCCCGATGTCGATTACCCGGACTATCCCGACGGCCCGGCCGCGTTCGCCTGCACGCGCAATTTCTGCTCGCTGCCGGTCACCGATCCGCGCGAGGTCAGGGCACAGCTCGACCGCCTGCAACGGGCGCTCAAGTAGCGGAGTCGGCTCAAACCTGGCGCACGCGCCCGGGATAGCGCGCCACGACCGGGTCCATGGTGACCAGGGTCAGGCCCTCGGCGGCGGACTGGGCCACCAGCATGCGGTCGAATTGCTCGCGGTGGGTCGGTGGCAGGTCGCCGGTCGCCACGGCGTGCTCGCCGCTAATCGGCAGCTCCTGCCAGCCATTGGCCAGCAGCTCGCGCCGCAGGCGGCGCGCGTCGACCCGCAGGTCGGCGCGGCCCAACGCGGTCTTGGCCGCCACCTCCCACAGGCTGACGACGCTGAACCACAGCTCGTTGCCGCCATCGTCGAGCAGGCGGCGGGCGGCCGGAGACAGCTTGTGCGGCTCGCCGACCGCCCGCAGCAGCAGGTGGGTGTCGACCAGCAGCCTCACGCGCCGCCCATCCGGTCGAAGTCGTCGGGCACCGCGATCTCGCCGGCCAGGAAACCCAGCCGGCGCCGGCCGGCCGCCTCCTCGGGGCCGAGCGGCACCACCTTGACCAGCGGCTTGCCGGCCCGCGCGATGACGAACGGCTCGCCTTTCGACGCCTGCTCGACAAGGCGGGAGAGCTGGGTCTTGGCGTCGTGCATGTTGACGCTGCGCATCGTGACTCCATATGGACTTAGTCCGATTAACTTAGCCCATATTATATCTAATAATATCAATGAAAAAGAGTCTTCTCGCGCTGCGAGACTGAAAATTACCGATTGCGCCGTCTGCAGCCATCGAGGAACAGCTCGACCGCCGCCTGAACCAGCGAATCGCTCTCCCGACGAGTCATCGGCAGGCCGAGCACGGCGTTGCCGCGTTGCACGCCGACGGCCATCTCGACAAAGATCCGCGCCGCCCGCGCCGGGTCGGTCAGGCCGGGCAGGCGACCACGATCTCGCAGCCGTTCGAGCTCTCGACGGACGTCATCGATCGCCTGTCCCTGGAGCTGGGCGGCGACCCGCGCGACTTCCGGGAACTGGTGCGCCTCGGCGGCGATCAATCGGTTCAGTCCGACGGTCACCGGCGCCATGACCGCCGCCGCCAGCCGCCGGCCCAGATGCGACAGCTCCGCCCTGACGCCGCCCGTTCCACCTGGCGGCGTGTCGGCGGGGTGGGGCCCGGCCGGCATCGCGTCCCGTAGCAGGCGCTCGAACACCGCGGCCAGGATCTCCGCCTTGCCGGTGTAGCGGGCGTAGATCGTCTTGCGCGAGGCGCCGGCGGCGCGGGCGATCGCGTCCATCGTCGCCCGCGCGTAGCCCTGCTCGATGAACACCGACTGTGCGGCGTCGAGCAGCCGGTCGGGCAGGCGCGCGGCGTCCTCGGCCGAGAGCCGGCCCGGGCCGCGCGGCCGGCGTTTGCGGGGGGAAGGGGTTTCGCTCATGGCGCCGGACCATAGGGGCTGGGGATAAAAGATACAAGATCGTTTCTTTGTCGCTTGACAAAGGAACGTTGAAGTCTCTTTATACGCGCGACAAAGAGACGACGATGTATCTTTATTGGGAGAGAACCATGCGTCCCATCAATTCCCCGATCCCCGCGCGCACCGACGTGCTGGTGATCGGCGCCGGCCCGACGGGGCTGGCGCTGTCGATCGCGCTGGCGCAGGCCGGCGTCGACCACGTGCTGGTCGACCGGCTGGCGCATGGCCAGAACACCTCGCGCGCCGCGGTGATCCACGCCCATACGCTGGAGACGCTGAGCGGCTTGGGCGTCGCCGGCGCGCTGACGCGCGAAGGGCTGAAGCTCACGCGCTTCTCGATCCGCGAGCGCGATCGCGCGCTGCTGCGGCTGGGCTTCGAGTCGCTGCCCTCGGCCTTCGCCTTCCTGCTGATGGTGCCGCAGGACGTCACCGAAGCGGTGCTGGCGCAACGTCTGGCGGCGCTGGGCGGCACCATCCATCGCGGCGTGACGGCAGAAGCGGCCGAGGAAAAGCACGGTGTGATCCACGCGCGGCTCGACGACAACGGCATGACACGCGAGATCGAGGCGCGCTACGTCGTGGGCGCCGACGGCATGAACAGTATTGTGCGCCAGAGCGCCGGCATAGACTGCGACGGTGGCCGCTACGCGCATTCCTTCGTGCTCGCCGACGTGACCATGGAGTGGGCGTTGGGGCGCGAGGAGGTGGCGCTGTTCTTCTCGCCGGCCGGCCCCGTTGTGGTGGCGCCGTTGCCCGGCGGCCGCTTCCGCATCGTCGCGGCGATGGAGAACGCGCCGGAACACCCCGGCGTCGCCGATATCCAGAGCGTGCTCGATGCCAACGGCCCGCGCGCGGGCGGCCGCGCGCGCGTGCTCGACGTGGCGTGGAGCTCGCGCTTCCGCATCCATCATCGCCTGGCGCGATCGTATCGGCGCGGCCGGATGCTGATCATGGGCGACGCCGCGCATGTCCATAGCCCCGCGGGCGGGCAGGGCATGAACACCGGGCTGGTCGACGCCGTGGTGCTCGGCCGGTTGCTGGGCGACGTGGTGAAGGGCGCGCGGCCCGACGCGGCGCTGGATCTCTACGAGCGCTTGCGTCGGCCAGCGGCGGCGAAGGTGCTGCGCCTGGCGGGCGGGCTCACCGACATGGCGCTGGCCAGCGGCCGGCTGTAGCGCTTCGTGCGCGATGCGCGGCTGCGCATCATGGGCGCGCTGCCGCCGGTGCGCCACGCGTTGATGATGAACCTCTCCGGCCTGAGCCGGCGCGAGGCCGCGGAGATCGCACCATGAGCGAGACCAGGCGCATCCAGCTCGCCATCGCCTTCGTCTTCCTCGGCCTCGGCGGCTGGTGCCTGGTGCATCCCTCCAGCGTGATCGCGCTCACCGTGCGGCCGGAGTACCGCGTGGATCACGTGCTGCTGCGGGTGACTCTGGGCGCCTTCGGTGCCCAGGCGATGCTGGTCGGCGTCCTCGCCGCCTTCGCCAGCTTCAGCCGCCGCACCTTCCTCGCCTTCGGCCTGGCGGTGCTGCCGTTCTTTGGCTTCGATGTCTGGTTCTACGTCGTCGTGCCGCTGTTCAATGAGCTGATCCTGCTCGACGTCGCGGGCAATGTCGCGTTGGTCGCATTGTGCTGGTGTGGCTATGCCCGATCGGAGTCACCGCCAGCGTAGTGGCGCGCGATGACACGCGCCATGAAGCCACGCTGGCGGCGCGCCGGCGACGCACGCGGGGTCGTCATCCCGAAGGCCACCGCTGATCCCGTGTGG
>CAYTFW010000266.1:0-5245 GCA_964437145.1 uncultured Rhizobiaceae bacterium
TCGAGGCCGGTCACCTCAAACAACGGTCATTCAAACTGAGCGTAGCGAAGGACCTCGCGGAGGTACACGCGGACGCCCCGCCTGTGTCTGACCGAGATGCCGCGAGATCCTTCGCTGCGCTCAGGATGACAGTGGTCGCTATTGCGCCGGCTGGACGATCGGGCGCTCGCCGGGAACCGGCGCTTCGGGTTCCGGCGCGACCAGTAGGCGCGACTGGCGGACCTGCTCCATGGCGTTGACCAGCGAGACCCAGACGGCGGCGGCGTAGGGCAGCGATTGCACCACGAGCAGCGCCGACCACAGCCGCGCGTCGGGATCGATGCCGCCGAGCTTGAGCCAGATCGCCAGCGACGCGATCAGCAGCAGGCCGGCCAGGGCCGCCTCGCCGCGCGCCATCGCCAGCGCCGTGCCGATGGTGGCGCGCGAATCCATCTTCGGCGTGCGCATGAAGGGCAGCTTGCTGGTGAACAGGCCGTAGAGCACGGCACGGCCCACCGTGTAGGTCAGCGACAAGCCGGCGAGCGAGGCGCCGACGCTCTGCCGGAAGGTGCAGTTGACCCGGTCGGCGTAGAGCGCGAACGAGTACAGCAGCTTGAAGATGAACAGCGCCAAGGTCGGGATCAGGAACGAGTCGGGCGGCAATGGGAAGAATCGCGGCGCGATCACGACGCCCGCCGCCCAGAAGATCGCGGTGACGGTGAAGATCACGTTGAGCGCGTCGGCGAACCACGGCAGCCAGCCCGAGACGAAATGGTACTTCTGCCAGAAGGTCAGCTTGGTGCGCTTCGACAGGATCTCGCGCGCGTGGCCTTTGAGGATCTGCATCGCGCCATAGGCCCAGCGGAAGCGCTGCTTCTTGTAGCCGGCGAAATGGTCGGGTGTCAGACCGTGGCCGAAGCGCTCGCGGCTGTAGGTGGCGCTGTAGCCTTTCTGCATCATGCGCAGGCCGAGCTCAGTGTCCTCGCAGATGCACCACGTCGCCCAGCCGCCCAGCTCGTCCATCAGCTTGCGGCGGATCAAGGTCATCGTGCCGTGCTGGATGATGGCGTCGTACTCGTTACGCAGGCTCATGCCGATGTCGAAGAAGCCGGCATACTCCCAGTTCAGCATTTCCTTGAAGCGGTCGTCGCGCCAGTCGCGGTGGTCCTGCGGCGCCTGCACGAAGCCGATCTTGGGATTGTCGAACTGCGGCACCAGCGAGCGCAGCCAGTCCTGGCGCACGACATAGTCGCTGTCGATCACGGCGACGATTTCGGCGTCGGGCGCGGTCTGGCTCAACACGTAGTTCAGCGCGCCGGCCTTGAAGCCCTTCATCTCGTCGAAGTGGAAGAAGCGGAAGCGCTCGCCCAGGGTCTTGCAGTAGTCCTGCACCGGCCGCCAGACCGCCGGATCGCGGGTGTTGTTGTCGATGACGATGACTTCGAAATTCGGGTAGTCGAGCGCCGCCAGCGAATCCAGGGTCTGCATCACCATCGCCGGCGGCTCGTTGCAGATCGCCACGTGCAGCGAGACCTTGGGCCAGGCGCGGTTGGCGTCGGCGACCGCCGGCGGCAGCGGCACCTCGCGCTTCCAGCGCCGCGTCCAGATGGTCTCGACCAGCTCCAGCGCCTGCGACATCACCATCACCAGGCTGAGCAGCAGGAAGCCCAGCAGGAAGGTCCAGCCCACCACCTGCAAGGTCGTCATGTAGATGCCGAAGCCGGCATAGACGGCGTAGACCATGCCCGAGGCGATGGCGACGGTGAGGCCGGCGAAGACCAGCTCGCCCACCGGCTTCAGGCCGCGCCACAGCCAGAGGAAGCCGAGGATGATCGGCAGCGCCAGCGCCAGCGACCACGACGCGAGCTTCCACCAGTCGGGGAAGGCGACGATCGGGCCGGTCCAGTCGAACTTGAGCTGGCGATCGGCGTCCCACAGGCCCCAATAGCCGCCGGCCATGCCTTCGAGGTCGTGGCTCTTCCACGGTTGGTCGAAGGCCTCGATGACGAAATGGTCGACCTTCTCGCGGCGCAGGAAATCGACCGCGTCGCGCACGTTCTTGGCCTGCAGCGCCGGGCTGGCGCGCTTGACCACCGGGTCGCCGTCCCGACCGCGGCTGATGCGCGAGGCGCCGTTGGAAGGCCAGCCGACCTCGGTGACGATGATGTTCTTGGTCGGGTAGGTCTTGCGCACCTCCTCGATCTGCCTCTGGAGATAGCCGATGTGGCTCTCGTTGGACTTCTCGTCCCAGTACGGCAGCGGATGGATGGCGATGTAGTCGACCTCTTTCGCTAGGTCCGGATTGCGCAGCCAGACGAACCAGGGCTCGGCGGTCGACACCGGCACCTTGACGTTGCGCTTGACGTGCTGGATGTGGCGGATCAGCTGCCGCGGGCTCATGCCGCTGGGGTCGTCGGTCTTGCCGATCCAGCGGAACACCGCCTCGTTGCCAACCATGACGCGCTCGACGTTGGCGTTGGCGTTGGCCATGCGGATCAGGCCGGCGATCTCACTTTTCGTCCGCTCGGCCTCGCCCTGCGCCACCCAGGCGCCGGCGATGACGCGGATGCCGTATTGCTCGGCGATGCTCGGGATCCGCTCATGCGCGTCGAGCGTCGAGTAGGTGCGGATGTAGCGCACGCGGCCGGCCATGGTGCGCATGTCGCGCTCGATCTGCTCGACCCTGGGCTTGTCGCCGCGAATCGAGCTCTGGTCCTTGCCGATCGGCGTGTAGGTCACGCCGTGCAGCAACCCGTCCATGGGCGGCGCGTCGTAGGTGCGGGTAAAGATGTTCCACACGCCGAACGTGGCGGCGATGGTGAGCACGACGGTGAGGAGTGCGGAGAGACGCGGCATGCTGGTGGACGATCGGGTCCGGCATCCGTGCAAGAAGCGCGCCCGCGGGCATCGTCCGCTCGCCGCGATCGGGCCCGCGTCGCTTGCGCGGGCGGCGTCAGGGCGGTGCGTCGGTGCCGGGGCCTTGCCGCCAGCGACGTGCTGCCAGACCTCTTCGAGGCTCTTCCCTGCGCCTGTTTCCTCGACGCCGACCCTCTTCGGCGCCGATCGGGCGTGGCGCTTCTATAGCCGCTCGCCAAGCCTATGGACAAGTCCCACAACGCCTTGAAATAAGGAATCATTTCGGCAACGCGGCGACCCGCTGCGACAATGCGGCGAAGGTTTGGTTGGCGATGTGTGACAAGTTAAGCCGATGAGCACCGAATCGTCCGTCGCGTCCCCGATTCACCACCGGCCGAGCCCGCTGACGTTGGCCGCCTGCGCCATCGGCGTGGCGGTCGCGATCCCGATCCTCGGCGTGCTGGCGCATCTGCTGCGGCCCAGCGGCACCGAGTGGCGCGAGACCGCCGGCATCGTGCTGCCCGGCTTCCTGCTCAACACGGTCGTCCTGCTGCTGGCCGTCGCCGTCGGCACGACGATCATCGGCACCGCCACCGCCTGGCTGGTCGTGATGTGCCGCTTCCCCGGCCGCCGCCTGTTCGAATGGGCGCTCGCCCTGCCGCTCGCGGTGCCGGCCTACGTGATGGCCTATACCTGGACCGACCTGCTGCAATTCGCCGGGCCGGTGCAGACGGCTTTGCGCGAGGCCTTCGGCTGGGGCGCGCGCGACTACTGGTTTCCCGAGATCCGCTCGGTCGGTGGCGCGGCGACGATGTTCGTCTTCGTGCTCTACCCCTATGTCTACCTGCTGGCGCGTACCGCCTTCATCGAGCAATCGGTCTGCGCGTTGGACGCCGGGCGCATCCTGGGCAACGGGCCGTGGCGCAACTTCGCGCACGTGGCGCTGCCGCTGGCCCGTCCCGCCATCGCCGCCGGGGTCGCGCTGGCGCTGATGGAGACGCTCGCCGATTTCGGCGCGGTCGCCTATTTCGAGGTCCAGACCTTCACCACCGGCATCTACCGCGCCTGGTTCACCTACAACGACAAGGTGGCCGCCGCCCAGCTCGCCAGCCTGCTGCTGGTCTTCGCGCTCAGCCTGCTGGTCATCGAGCGCCGCTCGCGCGCCGACCGCCGATTCCACCACACCACGCCGCGCTACCGCCCGCTGCCGGCCCATCGCCTGACCGGCTGGCGCGCGCTCGCGGCGACGCTCGCCTGCGCCGTCCCGCTGGCGATCGGCTTCGTGATCCCCGCCCTCGTCCTGCTGCGCTTCGCGCTGTTCTCGGGCGACGCGCAGTGGGGCGCGCGCTACGTCAGGCTGGCGTTCAACAGCGTCACGGTGGCGGCGTTGGCGGCTATCGTCACCGTGATCTTGGCGCTGGGCCTGGCCTATGCCGCGCGGGTCACGCGCCGCGGCGCGGCGGTCTGGGTCGCGCGCCTCGCCGGGTTGGGCTACGCCGTGCCGGGCATCGTCATCGCCGTCGGCGTGCTGGCGCCCGTCGCCGCCTTCGACAACGCGCTCGACGCCTGGCTGCGCGCCAATATCGGCATCTCCACGGGCCTGCTGATCACCGGCACCATCGCCGGCGTGGTCTATGCGCTGGTCGTGCGCTTCCTCGCCGCCGCGCTGCAGCCGGTCGAGGCCGGCCTCGCCAAGGTCACGCCCAATCTCGACGGCGCCGCCCGCACGCTGGGCGCCGCGCCGGGCGAGTCGCTGCGCCGCGTGCACGCGCCGATGCTGAGGGGCGCGCTGGCGACCGCCGGGCTGATCGTCTTCGTCGACGCGATGAAGGAGCTGCCGGCGACCCTGATGCTGCGGCCCTTCAACTTCGACACCTTGGCGGTGCAGGCCTACAACCTGACCCGCGACGAGCGCTTGGCCGAAGCCTCGACCGCGGCGCTGACCATCGTCGCCGTCGGCCTGCTGCCGCTGATCGTGCTCACCCGCACCATCCTCGGCGCCCGCCCCGGCAGCGCCGAACCGCCGTTGTGAGACGGGGCGCGAGCCGAATACCACTTGCGATCGCCCTGGCCCGACTCCGAGCGCGAGCGTGCCGTTGGGGTGAAGGCAAAGGCGTCGGCGCCGCCTCAATATTGTCCCGGGAACCGGCTGTTGCGGATGATGTCGTGCCAGGTGGGGCCTGATGGCGGCTGACGCGAGGTGTTCCAGAAGATCCGCCCGTTTCCGGCGCCCGCCACATGCGGCTCCGGCTCGACCCGTGGCGGCGATGGCGCCGGCCGCTTCGGGCTCGGCGGATCGGGCGGCCTCATTCCTTTCAGCACGATCGGCTGCCGCGGTTCTTCGGGCGGGGCCGCCGCACATGGATTGCTATGGTTTTCCTTGTCCTCGCCGCCTTCGGGAGAAGGGATG
>CAYTFW010000267.1:0-4965 GCA_964437145.1 uncultured Rhizobiaceae bacterium
CCCCGCGAAGGCGGGGAGAAGGTGCCGAGCGAAAGCGAGGCGGATGAGGGGCTTCGGGCCTATCAACCACCACAGCGTTCGTGGCAACGCCGCGAAGCCCCTCATCCGGCGCTTCGCGCCACCTTCTCCCCGCCTGCGCGGGGAGAAGCCAATCAGTCATGACCCGCTTCCGCCACTTGGTCGCGCGCGACCTGCTGATGGTCTGGCGGCGGCCGGGCGACGTGCTGTTGGTGCTGGCGTTCTTCCTGCTGGCCGCCAGCCTGTTCCCGCTCGGCGTCGGGCCGGAGCCGCTTGTGCTCAAGCGCATCGGCCCGGGCGTGCTGTGGGTCGCCGCCCTGTTCGCCGCCATGCTGTCACTCGAGCGGCTGTTCGGCGACGACCTCGCCGACGGCTCGCTGGAGCATCTGGTGCTGGCGCCGCTGCCGCTGGAGCTGGCGGCGCTGGCCAAGTGCCTGGCGCATTGGCTGACCGGCGGGCTGCCGCTCACGCTGATGTCACCGGCGCTGGGCTTGCTGTTCGGGCTGGATGCCTCGCAAATCGCCGTGCTCGCAGTATCGCTGTTGTTGGGCACGCCCAGCCTATCGCTGCTGGGCGGGCTGGGCGCGGCGCTGACCTTGGGGGCGCGGCGCGGCGGGGCATTGATGTCGCTGCTGGTACTGCCGATGGCGGTGCCGGTGCTGATCTTCGGCGTCGGCGCGGTCGAGGCGCTGGCCGGCGGCGCGGGCACCTCCAACTCGCTGGTGCTGCTGGCGGCCTTCTTCCTGGTGGCGCTGGCCAGCACGCCGTGGGCGATCGCGGCGGCGCTGCGGCAGGCGGTCGAGTAGACAGGACGGAATAGGCGGCGGAGGATCGCGTTCATGGCGGGCATGCACGCATTGGCAAATCCGGCGCGGTTCCAGCGCTTCAGCGCCCGCGCTCTGCCGTGGAGCGCCGGGCTGACGGCGATCCTGCTGCTGGTCGGGCTGTACATGGCGTTCTTCGTGGCGCCGCCCGACTACCAGCAGAAGGAAACCGTGCGCATCATGTTCGTGCACGTGCCGGCGGCGTGGTGGTCGATGGCCGGCTACGCCTTCCTCGCCGCCCTGGGCGCCGCGCTGCTGGTCTGGAAGCATCCGCTGGCCGCGTTGATGGCGCGCGCCGCCGCGCCCGTGGGCGCCGCCTTCGCCGCCACCTGCCTGATCACCGGCTCGTTCTGGGGCCGGCCGATGTGGGGCACGTGGTGGGTGTGGGACGCGCGCCTGACCTCGATGCTGGTGCTGTTCTTCCTGTTCCTCGGCCATATCGCGCTCAGCCGCGCCTTCGATTCGCCGGAGCGCGGCGACAAGGCGGCGGCGATCCTGGCGCTGGTCGGCGTGATCAACCTGCCGATCATCAAGTTCTCGGTCGATTGGTGGAACACGCTGCATCAGCCGGCCTCTGTCGTGAAGCTCGGCGGCACGACCATCCATTCCAGCATCCTGATCCCGTTGCTGGTGATGGCGGTGGCGTTCTTCATGCTGTTCGTCACCCTGGTGCTGATGCGCACCGAGACCGAGATCGGCCGTCGCCGCCTGGAGATGGCCGCGCTGGCGGCGGAGTGAGCGGGTATGTCGCGGCGGCCTCACACGCGACATCGGCGGGCGGCCACCCTATATTCCGGCCGCCCCAGGGACATGCAGGGAACTCCGTGAACGGCTTTTTCGCGATGGGCGGCTACGCCGCCTATGTCTGGCCGGCCTACGCCGCGGCGCTGATCGCGCTGGGCGGGGTGACCCTGATGTCGCTCTTCGCCCGCGCGCGCGTGCGCCGCGAATTGCGCGCGCGTGGCCTCGACCGGCGTGGAGCGAAGTCGTGAAGCCCAAACGCAAACGCCTGTGGCTGCTGCTGGGTTCGATGGGCGCGTTCGCGCTGGCCGTCACGCTGGTGCTGGTGGCGCTCGACGACAATCTCGTCTTCTTCCACTCGCCGACGCAGATCGCCGACAAGAAGCCGCCGCCGACCCAGCGCCTGCGCATCGGTGGCCTGGTCGCGCCAGGCAGCGTGGAGAAAGGCAGCGACGGCTTGACCACGACCTTCGTCGTCACCGACACGCGCGCCAACCTGAAGGTCAGCTATCGTGGCCAGCTGCCCGATCTCTTCCGCGAAGGCCAGGGCGTGGTCGCCGAGGGCACGCTGGGCACCGACGGCGTCTTCCTCGCGCGCGAGATCCTCGCCAAGCACGACGAGACCTACATGCCACCCGAGGTGGCCAAGGCGCTCAAGGACGCCGGCCACTGGAAAAAGGACACGGGCAAGTGACGCGCTCCCGACCTCACCCTGAGGAGGCCGCGCAGCGGCCATCTCGAAGGGTGGGCGACCGCCACGGTGTGTGGCCTGTCCTTCGAGACGCGCGCGATGCGCGCTCCTCAGGACGAGGCGTGCCGTGATCCCCGAAGTCGGCCATTACGCGCTGGTGCTGGCGATGGTCGTGGCGCTGGCGCAGGGCACCTTGCCGCTGGCCGGCGCGGCCAAAGGCGATCCCGGCCTGATGGAACTCGGCCGCACGGCGGCGCTGGCGCAGGCGACGCTGACGTTGCTGTCGTTTCTGGCGCTGACCTGGGCCTATGTTGTCTCCGACTTCTCGCTGCTCAACGTTGTGGCCAACAGCCATTCGAGCAAGCCGCTGCTCTACAAGATCACCGGCGTGTGGGGAAACCACGAAGGCTCGATGCTGCTGTGGGTGCTGATCCTGGCGCTGTTCGGCGCCGCGGTCGCCGCCTTCGGCGCCAACCTGCCGACCACCCTGCGCGCCCGCGTGCTGGCGGTGCAGGGCCTCATCGGCCTGGGCTTCCACGCCTTCATCCTCTTCACGTCGAATCCCTTTGATCGGCTCGATCCGGCGCCGTTCGACGGCAACGACCTCAACCCGATCCTGCAGGACCCCGGCCTAGCCTTTCACCCGCCGCTGCTCTACCTGGGCTATGTCGGGCTCTCGGTGTCGTTCAGCTTCGCGGTGGCGGCCCTGATCGAGGGCCGCGTCGATGCCGCCTGGGCGCGCTGGGTGCGGCCCTGGACCTTGGCGGCCTGGTGCTTTCTCACGCTCGGCATCGCGCTGGGCAGCTGGTGGGCCTATTACGAGCTGGGCTGGGGCGGCTTCTGGTTCTGGGATCCGGTCGAGAACGCTTCGCTGATGCCCTGGCTGCTGGCCACCGCGCTGCTGCACTCCGCCATCGTCACCGAGAAGCGCGACGCGCTGAAGAGCTGGACGGTGCTGCTGGCGATCCTCGCCTTCTCCCTGGCGCTGCTCGGCACCTTCCTCGTGCGCTCCGGCGTGCTGACCTCGGTGCACGCCTTCGCGCAGGATCCGGCGCGCGGCCTGTACATCCTGGGCTTCATCGTGCTGGTCGCCGGCGGCGGGCTCACGCTCTACGCCTGGCGCGCGCCGAAGCTGGCGGCCGGCGGCCTGTTCGCGCCGATCAGCCGCGAGGGCGGGCTGATCTTCAACAACCTGCTGCTGGCGGTGCTGACCTTCGTCGTCTTCCTCGGCACGCTCTATCCGCTGCTGCTCGACGCGCTGGGCGGTGACAAGGTCTCGGTCGGACCGCCCTTCTACGCCGCGACCTTCATTCCGCTGTCCTTCCCGCTGCTCGCCGCCGTCGCCTTCGGTCCGCTGCTGGCGTGGAAGCGTGGCGACATCGTGGGCGCGCTGCGCCAGCTCGCCGCCGTCGGCCTGGTCGCCATCGCGGTTGGCGTGCTGATCAGCTTCGTCGCCCAGCGCCACGTCACGCTCGCGGCGATCGGTTGCGGGCTGGCGGCCTGGCTGATGCTTGGCGCGCTCTACGAGCTGGCGCGCCGCATCAAGCTGTTCGAGATCCCCGTCGGCGATTCGCTTCGGCGTCTGGTCGGCCTGCCGCGCGCCTCGATCGGCATGACCATCGCCCACACCTCGCTGGGCATCTGCATGGCCGGCATCATCGGCGTCTCGGTGTGGCAAGTCGAGACCATCGCCGTGCTCAAGCCGGGCGAGACGCTGCGTCACGCCGGTTTCGAGGTGTCGATGGAAACGCCGCGCGAGATCGACGGACCCAACTTCATCGCCGAGCGCGGCCGGATCACGTTCAAGCGCGACGGCGTGGTCGCCGCCGTGCTCGAGCCCGAGCGGCGAATCTTCAAGACCACGCGCCGGCAGACCACCGAGGCGGCGATCAAGACCACGCTGCTCGCCGATATCTACGCCACCTTGGGCGAAAGCGACGGCAAGGGCGGCTGGACGGTGCGCCTCTACCACAACCCGCTGGCGCCGTGGATCTGGCTGGGCGCGGCGTTCTGCGCCTTGGGCGGATTCGTATCGCTGACCGACCGCCGCCTGCGGATCGGCGCGCCGTTGCGCGCGCGGCGCCCCGTAGCGCAGCCGGCGGAGTAGCGCCCGTGTCCAATCGCTGGCTGTTCGCGCTGCCCGTGCTCATGGCGCTGCTGCTGGGCGGCTTCTTCGGCTACGCCCTGCTCGCCGGGCGCAACCCCGAGGACATCGGCTCGCCGCTGGTCGGCAAGGTCGCGCCGGCGATCGACCTGGCGCCGCTGCACGAGGGCGGCAAACGGCTGACGGCCACCGATTGGAAGGGGCATGTCAGCGTCGTCAATTTCTTCGCGTCCTGGTGCGCGCCCTGCCAGGTCGAGCATCCCCTGCTGCTGCGCATGGCGCGCGACGGCCTGCGCGTGCAGGGCATCAACTACAAGAACAAACCGGAGGACGCCAAGCCGTGGCTGGCGCGGCTCGGCGATCCCTACGAGCGCATCGGCGTCGACGCCGACGGCAAGGCAGGCGTCGAGTTCGGATTGAGCGGCGTGCCCGAGACCTTCGTCATCGACAAGGCGGGCGTCGTGCGCCTGCACCTGCGCCGCCCGCTCACGCCTGACGACGCCCAGCGCATCCGCGCGCTGGTGAAGGAGCTGGCGAAGTGAGCCCGTCTTACTGGGAGCGCCGGCGTCCCGCCGGCATTCATGAGC
>CAYTFW010000268.1:0-4835 GCA_964437145.1 uncultured Rhizobiaceae bacterium
ATCCGCCTCGCTGGCGCTCGGCACCTTCTCCCCGCCTTCGCGGGGAGAAGGAAAGGCTGAGGCGGCGGTGGTCATGCCGGTTCTCCGCTCTCAGCGCGCGGGGCCCACGAAGACGGCGTCGCGGCGCGCCACGACTCGACCCTGGGCGTCGAGCACGCGGAAGGTCACGGTGCGGTTCGTGCCGCCGTCGATCTGTCGCGGCGCCTTGAGGAACAGCGGCACCGTCTCGACCGAGTCGGGCCTGGCGAGCACGGTGATGGCGCCGTCGCGCGCCTCGCCGTCGGCGGGCAGCAGCGTGAGGCCGGAGAAGCCCGCGGCCTCGATGCGGAAGGACACCGCCTGACGCGCCTTGTTGAGGATCTTCACGGTGTAGCCGTTGCGTACCGAGCCGTCGGTCAGCAGCACGAATTGCGGCATGCGATCGCGCAGGACGTTGACCTCGACCACGCTGCGCGACGCCAGCGCCACCAGCATGACGATGGCCACGACCGCCAGCGCCGCGGCGTAGATGATGGTACGCGGCCGCACGAAGCGGTAACGGGCCGGCTCGCCGCGCGCGCGCTCAGCCTCGTAAGCGATGCTGGTCCAGGCGATCAGGTTGGGCGGGCGGTCGACCTTGGCCATGATCTCGTTGCAGGCGTCGATGCACAGGCCGCAGCCGATGCACTGGATCTGCAGCCCGTCGCGAATGTCGATACCCGTCGGGCAGACATGGACGCAGGCCTTGCAGTCGATGCAGTCGCCAGTGCCGGGGGCCGGCGCGACGCCCTTGCGGATCGGTCCGCGCTTCTCGCCGCGCCACGCGCGGTAGGTCACGGCGGCGCTGTGCTCGTCGAGCATCGCCGCCTGGAAGCGCGGCCACGGGCACATATAGGTACAGACCTGCTCGCGCGCCCAGCCAGCCAGCAGATAGGTCGTGGCGGTGAACAGGCCGACGAAGAAGTAGACGCCCGTCGTCGACTCGCCGCGGAAGAACTCGCGCACGACGGTAGGCGCATCGTCGAAATAGAGCACCCAGGCGCCGCCGGTGGCGGCGGCGATCAGCAGCCAGGCGGCGTGGGTGGCGCCCTTCAGCGCGATCTTGCGCGCCGTCCACGGCGCCTTGTCGAGTCGGATGCGCGCGCTGCGATCACCCTGGATCCAGCGCTCGACCAGCATGAACAGATCGGTCCACACCGTCTGCGGACAGGCGTAGCCGCACCAGACGCGGCCGAACAGGCTGGTGACGAAGAACAGCCCGACGGCGGCCAGCACCAGCAGGCCGGTGATGTAGTAGACCTCCTGCGGCCAGATCTCGATGTCGAAGAAGTAGGCGCGGCGACCCGACAGATCGATCAGCAACGCCTGGTCCGGCGCGCCCGGACCGCGATCCCAGCGCAGCCAGGCGCCGCCGTAGTAGACCGTGAGGCAGGCGATCAGGATCGCCCACTTCACGCGCCGCCACGTGCCGCCGATACGCTTGGGATAGACCTTCGCCCGAGGCGCGTAGAGCGGACCGGGCGCCGACTGGTTGGTCGGCGGCGCCGCGCGCTCTTCGGACGATAGGGACTTCACGCTCACCGCCCCGGCCTACTTGCCGCCGCCCAGCCCGTGGACGTACAGCGTGAGCATCTTGATGGTCGCCTCGTCGAGGCGGCCCTCCCACGCCGGCATGGCCGCGGCGCGCGAGAAGAAGATGCTGTCACGGATATCCGCGCGGCTGCCGCCATAGAGCCAGATCTGGTCGTTGAGCGCCGGCGAGCCCATCTCGCGATTGCCCGAGCCGTCGCGTTGGTGGCAGGCCGCGCATTGCTCGACGAACAGCGCCACGCCGCGCGCCGCCTTGGCCGCGTCGTGCGGCTGGCGCGACAGCGCCAGCACATGCTCGACCACGTCGTCGATCTGCGCCGGCGTCATCATGCCGTCGGCGCCGAAACGGGGCATCGCCGATAGCCGTGTCTTGTCGTGTTCGCTGCGGATGCCATAGCGGATGGTCTGCTCGATATCGGCCAGGGTGCCGCCCCACAGCCATTCGTCATCGGCGAGGTTGGGGAAGCCGCGCGCGCCGGCGCCGCCGGCCTGATGGCAAGCCGCGCAGTTGTTGTTGAACGCCGCGCGGCCGCCGGTGCGCGAGAACGCGAGCAGCTTGGGATCCTTGCGCACCTCCTCGATCGGCAGCGCGCGGATGCGGTCGACCATCGGCGCCTGCTGGTCGGCGGCGCTCTTCAGCGCTTCCGCGACGTCGCGCCGGTTGGTGTGGCCGAGCAGGCCGTCGATACCGGGGATCGAGGGGTAGAGCACGCACCAGACCGCGGCGAACAGGATCGTGGCGTAGAAGGTGTAGAGCCACCAGCTCGGCAGCGGCGTATCGAGCTCGCGGATACCGTCCCATTCATGGCCGGTGGTCGACGTGCCGGTAACGGCGTCGCGTTCGCGATCAGCGGCCATCGTGCGTGGCTCCTTGGGTCGGATCATCGTTGAGCGGAATGCGCGCGGTGTGCTCGTACTGGGCGCGGCGGCGCGGCAGCAGGGCCGAGATCACCAGGAAGGCGAAAAGACCGAAGAACCACACGGTCCACAGCGAGCGCAGGTGGGGAACATAGTCGGCGAGCATGGCGCTGGCCTCACTGCTTGAGGTGTTCAGGCTTGACGTCGGAGAAGCGCACCAGCGTGCCGAGCATCTGCAGGTAGGCGATCAGCGCGTCCATCTCGGTCAGCGTCGTGGCGTCACCGTCGAAATTGCCGACCACGGCCTTGGGATATCGCTTCAGCAGGCCCGCCGTGTCGGCGTCGGGATTGGCCTGCGCCTCGAGATCGGCCCGAGCGTTGGCCAGCATCTCGTCGTCGTAGGGCACGCCCACCGCGCGGTTGGTCTTGAGGTGGGCCGCGATGTCGCGGACCTCGAGCCGGCGCATCAGGAACGGGTAGCCCGGCATGATCGACTCCGGCACTACCGAGCGCGGCGCGATCAGGTGCGCCATGTGCCATTCGTGCGAATAGCGGCCGCCGACGCGCGCCAGATCGGGACCGGTGCGCTTGGAGCCCCACTGGAAGGGATGGTCGTACATGCTCTCGGCGGCGAGGCTGTAGTGGCCGTAGCGCTCGTACTCGTCGCGGAACGGGCGGATCTGCTGGCTGTGGCAGAGGTAGCAGCCCTCACGGATGTAGATGTTGCGGCCGGCGAGCTCGAGCGGCGTGTAGGGCCGCACGCCCTTGACCCGCTCTATGGTGGTCTCCACGGCAAAAAGCGGCACGATCTCGGCGATGCCGCCGATGGTCACCGTCAGGAACGACAGCACGAGCAGCAGGACCGAGTTGCGCTCGATCAGGCCATGGTTGAAGCGCATCGTCGCCACTCCTTCAGGCCGTGGCCACGGCGAGACGCGCGGGCTTCTCCGCCGCCGCGCCCGAGCTGACGGTGCGCCACAAATTGTAGATCATGATCAGAGCTCCGATGAGGAACAGCGTGCCGCCCAGCGCGCGGATGAAGTAGAAGGGCTTCATCGCCTCGACGGTCTCGATGAACGAGTACTGCAGGAAGCCGAGCTCGTCGTAGGCGCGCCACATCAGGCCCTGCATGATGCCGCTCACCCACATCGCGGTGATGTAGAGCACGATGCCGAGCGTCGCGGTCCAGAAGTGCCAGGCGACCAGGGCGCGCGAATAGATCTCCTTGCGGCCCCACAGCACGGGCACGAGGTAGTACAGCACGCCGAAGGTGATCATGGCGTTCCAGCCCAGCGCGCCGGAATGCACGTGGCCGATGGTCCAGTCGGTGTAGTGGCTGAGCCCGTTGACCTGCTTGATCGACATCATCGGCCCCTCGAAGGTCGACATGCCGTAGAAGCCGACCGAGGTGACCGTGAAGCGCAGCGAGGGATCGGTGCGCAGCTTGTCCCAGGCGCCGGAGAGCGTCATGAGACCGTTGATCATGCCGCCCCAGGACGGCATCCACAGCATCACCGAGAACACCATGCCGAGCGACTGCGCCCAGTCGGGCAGCGCCGTGTAGTGCAGGTGGTGCGGGCCGGCCCAGATGTAGAGGAAGATCAGGGCCCAGAAGTGGATGATCGACAGCCGGTAGGAATAGATCGGCCGGTTCGCCGCCTTGGGGATGAAATAGTACATCATCCCGAGGAAGCCGGCGGTGAGGAAGAAGCCGACGGCGTTGTGGCCGTACCACCACTGGGTCATCGCGTCCTGCACGCCGGCCCAGACGATGTAGCTCTTGGTGCCGAAGAACGACACCGGCACGGCAAGGTTGTTGACAATGTGCAGCATCGCCACGGTGACGATGAAGGACAGCAGGAACCAGTTGGCGACGTAGATGTGGCGCTCGCGCCGCTTCATCAGCGTGCCGAGGAAGACGATCAGGTAGACGACCCAGACCACGGTCAGCAGCAGGTCGACATACCACTCGGGCTCGGCGTATTCCTTGCTTTGGGTGACGCCCAGCAGGTAGCCGGTCGCGGCCATGACGATGAAGAGCTGATAGCCCCAGAAGATGAACCAGCCGGCCGGCTCGCCGCCGAACAGCCTGGCGTGGCAGGTGCGCTGCACGATGTAGAGCGACGAGCCGATCAGCGCCGTGCCGCCGAAGGCGAAGATCGCCGCCGAGGTGTGCAGCGGCCGCAGGCGGCCGAAGCTCAGCCACGGGCTGTCGAAGCTGAGCTGCGGCCAGACGAGCTGGGCGGCGATGATGACGCCGACGGCGAAGGCTGCAATGCCCCAGAACATGGTCAGCACGGCGGCTGCGCGTATCACATCCTCGACGTAGCGCGGCGCGGCTCTTTGGCTGGAAGACAAGGGGTCGGCCCCAACGGCTTGGCTGGACATGACTTCTCCCGCTCTGGTCG
>CAYTFW010000269.1:0-4783 GCA_964437145.1 uncultured Rhizobiaceae bacterium
GTACGGCGCGGCGAATTGCCGGCGGGCGCCCATGCCATGGCGGGCGCCAGCCGCGCGGCGCTGACCCGCAGAGAATGAGCAGCCCGTTCCCTTGGAGGTGCGCGTAGGCATGGCCGACGACACGCATGACTCGCTCGCCAAGGCGTTGGCCGGCATCGTCGCGCGCCAGGGCGAGGCTGTATTGGAGGATCGCCGCAAGGTGACGGCGCTACTCGCCGATACGCTACCCGATTCCGGCCGCGAGACCAGGCTGCTAGGCATCGCCGTCGACAACGGCGCGGTGCGGGCGATCTCGCGCGCCCGGCTGGACCAGGTCGAGCTGGAGATCGATCGTCACGCGCAGCGCATCGACAGGGATCTCGGCGTTCGCAAAACGATCGTCGTGCCGGTACTGCGTGCGGTCGCTTATGCCACCGGCCGCGGCGCCCTGCCGTCGATGTTACCGGCGATCGAGACGACGTCGCAGGCGCGTGCCAATCCCAGAGCGGCGCCGGCGTCGGAGGATTCGTGGATCGGCGTTTCCGCCGGGCCGGCACCGGCGGCGCCCACACCCGCCGCCCCGCCACCGTCGCCCGCGGTTTTACCCCAGCCGGCGCCAGCGGCCGCGCCAGCGAAGCAGCAGCCAGCACCGGGAGCCGGCTCAGATCCGGAGCCGCCGGCATCGGCCGCCGCTCCCGCCCCGTCGCCGGTGACGGCACGCAAGGAACCCATGGGATTGGGCGGCTGGCTGATCGCGTGGCCTGTGGTCGTCGTGGCGGCCGACTGGTGGCTCGCCGAACGCGCGGTCCGTCTTTTCAACCTGATCAACTATTGTTCGTCCAGCCGCGACACCGGAGATGTTCGCTCGGAGCTGTACCTGGTGACCACGCTGGTCATCGCGCTCGCCCTCGCGTCCCTGCCCGTTCTATGGCTGCATGTTCGGCGCGTAAGAAGCGCGCGAATTGGCAGTTGCCTGTGGCTGATCGCCTGCGCCTGCCTGCCGGCCTACGAGGATGGCCTCAGGGTCTGCGCCAACGCGCGGCTGCGGACGTCGGAACTGGAGATCGGGGTGCCGATCGTGATCGCTGTCGTCGGCGTGGCCTACTTTCTCTTCTCGCGCCGATCGCGCAACACGTTCGTGCGATAGCGCGAGGGTCGCGGTATCGGGTGGACTTCGGCCCTGCCTCGGGGGCAACATGAACCGCCGTTCATGCCGGCCATCGGAGGAAACAGGTTCAATGTCAGGCGTTCTTGCGGGGATCCGCGTTCTCGATTTCGGCCGCTACATCGCCGGCCCCTTCTGCGGCGCGCTGCTCGGCGACATGGGCGCCGAGGTGATCCGGCTGGAGAAGCTCGACGGCAGCGAGGATCGCTGGGTGGCACCGGTCGACGAGGCGCGCAAGGGCGAGGGCATCACCTTCCTCCAGATGAACCGCAGCAAGCTCGGCATGACGCTCAACCCGACCAAGCCCGAGGGCCGTGAGGTCGTCGCCCGGCTGGTGAAGACCGCCGACGTTGTGATCGCCAATCTGCCCTTCCAGACCTTGAAGGAGATGGGGCTCGACTACGATACGCTGTCGGCGATCAACCCGCGCATCATCCTGGTCACCAACTCGACCTTCGGCATGGTCGGCCCCTACGCCGACAGGGTGGGCTTCGACACCATCGGCCAGGTGATGTCGGGCGCCGCGCATCTCACCGGCTTCGGCGACAAGCCGGTGCGCATGGCCTCGCCCTATGTCGACTTCATGTCGGCGACGCTCAGCGTCGTGGGCGTGCTCGCGGCTTTGCGCGAGCGCGACACCAGCGGCAAGGGCCAGATGATCGAGACCGCGCTCTTGAAGAGCGCGCTCAACGTCGCCAATCCGCTGCTGATCGAGCAGGCGATGCTGAACCTCAACCGCGAGCGCGTCGGCAATCGCGCCTTCACCGCTGGCCCGGGCGATTCCTATCAGTGCAAGGATGGCTGGATCTACGTGCTCGCCATCGGCCAGCCGCTTTTCGTGCGCTGGTGCAAGATGATGAAGCGCGAGGACCTGATCGACGATCCGCGCTTCAAGGACGATCTGGCGCGCGGCGACAACGGCGAGGAGATCAGCGCCATCATGCAGGCGTGGTGCGGCACGCGCACACGCGACGACGTGCTCAAGCAGCTCGCCGCCGCTCGCGTCCCCGCCGGCCCCATCTACACCCCGCAAGAAGCGCTCGACGATCCGCACGTCAAGGAAGCCGGCTTCTTCAAGCACATCGAGTATCCCGGCCTGTCGAAGCCCTACCCGATCGTCGACCAACCCGTGCGTCTGTCGCGCACCCCGCTGAAGATCAGCAGCCGCCCACCGACGCTCGGCGAGCACACCGACCAGCTCCTCGCCGGGCTGGGCTACTCCAAGGACCAGATCGCCGCGCTGCGCAAGCAACGGGTGGTGTAACGGTCATCGCATGAGCGCGCCGCCTGCCGCCCTATCCCCTTTTCGGGCGGAACCCTTGGGCTTCGCGGCCGGGGCGGCGTGCGCGGCAATGGTCGGAGTCTGGTCGCGCACCAGCGCCGATACCGTCACCTCATGGCTTGGAATGGGCGAAGCCACAGGCTGGAATGAGCGGCTTCCCGATGGTCCGTTATTGTATCTGGGCGTCGGCACATGCGCCTTCGTGGCGGCATTACTGCTGTGGCAGCGGCTGGTGGTGGGCAAACCTCAGTCCATCGTGCACATGATTGGCGTCGGCTTGATCATTTCGGTCGTGGTCTTCATCGCGATGTGCATCGGCGTCGCGATCTCTGTCCAAAGCTTCTTTGTCGTGATCGCATTCGTTGTTATGCCGTTCACCGTCGGCTGGAAGCTCGCCCTGCTGGTGGGGTTGTGGGGACTCCTCTGGAGCATCCGGCAGTCTACAATCAATGAGGAGGCTCGGGACTGATGGCGCATTTGCCACTCTCAATCCCTGCGCCATGATGCTGATAATGTAATTCCTCATTACTATATGATGCATGCCAACCCACGGAGACCAGGCATGGCATCGCTCGCCGTCACGGCAAAAGGACAGGTCACGCTCAAGCGGGAATTGCTGCGGCATCTCGGCGTTAAGCCGGGTGAGCGGATCGATGTCGAAACGCTGCCCGGCGGTGAGCTCCGCATCCGTGGGGCGCGGTCCGCCGGCAGCATCGATGGCTTCATCGGCCTGCTCGCCGGCAAGACTCGGAAGGTCGCCACCGTCGAGGAAATGAACGAGGCGATCGCCGCCGGTTGGGCTCGCAAGAGGTGAAGATCACCGTCGACGCCAACGTCCTCGTCCGCGCCGTGATGCACGACGATCCGCGGCAGGGTCGCGCGGCCGACAAGGCGCTGAAGCAGGCCACGTTGATCGCGGTGTCGCTGCCCTGCCTGTGCGAGTTCGCGTGGGTGCTGCGTCGGGTCTATGGCCTGGCAGACCCGGCCATCGCGATCGCGATCCGCGCGCTGCTCGACGCGGCCAACGTCGTGACCAACCGGCCCGCCGTCGAGGCGGGACTTGTCATCCTCGAGGCCGGCGGCGACTTCGCCGACGGCGTCATGGCCTATGAAGGCGCATGGATGGGCGCCGATACGTTCGTGTCGTTCGACAAGCAAGCGGTGGCGCTGCTGTCGAAACAGGGACAGGCGGCTCGGCTCCTGTCCTGACATAGGGGAAGGACGTGGGGCGGCGCTTGCCGCTGCAAAGTCGCGCCCCTACAGTCGCGGCCAACCGGAAGAAATCCGGTAGTGGAGGATAACGATGGGTGTGTCTGTCAATCGACGGAAGTTTGTCGCCGGCGCGTTGGGTGCCGGCGTGGCGTTGTCGGCGCCTTCGGTGCGCGGCCAGGCGTCGGCG
This sequence comes from uncultured Rhizobiaceae bacterium, assembly GCA_964437145.1. Lineage (GTDB taxonomy): Bacteria > Pseudomonadota > Alphaproteobacteria > Reyranellales > Reyranellaceae > JAFAZJ01. Next base: position 3,826 of record CAYTFW010000269.1, read on the forward strand.
TGGCCCAATAAGCCGGTGAAGGTGACGGTGACCTTCCCGGCTGGCGGCCTGACCGACGTGTGGGCGCGGACCTACAGCGAGTACGCCTCGCAGAAGCTCGGCCAGCCCTTCGTCGTCGAGAACAAGACGGGTGCCAGTGGCGCGATCGGCGCCGAGCAGATGGCGAAGGCGGCGCCCGACGGCTACAATCTGATGTTCACGATCTCGACCACGATGATCATGAACAAGGTGCTGTTCAAGAAGCTGCCCTACGATCCCGACAAGGATTTCGTGCCGGTCGCCTTCTTCAGCGCCGGCCACCTGCCGTTCATCGTGCACAAGGACGTGCCGGCCAAGAACCTCAACGAATTCGTCGAGTTCGCGCGCAAGAACAAGGTCAGCATCGGCACCTACGGCGCCGGCTCCTACAGCCACGTCGTCGTCGCCGAGCTCAACAAGTTCTACGGGCTGAGCATGGAGGCGGTGCACTACCGCGGCGAGGCGCCGATGTGGCAGGACGTGGCCTCGGGCGCGGTCCAGGCCGGCAGCGGCAGCTACGCGGCGGCCGGCGGCGTGCTGCAGTCGGGTTCCGGCCGCGCCATCGCCGTGCCGCAGACGACGCGCATGAAGAAGCTGCCGGATGTCGGCACGTTCCTGGAGCAGGGCTGCACCGCGAAGGGCTTCCAGCTCCGGGGCTGGATCGGCGCCTTCTACCAGACCGGCACGCCGCAGGAGATCGTCGAGAAGCTGTCGGCGCTGTTCGTCGAGTGCGGCAAGACCGAGCGCGTGCAGAAGATGCTCGACACCTTCGGCATCGACGAGGCGGCGCAGGATCACAAGTTTATGCGCAAGGTCATCGATGAGGAAGGTCCGGTCTGGCTCGAGCTGGTACGCAGCCTGGGCGTGACACCGCAATAGCGACCCCACCGTCGTCCTCTCATGACCGTTTGAGTCAAGAGAAGAACGAGTGATAGCACGA
>CAYTFW010000270.1:0-4779 GCA_964437145.1 uncultured Rhizobiaceae bacterium
TTCCATACCAACGTCGATCGTGTCCTGACGGCGATCGCCGATCTCGACGCGGCGGCCAAGATGCCGGCCTGACATGCGCGCGAGCCCGACGGATCCTGGATTGTCTTCGGGCCGCGCCGCTCCAGCGGCGCATCTTGATCGCCGCTGGAGCGGCGCGGCCCGAAGACCTGAAAGCCGTTGCACGGTCGGGGCGCGCCACTCCAGTGGCGCGATGATGGGACGAGAAGACGCGCCACTGGAGTGGCGCGCCCCCAGCATCTTGATGCCGTATGCGATTCGCGATCCACGTCGCGCCGATCACCGTCAACGCTGGTCGCCCGAGCAACCTTAGGGGAGTTTATCGCCAGAGACTAAACTGGGGTAAACTCGCTATAACTTCGTATGCACATCCTGATCATTGGCGGCGCCGGCTTCGTCGGCCTCTCGATCGCCGAGGCGCTGCTGGCGCGCGGCGACTCGGTCACGCTGTTCGACGCACGCGAACCCTACACCGCCCTGCCCGGCGGCCCGTCCGTCGTCACCGGCGACGTGCGCCGCGACGAGGACGTGGCGCGCGCCTTCGCCGGCAAGCCCGACGTCGCGATCTATGGCGCGGCGATCACCGCCGACGCGGCGCGCGATGCGTCCGAGCCGCAGCGCGTGCTCGACGTCAATCTCGGCGGCCTGCCGCGCGCCATGGCGGCGGCGCGCGCTGTCGGCGTGAAGCGTTTCATCCTGCTGAGCTCGGCCTCGGCGTTCGGCGACGCGGCGTTCCGCGACACGCCGCTGGCCGAAGACGACCCGCCGCCGGCGCCGTCGAGCCTCTACTCCATCACCAAGTTCGCCGGCGAAGGCGTGGCGCGGCGGCTGGGCGCGCTGTGGTCGATGGATGTGCGCATGGTGCGGCTCTCGGCCGTGTTCGGTCCGTGGGAGCACGCCACCGGTGCGCGCGACACGCTCAGCCCGCCGTTCCAGGTGGCCCAACTGGCGCAGGGGCGCAAGCCGGTGGTGCTGCCGCGCGACACGCCACGCGACTGGGTCTATGCGCGCGATGTCGCCGGCGCCGTGCTGGCGCTGATCGACAAGGCCAGCCCGCGCTTCGACCTCTATCACATCGGCCCGGGCGCGAGCTGGACGCTGTCGGCGTGGGCCACGGCGCTGGGTGCCAGCGTGCGTGTCGGCGATCCAGCCAACGTCGATCTGTTCGGCGACCGCGACCGCGCGATGCTGGCGATCGACAGGCTGACCGGCGATCTCGGCTATCGGCCGCGCTTCACGTCCGCCACGATTTGCGCCGACGACTACACGAGGTGGGTGGCGGCAAGCGGCGCCTGACGGCTCCGGACATAGCGGTAGCCCGCGTACAATCCGCCCATCACGCCAACGATGGCCGCGACTCCTTCGATCATCTCCTCCGCCGTTGCGCCCGCCAGCACAAGCAGGCCGGCCCGGCATGCCACGACGGCCGCCGTCGCCGCGTAGGCGCAGACCGCATAGTTCGCCGCCTGAAGCGACTTGATCGCGAACGTGACGCGTATCGTCAGGAAGCCCACGATCAGCATCAGGATGGCGTCTGGGATGATCAGCCAGAGGACGATGTCGAACCAACCTGCCGTAGCCAAGTCGAAAAATAACCAACCGGCGCTAAATTGAGTAAGGAATAATAAGATAAAGACCACGGCAAGTATCCGACCGATCCACACCCCCGGGATGATCAACAGGAAGACTACCAAGATGGCCAGCGGCGTCCGCTTGTGTGGCATTCGCTGATTCATTCTTGGCCCTCCCTTAACTACTATAGTAAAGAATATGGTGAGAACGAAGCCACTATAGGTTGCATTCCCTCCGGGCAGTTAAGATCAGACGGAACGTCAGGTTGACGCGCGGGCCGCGGGGCTGGCTCTCCTTGGCGATGGCGTGGCGCCAGTTGCGCTGGGTGTCGCCCTTCATCACCAGCAGGCTGCCGGACTCGAGCGCGATGCGCACCGGCTTCCAGTCCTTTCGCGCTTTCGGCTTGAAGCTGAGCGTGCGCGTCTCGCCGAGACTGATCGAGCCGATGGTCGGCGTCGCGCCCAGCTCGGGTTCGTCGTCGGAATGGAAGCCGACGCTATCGTTGTGGTCGCGGTAGTAGTTCAGCAGCACGCTGTTGAAGGTCGCGTCGGTGGCGCGCTCGGCCATCATGCGCAGCAGCAGCAGGTCGTCTGTCCAGGGCAGCGGATCGAGCGTCAGGCCGGAATAGGTGTAGCCGCGACCGGGATCGCCGTACCAGGCGGTCAGGCGTGGCTGCGGGACGCTCTTGCCCCACAGCGTGATGCTGTCCTGGCGCCACGGGATCTGGTCGATCAGTCGGCGCAGTAAGTCGGTGGCATCCCGTTCGGACAACAGGAACCGGTGATAGACGACGTCCGCACCCGGGACGTGGATTCGCTCTGGTGTTTCCGTCGAGGTGAAGAGGTCAGGCATGCTGCCTCCCTTCAACTTACCTTCCCCCGGAGGGGGAAGGTGGCAGCGCGAAGCGCTGACGGAAGGGGGATGTCGAAGACGGACGCCGGAGTCCGTCTTCGACATCCCCCTTCCGCCCTTCGGGCACCTTCCCCCTCCGGGGGAAGGTAACTAGCGCAGCGAGGCGTTGAGCTTGTCGAGCGCGGCCTGGCCGGGGCAGAGATCGGGCGCGTTGAGCGTGTTGAGCGGCGCGTCGATCGTGTTGAGGTTGGCGTGCAGGTCGGCGGGCAGCGGCTCGACATAGAGCAGCCCGGTCAGCACCTCGCCGGCGGCCTCGGCCCGCTGCACGCGCGCCAGCGCGTCGCCCTTGTTGCTGGGATCGTAGGCCTCGTCGAGCTTGCGCAGGCGCAGGATCGAGCCGTCGTGCTGCGCCACTTCCTGCAGCGCGCCGGGCGCGTATTCAGTAGTGATCTCGGCCTTGCTCTCGATGAAGTCGACGCGGTTCACCGCCTCGTTGTGCTCGCGCACGTAGTCGTAGCTCTTGGTCGAGCCCGGGTGGTTGTTGAAGGCCACGCAAGGGCTGATGACGTCGAGGAAGGCGGCGCCGCGATGCTGGATCGCCGCCTTGATCAGCGGCACCAGCTGCTGCTTGTCGCCCGAGAAGGAACGGCCGACGAAGGTGGCGCCCATCAGGATGGCGACCGAGACCATGTCGATCGAGGAGTCGGAGTTCGCGACGCCCTTCTTGCTCACCGAGCCGCGATCGGCGGTGGCCGAGAACTGGCCCTTGGTCAGGCCGTAGACGCCGTTGTTCATGACGATGTAGGTCATGTTGACGCCGCGGCGCATGACATGGGCGAACTGGCCGAAGCCGATCGAGGCCGAGTCGCCGTCGCCCGAGACGCCGAGATAGATCAGGTCGCGGTTGGCGAGGTTGGCGCCGGTCATCACCGAGGGCATGCGGCCATGCACGGTGTTGAAGCCGTGGCTGCCGCCCAGGAAGTAGGTCGGCGCCTTCGACGAGCAGCCGATGCCGGAGAGCTTGGCGACCTGGTGCGGCAGGATGTCGAGCTCGAAGCAGGCCTGCACGATGGTGGCGCTGATCGAGTCGTGGCCGCATCCCGCGCAGAGCGTCGAGATCGCGCCGTCGTAGTCGCGCCGCGTGTAGCCCGCCTTGTTCTTCAGCAGGGTCGGATGGTGCAGCTTGGGCTTGGCGATGTACGTCATGAGCTTACGCTCCGGCTTGAGTCTGTACCCCTCGCCCCGCTTGCGGGGAGAGGGAGGGGCCCGTCGCGCGTAGCGCGATGGGAGGGTGAGGGGCTCGCGCAACGAACCGCGGCCGCGGCCCGATGGCTACCAGCCCCTCACCCCGACCCTCTCCCCGCTTGCGGGGAGAGGGAGAGAGGACGGTGCTCATTCCGCCGCCATGCGGCGCGGCGGGGCGAGGTGGTCTCCGATCGCCCTTGTGATGAAGCGCGCCGTGATCGGCGTGCCGTCGTAGTGCAGGATGGCGACGATCTTGGCCGGGTCGACCCCGAGCTGATCGATCAGCAGCATGCGCAGCTGGCCATCGCGGTTCTGCTCGACGAAGTAGACGACGTCGTGATTGTTCACGAAGTCGACGACCTCCTGGCCGAAGGGATAGGCACGCACGCGCAAGGCGTCGAGCGCGACGCCCTTCTCCTCGAGCTGGTCGAGCGCCTCGCTCATCGCCGGGCTGGTCGAGCCGAAATAGATCACGCCCCGCTTGGTCGCGACCTTCGCCTTGCGCTCGATCGCCTTGGGCACGATCTTCTTGGCGGTGTCGAACTTCTTCTCCAGCCGCTCCATGTTGCGGACGTAGACCGGCCCCTCCTCCGAGTAGCGCGCGAATTCGTCCTTGGTCGTGCCGCGGGTGAAGAACGAGCCCTTGGTCGGATGCGTGCCGGGATAGGTGCGGTAGGGGATGCCGTCGTCGTCGACGTCGAGATAGCGGCCGAACTTCTTGCCCGCCTCGAGCTCCTCGGCCGTCATCACCTTGCCGCGGTCATAGGCCTTGCTCTCGTCCCATTTGAACGGCCGGCACAGCCGGTGGTTCATGCCGATGTCGAGATCGGTCATCAGGAACACCGGCGTCTGCAGCCGGTCGGCGAGGTTCAGCGACTCGGCGCCGAACTCGAAGCCTTCCGTCGGATCCTCGGGGAACAGCAGCACGTGCTTGGTGTCGCCGTTCGAGGCCAGCGCGCAGCCCAATATGTCGGCCTGCTGCGTGCGCGTCGGCATGCCGGTCGACGGCCCGCCGCGCTGCACGTTGATGATCACCGCCGGGATCTCGGCGAAATAGGCCAGGCCGATGAACTCGGTCATCAGCGAGATGCC
>CAYTFW010000271.1:0-4696 GCA_964437145.1 uncultured Rhizobiaceae bacterium
AGCGCCGGCGTCCCGCCGGCATCTTCTTGAGCCGGCGGGACGCCGGCGCTCCCAGGAAGACAGCAAGACACCCTAGATTCCTCGCTGCGCTCGGGATGACAGGTACGTCTGACCAACCGCTCGATGCTCTGAAGAGCGCCGCTGGAGCGGCGCGGCCCGAAGACGGGGCATCACGGCCGCACCCCCGGCGCCTCCATCGCCATGCCTCGGGCGCGGCTCATCAGGTAGAGTTCCAGCGCGGCGTATTCCGCCGAGTCGTAGGCGTAGGGCTCGGCCCGCATGCCCACCAGGCAGTTGCGCAACCGGCGCTTGAGAGAGCCCACCGCCTGCCATTCCAGCCGGTAGATCGGATAGCCGGTCGGGTGGCCCTGCGGGATGGTGGCGCCGGCCAGCCGTCCGCCGGCGTTGTCGTCGTGGCACTGCGCGCAGGAGAGGTTGAGCTGCCCCTGCCGTTGGCGCCACAACGCCTCGCCGCTCTCGACGAAGGGCCGCAGGCGCGGATCATCCGGTGGCGCGATCGGCTGGCCGCGCGATTGGCGCGCGATGAAGGCGCTGAGCGCCAGCAGCGCGCGGCTCTCAGCGGCCAATGGCTCGGCCCGCTGCTGCTCGACGCGGCAGCGATTGACGCGCTGGCCGAGATCGATCGGCTTGCCGGCCGCCGCGTCGAAGGCGGGATAGCGCGCCGCGACGCCGGCCATGGCGGTCTCGCCGGCATGGCAGTCGGCGCAGGACTTGCCGGCGGCACCCTCGCGCTTGGCCCACAGCGTCCTGCCCTCCACCACCCACAACATGCCGGGGTTGGCGGTATCGTCGTCCTGCATGGCGCGCAGCGAGGCGCCCATCTCCTGATAGCCGGAGCGGCGTGAGTCGGCGGTCTGCGCCACGGCCCAGGTCACCAGGAAGACGGCCAAGGCGGCCGACGCGACGATCACCAGCAGCGATTTCATTCGACGGTGATCGACGCGCTCTCCTCGGCGGAGAAGCCGTTGTCGCCGGTCCAGCGGAACACCAGCGTGCCGCTTTGCGTCGCCACCGTGGTGAAGGCGATGAACGGATTGGCGGCGATCGCCGGCGTCAAGGTCAGCCCGAAGACCTCCGCGCCGTCGTATTCGCAAGTGAAGCGGGTGATGATGTCGCGCGGGATCAGCCGGCCATTGGGTCCGGCGCGGAAGCCGGTTTCCATCGGATGCGCGATCAAGGTCTTGATCTCGATCACCGCGCCGCGCTTGGCGGTCTTCGGCACGTTGACGAGGATGCTCGCCATCACACGATCTCCTCGACGCAAGCCGCGAGCGTCACCACCACCTCGGCGCCGCCGCTCCAGAAGCTGCCGTCGCTCAGCTCGGCGATGGCGACGATGCGCTGCGAGGCGTTGAGCTTGATGCGCGTCGACAGCAGCGCGCGTCCGGCGCGCGGGCCCAAGGTCGCGTTCAGCACATGCGGCTGCGGGTTGTTCTCGTTGAAGATATGGATCGCCCGGACGTGATCGGCCGCCGTCATCGGGCTATCGACCATGACCGACAGCGGCACGGTGTGGCCATTCTCGACCAGCGGCGGCATGTCGAGGGTGACCTTGCCGGTGTTGATCTTCGTGCCCTTGGTCACGGCGTCGATCGCCTTGCGCATCTCCTCCGGCGTCGCGCGCGCGGCCGACAGCGGCAGCATGGCGGCGATCGCCGAGCCGATCACGAAAGCGCGTCGTGTCGATTTGCTCATGGCGGCGCTCCTACTCCTTGAGCGTCATCAGGAAGGCGACGACATCCTCGACCTGCGCCGCCGTCAGGATCGTCTTGCCGGCGAAGGCGCGGGCCACGCGTTCCAGCCCGTCGGTGCGATAATAGGGCGGCATGATCGTGGCCGGATTGAGCCTTCCGGCATCGACGATGCGCAACCGGAGCTGCCCCTCCGACCAGCGCGCGCCGGCGCCCGACATGCTGGGCGCGAGGTTGCCCTGAAAGCGCTCCTCCGGGAACGGTCCGGAGTGGCAGAGCAGACAGAGCCCAACTTGGCGGTTGGCGACAATGGCGCGCCCCCGCGCCGCATCGCCCGGCTCGCCGGTCAGCGATTGCGGAATCGCGTCGCCGACAACGACCTGCGCTGAGACCGGCCCCGACAGCAGCAGGGCGAGAAGCGCCAACGCCACGCGCATCGCCGCTCACCTCGGGGCCGTCGCACATGGATTGGGGATCCGTTTTCGGGCCGCGCCGCTCCAGCGGCGCTCATGATGCGTCGCTGGAGCGACGCGGCCCGAAGACATTGAACGACGCTGCCTGGTCGGGGCGCGCCACTCCTGTGGCGCGTCTTGTCGATCGTCCGCCGCGCCACAGGAGTGGCGCGCCCCCAGCCTCTCGAGCGCCACCCCGCCGCTCACCCGAAGGTCTCTGCCGTGATGGTGCGGAACCAGCCCTCGGCGTAAAGCGCTTCGCGCGCGCGGAATTCCTGCGACGCGTCGAGCGGGCTGACGCCACCGGCGCCCGGGATGTCGGCGAGCTGGCCGTTGGTCGGCTTGTAAACGCCGGCGATGGTGATGCCGTAGTCCGGTGCGACGAGGCTGTAGCAGGTGTTGATCAACCGCGGTTCGACCGGCTCGCGGCCGGCCAGCCGCGCGACGATGGCGGCGGCACAGACCTTGGCCTGGGCGTTGGCCGAGAAGGCCGATTTGGGCATCGCGCCCATGATCGCCGCGTCGCCGATGACATGCACGCCCGGCCGCAGCTTCGACTCGAACGACACCGGCTCGACCGGGCACCAGCCGCTGCGATCGGCGACGCCCGCCGCCTCGGCGATGCGCCCAGCGCGCTGCGGCGGGATCACATTGGCCACCGCCGCCTTGTGCTTCGCGAAATCGGTCGACAGCGTCATGTCGGCCGGATCGACCGACGCGACCTTGCCGCCCTTCGACAGCGATACCCACTCCAGCTGGCCGGGATAGAGCTTCGCCCAGGCGTCCTGGAATAGGCGCTGCTTGGAGAACGCGTCCTTGGCGTCGAGCAACAGCAGCTTTGACTTCGGCTTCCGGGTCTTCAGGTAATGCGCGATCAGGCTCGCGCGTTCGTAAGGGCCGGGCGGGCAGCGGAAGGGGTTAGCCGGGGCCGACACCACGACCAGCCCGCCATCGTCCATCGCCTCGAGCTGGCGGCGCAGCAGCGTGGTCTGCGCGCCGGCCCACCAGGCGTGCGGCATCTTCTCGGCCGCCGCCTCGGTATAACCCGGCAGGCCGGACCAGTTGATGTCGATGCCCGGCGCCAGCACCAGCCGGTCGAAGTGAAAGCGCGCACCGCTGTCGAGCACGACGGACTTGCCCTCGACACCGACGGCGAGCCGACGCGCGACGGTCACGCCGGCGCGCTCGACGCCATCATGCGTGAACTGCTGCTGCGCGATCTCGCGCAGGCCGCCCAGCACGGCGTTGCTGAACGGGCAGGCCGTGAACACCGGGTCGGGCTCGATCAGGCTCACCGCCAGCTTCGGCTCGAGCATCTTCAGCGTCCGCGCACAGGTCGCACCGGCGAAGCCGCCGCCAACAACGACGACACGGCCGGCCGCCTGCGCGGATGCGATGCGCGGCGCGGCCAGAGCGGCGCTAGCAGCAAGCAGGAAGGCCCGCCTACCTTCCCCCGCCTTGCGGGGGAAGGTGCCCGAAGGGCGGATGGGGGTGCCGGTATCGCGGCCAGTCACATGCGATGGAGTGGTCGCACCAGCCACCCCCATCCGGCGCTTCGCGCCACCTTCTCCCGCCAGCGGGAGAAGGTATGAGAATGGCCCTCTCACGGCGCGTCCTTTTGCGCGGCGAACCAGGCCGCCAGCGCGTCGATCTCGGGATCGGTATAGCCCTTGGCGATGCGGCCCATCACGGTCGGCGCGCGTTCGCCTTTCTGGAAATCGCGCATCGCCGCGGCGATCTCCGCCGCCGGCCGGCCGTTCAGTCGGGGTATCGCAGTGTCGACGCCCTTGGCGATCGCGTGGCAGCCGGAGCAGGACATCGCACCGAAAGGTCCGTCGGGCGAGGCGGCCTCGGCCGCGCCGCCCGACAGTCCGATCAACAGCAGGCCTATCCAGCCCCCGCCGCGCACCTACGCCTTCTTCAGGTCGTGATGCATCAGCGGCAGCGAACGGATGCGCTTGCCGGTGGCCTTGGCGATGGCGTTGAGCACCGCCGGCGCCGCCACGGCGATGGTCGGCTCGCCGACACCGCCCCAGAACCCGCCCGACGGCACCAGCACCGTCTCGACCTTCGGCATCTCGTCGATGCGCATCATGTTGTAGCTGTCGAAGTTGGTCTGCTCGACGGCGCCATCCTTGATGGTGATCTCGCCGTAGAGCAGCGCCGTCAGGCCGTAGACGAAGGAGCCCGCGACCTGGCGTTCGATCTGCGCCGGGTTGACGACATGGCCGCAATCGGTCGCCGCGGTGATCTTGTGGATCTTCAGCACGCCCGCGTCGCTCACCGACACCTCGGCCACGCCGGCGACATAGCTGCCGTAGCCCATGATCTGCGCGATGCCGTGGAAATGGCCCTTGGGCAACGGCTTGCCGTAGCCGGCCTTGGCCGCCGCGGCGTTGAGCACCGCGAGCCATTTCGGCTTCAGCATCTTGCGGCGGAACTCCAGTGGATCCTGGCCGGCGGCGGCCGCCAGCTCATCCATGAAGCATTCCATGTAGACCGCGTTCTGGTTGGTGTTCACGCCGCGCCAGA
>CAYTFW010000272.1:0-4689 GCA_964437145.1 uncultured Rhizobiaceae bacterium
GGCCGGCACTGCCGGGCGGCTTCGTCGGCGTGCCGCCGACGCGGCGCGATGCCATGCTCGCCGCCGCGGCAGCTGCGGCGCGGCGGCGTACCGCCGAAGGCCATCGCGTGGTGCTGATGGGCGACTTCAACACGACGCCGTGGTCGGCGAGCTTCCGCCGCGTGCTCGACGACAGCTTCCTGCTCGACGGCGCCACGCGGCCGGCCGAGCGGCCGCGCTGGCCGCCGCCGACTTGGTTCTCGGCCTGGCCGGGAATCGGGCTGCCGATCGACCATATCCTGCTGTCGCCGGGCTGGCGCATCCACGAGCGGCGCCTGGGGCCGTACTTCGGCTCCGACCATCGGCCGCTGGTGATCGAGCTCAGCCCAATCGGCCGCAGCGGGTGACGTGCTGGTGCCATGGCGGCGGGACCGGGGGCGGTCTATATCCAGAACATGAGTGGGGAGACCGACCCGTCCGGCACGGCACCGTTCGGCCTGCGCGACGTGCCCGTCGCGGACAAGGCCGGCCTGGTGCGCCAGGTCTTCGACAGCGTGGCGCGGCGCTACGACCTGATGAACGACCTGATGTCGTTGGGCGTGCATCGGTTATGGAAAGACACCTTGGTCGACCGGTTGGCGCCGCGCGCCGGCATGCGCTTGATCGATGTCGCGGGCGGCACGGGCGATGTCGCCTTCCGCATCGCCAAACGGCTGGGCGCGGCCGCCGACATCACGGTTTGCGACATCAACGCGACCATGCTGGGCGTCGGGCGCGACCGCGCCGTCGACCGCAACCTGCTGCATGGGCTCGCCTGGGTCGCCGGCGACGCCGAGACGCTGCCGTTCCCGGATCGCAGTTTCGACGCCTATACGATCGCCTTCGGCCTGCGCAACGTCACGCGCATGGACCAGGCGCTGCGTGAGGCGCGCCGCGTGCTGCGGCCGGGCGGCCGCTTCCTCTGCCTGGAGTTCAGCAAGGTGGGCCTGCCGGCTTTGGCGGCGATCTACGAACGCTATTCGGCGACCGTGCTGCCGACCATCGGCGGTCTCGTGGCGGGCGATCGCGAGTCCTATCGCTACCTGCACGAAAGCATCCAGCGTCATCCGCCGCAGCGCGAATTGGCGGCGATGATGGAGCGCGCCGGGCTGGCGCAAGTGGGCTGGCGCGACCTGTCGGGCGGCATCGTGGCGCTGCACGGCGGGTGGCGCGTGTGAGCGGGCGCTGAATGCTGCGACCGCTGCGCAATTCGCTGCGCCTGGCGCGCCTGGCCTACACGCTGGCGCGCCACGACGCGTTGTTCCCGCTCGAGGCGGTGGGCGTGGTGCCGGGCGTCGTGGGGCTGGCGCGTCTGGTGCGTCGGCGCGGCGATCGGCGGCGGCCGGGCGAGCGACTGGCGGCGGCGTTCTCGCAGATGGGGCCGAGCTTCATCAAGTTCGGCCAGGCGCTATCGACCCGCGCCGACCTCTTGAGCGAGCAGGTCGCGCTCGATCTCGGCCAACTGGTGGACCATCTGCAGCCCTTCTCCGGCGCCGAGGCCAAGCGCACCATCGAGCTCGAGCTCGGCAAGCCGATCGCCGAGCTGTTCGCGCGCTTCGACGAGGTGCCGGTCGCCGCCGCCTCGATCGCGCAGGTGCACTACGCTGAGACCATCGCCGGCGAGAAGGTCGCGGTGAAGGTGCTGCGGCCGGGCATCGAGGCGGCCTTCGCGCGCGACCTCGACCTCTTCTACTGGCTGGCCGGGCTGGTCGAGGTGGCGCGCCCGCAATTCCGCCGGCTGAAGCCGGTCGAGACCGTGCGCGCCTTCGCCGAGGTGACGCGCACCGAGATGGATCTGCGCATGGAGGCGGCCGCGGCGCAGGAGCTGGGCGAGAATTTCGCCGACGATCCGGGCTATCGCACGCCGCGCATCTACTGGGACCTCTCGGCCCAGCGCGTCATGACCATGGAGCGCATCGAGGGCATCCCGATCGGCGAGCGCGAGCGGCTGCTGGCGGCCGGCCACGACGTCAACGAGGTGCTGCGCAAGAGCGCCGAGGCCTTCTTCTACCAGGTGTTCCGCGACGGCTTCTTCCACGGCGACATGCACGGCGGCAACGCCTTCGTCGAGCTGTCGGGAACCATCGTGCCCGTTGATTTCGGCATCATGGGCCGCGTCGATGCCGACACGCGCGGCTATCTCGCCGAGCTGCTGATCGCCTTCCTGCGCCGCGACTATCGCGCCGTGGCCGAGGTGCAGTTCCGCGCCGGCTTCGTGCCGCTCGACCAGTCCGTCGAGCTCTTCGCCCAGGCCTGCCGCTCGATCGGCGAGCCGATCTTCGGCAAGCCGTCGAACCAGATCTCGATCGGCCGTCTGCTGGCGCAGCTGCTGCGCGTCACCGAGCGCTTCGAGATGGCCGCCCAGCCGCAATTGCTGCTGCTGCAGAAGACCATGCTGATGGCCGAGGGCATGGGCACCAAGCTCAATCCCGAGGTCAATATCTGGGAGCTGGCGCGGCCGCTGATCGAGGACTGGATGCGCCGCCATTTCGGCCCGCGCGCGCGCATCGAGCGCGCCGTCGGCGAGGCGCTGGAGGGCGCGCGCCGCGTGCCGCAATTGTTACGGACGCTCGAAACCCTCGCCGAGGGCGAGCGCCAGCGCGCGGCGCCGCCGCCGCGCTGGGCGGCGTGGCGGCCCACCTGGAGCGGCGCGCTGGCGGCGCTCGCGCTGCTGGCGGCGGCGCTGGCGTGGTGGCGCTGAGCGCCCGCCGCGTTAGAATGAGCGTCCGGAGGAGCCGTCCATGGAACTGAAACCGCTGGCTACCGGCTTCGGCGTCGAGGTGCGGGGCGTCAATCTGATCGACGTGGCGTCGAGCGACGCGGCTTATCAGGCGGTGCGAGCAGCGTTCGAGGACCATTCGGTGCTGCTGTTCCGCGACCAGCGCGTCAGCGACGACCTGCAGGTCGCCTTCTCGCGCGCCTTCGGGCCGCTGGAGCTGTCCAAGGTCGGCTCGATCGGCCACGGCTCGTTCTACGGCGTGCTGCGCAATGTCGACGCCGACGGCAGGATCGTGCCTGACGACCACAAGGAAGCGCTGCGCGCCCGTGCGAACCAGCTCTGGCACACCGACAGCTCCTTCAAGCGCTCGCCGGCTTTGGCCTCCGTCCTGTCGGCGCGCACCATCCCCGATCGCGGCGGCGAGACGCAGTTCACCTCGACCCGCCTGGCCTGGGAACGCCTGCCGCCCGCCGCGCAGGCTAAGCTGAAAGACCTGGTGGTCTGGCACAGCTACGCCAACTCGCGCGACCAGATCTCGCCCAAGCTGATGTCGCAGGCCGAGCGCGAGGCGCTGCCGCCGGTCGACTGGCGCATGACCTGGCGCAATCCGGTCAATGGCCGCACCGCGCTCTACATCGCCTCGCATGCCGGCGCGATCGACGGCATGGGCGACAACGAGGCCAAGGCGCTGCTCGGCGGCCTGATCGAGGAAGCCACGCGCGAGGAATACACCTACCTGCACACATGGCGGCCGGGCGACGTGGTGATGTGGGACAACCGCGCCACCATGCATCGCGGCCGGCCGTGGCCCGGCGACCAGGTCCGCCACATGGTGCGCACGACGATCTCGGCGACCGACGCGGACGGCGTGCCACACGTCCTGCCGATGGCGGCATAACCGCCGAGATTCAGCGCGGCCCTTGCGGATCGCCAATTCCCTCCTTAATTGGGGTGGAATTGGTCTGGCGGCGACCTGAGAGAGGGCCTCGGCGATCCATGCTGACCGCAAAGCGTATTCTGCTGATCCTGAGCGGTGGTATCGCCGCGTTCAAATGCCATGATCTGATCCGTCGCCTGCGTGAGCGTGGCGCCTCGGTGCGCTGCGTGCTGACCCCCGCGGCCGCGAAGTTCGTCACACCCCTGTCATTGCAGGCGCTGAGCGAGGACAAGGTCTACAGCGACCTGTTCTCGCTGACCGACGAAAGCGAGATGGGCCACATCAACCTGTCGCGCGAGGCCGACCTGCTGGTCGTGGCGCCGGCCAGCGCCAATATCCTGGCGCGCATGGCGCAGGGTCTGGCCGACGACCTGGCCACCACCGTGCTGCTGGCCACCGACAAGGCGGTGCTGGTGGCGCCGGCGATGAACGTGCGCATGTGGCTGCACCCGGCGACGCAGGCCAATGTCGCGACCCTGCGGGCGCGTGGCGTGGCCTTTGTCGGGCCCAACGAAGGCGCGATGGCCTGCAACGAGTTCGGGCCGGGCCGCATGTCGGAGCCGTTGGAGATCGTCGCCGCCATCGAAGCCTATTTCATGGGCAGGCTGCCGGCCGCCGAGCCGCCGCCGCTGATCTCGGGGCCGTCGGTGATCCGCATGGCACCCGAGCCGATCGGCGGCGCCATCGCGCATCGGCCGCTGACCGGTCGGCGCGCCATCGTCACGTCAGGGCCGACGCGAGAGGCGATCGACCCGGTGCGCTACATCTCCAACCACTCCTCCGGCAAGCAGGGCCACGCCATCGCCGGCGCGCTGGCGGCGCTGGGCGCGGAGGTCACGCTGGTCACCGGCCCGGTCGGCGTCGCCGATCCGGCCGGCGTGAAGGTCGTGCGCGTTGAATCGGCGGACGACATGCTGGCGGCGTGCCGCGCGGCGCTGCCCGCCGATATCGCGGTCTGCGCCGCCGCCGTCGCCGACTGGAAGGTGCGCAACGCCGCCAATGGCAAGCTGAAGAA
>CAYTFW010000273.1:0-4682 GCA_964437145.1 uncultured Rhizobiaceae bacterium
CCCCGTCGCCGGCAAGCGTCACGGCATGCGCAAGCGGTCCAACCGCTTCCTGCGTCAGGCCAGCGGCACGGTGGTCGCCTTCGAAGGCGACGCGCGCAAGATCAAGCGCAACTTCCTGCCCAACGGCTGAGCGGAGGACACCCACCATGGCACGCGTCAAACGGGGCGTTACCGCCCGCGCCGCCCACAAGAAGGTTCTCGATCTCGCCAAGGGCTATCGGGGCCGCTCCAAGAACGTCTTCCGCGCCGCCGTCGAGAAGGTCGAGAAGGGCCTTCAATATGCGTATCGCGACCGTCGCGCGAAGAAGCGGAATTTCCGCGCGCTGTGGATCCAGCGTCTGAACGCCGCGGTGCGCGAACACGGCATGACCTACTCGCAGTTCATGCACGGCGCGCAGAAGGCCGGCATCGTGCTCGACCGCAAGGTGATGTCCGACATCGCCGCGCAGGAGCCCGAGGCGTTTAAGGCCCTGGTCGAACAAGCCCGGGCCGCGCTCTAAACCTCGTTCCCGGCGTTCGCCGGGCCCATCCGAAGCGAAGGGGAGCGCCGGGCGACCGGCCTCCCCTTTTGTTGTCCTGACCTCATCGCGTTGAGGAATTTTCCATGGACGATCTCCAGACCATCCGCGCGGAGACGCTGGCCGCCATCGGCTCGGCCGGCGATCTGCGCGCGCTCGACGCCGTGCGCGTCGCCGCCTTGGGCAAGAGCGGGCGCGTCACCGGCCAGATGAAGACTCTGGGCGGCATGGCGCCGGATCAGCGCAAGGAATTCGGCGCGCTGATCAACACGCTGAAGGGCGAGATCGAAAGCGCGCTCTTGGCGCGCAAGATCGAGCTCGACCGCGCGGCGCTTTCCGCCAAGCTCGAGAACGAGCGCATCGATGTCAGCCTGCCGGTACGGCCCGAGCGTGTGGGCCACATCCATCCGCTGAGCCAGACCATGGACGAGGTCTGCGCCGTGTTCGGCGAGATGGGCTTCGTCTGGGCCGAGGGTCCGGATGTCGAGGACGACTGGCACAATTTCGAATCGCTGAACTTTCCACCCGATCATCCGGCGCGCCAGATGCAGGACACGTTCTTCCTGCCGCCGCGCGCCGACGGCATGCCCATGGTGCTGCGCACCCACACCTCGCCGGTGCAGGCGCGCACGTTGCTCGATCCCCAGACGCAGAAGATGCTGAAGGCCGGCGGCTCGCTGCGTGTGATCGTGCCGGGCCGCACCTATCGCGTCGACAGCGACCAGACGCATTCGCCGATGTTCCACCAGGTCGAGGGCCTGGTGATCGACCGCGTCACCCACATGGGGCATCTCAAGGGCTGCCTCACCGATTTCTGCCGCGCCTTCTTCGAGATCGACGATCTGCCGCTGCGCTTCCGCCCCTCCTACTTCCCCTTCACCGAGCCGTCGGCCGAGGTCGATATCGGCTGTTCATGGAAAGGCGGCGAGCTGCGCATCGGCGCGGGCGATTCGTGGCTCGAGATCCTGGGCTGCGGCATGGTGCATCCCAATGTGCTGAGCAATTGCGGCGTCGATCCCAACGAGCTCCAGGGCTTCGCCTTCGGCATGGGCATCGAGCGCATCGCGATGCTGAAATACGGCATCCCCGATCTGCGCACCTTCTACGAAAGCGACCTGCGCTGGCTGCGCCACTACGGCTTCAACCCGCTCGACGTGCCGAGCCTCACCGGAGGGCTGGGACGATGATGATCGACGCATTCCTCCCTCTCCCCGCGTGCGGGGAGAGGGTCGGGGTGAGGGGCTGGCAGTCACATGATCGCGGCCTCGGCGAATTGCACGAACCCCTCACCCTCCCATCGCGCTGCGCGCGACGGGCCCCTCCCTCTCCCCGCAGGCGGGGAGAGGGGACAAGACCGGGAGACGCGCCATGAAGTTCACGCTCTCCTGGCTGCGCGAGCATCTCGACACTGAGGCGTCGCTCGACGAGATCACCAAGACGCTCACCATGCTCGGCCTCGAGGTCGAGCAGGTGATCGATCGCGCCGAGAAGCTGAAGGGCTTCGTCACGGCCTACGTCGTCGAGGCGAAACAGCATCCCAACGCCGACAAGCTGCGCGTCTGCAAGGTCGACGCCGGCAACGGCGTCGTGCAGGTGGTCTGCGGCGCGCCCAACGCCAGGACCGGCATGAAGGGCATCTTCGCCGCGCCCGGTCTCTACATCCCCGGCACCAAGCTCGATCTGAAGCCCGGCAAGATCCGCGGCGAGGAGAGCAACGGCATGCTGGTCTCCGAGCGCGAGCTGGAGCTCAGCGACAATCACGACGGCATCATCGACCTGCCCGAGGATACGCAGATCGGCCTGCCGGCGGCGCAGGTGCTGGGCCTCGACGATCCGGTGATCGAGATCAAGGCCACGCCCAACCACGCCGAGGCGCTGGGCGTGATCGGCATCGCGCGCGATCTCGAAGCCGCCGGCATCGGCCGCCGCAAGCTGCCCGATACCCGCAAGATCGCCGGCGGCTACGCTAGCCCGGTGAAGTGGACGCATGGCTACGAGGTGAAGCCCGGCGCGCCCTGCCCCATCGTCGTCGGCCGTTACTTCCGCGGCGTGAAGAACGGCCCGAGTCCCGCCTGGCTACAAAAGCGGCTGCGCGATATCGGCCTGCGACCGATCTCCGCGCTGGTCGACATCACCAATCTGGTGACCTTCGATCTGAACCGCCCGCTGCACGTGTTCGACGCCGCCAAGCTCACGGGCGATCTTGTCATGCGCCAGGCGCGCGACGGCGAGAGCATCGTCGCGCTCGACGGCAAGACCTACACGCTCGACTCGACGATGGCGGTGATCGCTGACTCGAAAGCGGTGCACGGCATCGGCGGCATCATGGGCGGCGAGCACTCCGGCGTGTCGGAGACGACCAACGACGTGTTCCTGGAGGTCGCGTACTTCGATCCCAAGAGCGTCGCCACCACCGGCCGCAAGCTCGGCATCATGTCCGACGCGCGCTATCGTTTCGAGCGCGGCATCGATCCGGAGTCGGTGTGGTGGGGCGCCGAGGTCGCGGCAAGGCTGATCCTCGAGCTGTGTGGCGGCGAGACCAGCGAGCTGACATCGAGCGGCGCAATGCCGGACTGGCAGCGCAGCTACACGCTGCGGCCCGATCGCATCACCAGCCTGGGCGGTCTCGTGGTCGAGCCGGCGGCGCAGGTCGAGATCCTGCGCAAGCTGGGCTTCGAGGCCACCGGCAGCGGCCCCTGGAGCGTCGCGGTGCCGTCGTGGCGCGGCGATGTCGCGGGCGAGGCCGATCTGGTCGAGGAGATCGCGCGCGTCCACGGCTTCGACCATTTGCCGGCAGTGTCGATGCCCAAGGTCTCGACCATGCCCAAGCCGGTGCGCGACGCCATGCAGCGCCGCGTGCCGCAGGCCAAGCGCGCGCTGGCCATGCGCGGCATGGAAGAGGCGATGAGCTTTTCCTTCATGTCGTCGGCGCTGGCGGCGAAGTTCGGCGGCGTGCCCGATACCTTGAAGCTGCTCAACCCGATCGCCTCTGATCTCGACGTGATGCGCCCGTCGATCCTGCCCAACCTGTTGCAGGCCTGCGCCCGCAACGAGGCGCGCGGTCTGAAGGACGCCGCGTTGTTCGAGGTCGGCCCGACCTATCAGAACCCGACGCCATCAGGGCAGCGCTTCGTCGCGACCGGCGTACGCTACGGCAAGACGGTCGCGCGCGGCTGGGCTGCGCCCGAGCGCGCCGCCGACGCTTTCGACGCCAAGGCCGACGCGCTGGCGGCGCTGGCCGCGATCGGCGCGCCGGTCGAGAACCTGCAGACCAAGCCGACCGCGCCCGCCTGGTACCACCCCGGCCGCAGCGGCACCTTGATCCTGGGCGATCGGCCCTACGCGATCTTCGGCGAGATCCATCCCGAGATCCTGGCCGCGCTCGACTTGCGTGGATCGGCCGCCGCCTTCGAAGTCTTCATCGACGCGCCACCGCCGCCCAAGGCCAGGGGCAGCAAGGCGCGCACGATGCTGAAGCTTGCCGCCTTGCAGCCGCTGGAACGCGACTTCGCCTTCATCGTCGACAACGCGGTGGCAGCCGAGACCCTGACCCGCGCCGCGCGCGGCGCCGATCGCCAGATGATCGTCGCGGCGCAGGTCTTCGACGTCTATGCCGGCCAGGGCGTGCCCGACGGTAAGAAGTCGGTGGCGCTGTCGGTCACCATCCAGCCGACCGACAAGACGCTCACCGACGCCGAGATCGAGGCGATCAGCCAGAAGGTCGTGGCCCAGGTGGCGAAGCAGGCCGGCGGCACGTTGCGCGGCTGACCGGCGGCCAATGTGCTAAAGTGGCGTTACGGAATGTAACGCCATGAAGCCCTCGGCCGCCCTCTCCGCCCACCGCGACGCCGTCCGCCGGATCGTCGAGGCGCATCGCGCCCGCAATCCACGCGTCTTCGGCTCGGCCGCCCGCGGCGAGGACCGCGACGACAGCGACCTCGACCTGCTGATCGACGCGGCGCCTGGCATGACGCTGTTCGACATCGGCGCGATCCGCGTCGAACTGAACGACCTGCTGGGCGTACGCGTGGATATCGTGACGGAATCGTCGCTGCGGCCGCGCGCCCGTCAGCGAATCCTCGCCCACGCTCAGTCCGTCTGATCGTTTCCCTTCTCCCCGCGAAGGCGGGGAGAAGGTGCCGAGCGTCAGCGAGGCGGATGAGG
>CAYTFW010000274.1:0-4670 GCA_964437145.1 uncultured Rhizobiaceae bacterium
GTGGTCGCCGGCATCGCCGAGGGCTGCCGCCAGGCCGGCTGCGCGCTGGTCGGCGGCGAGACCGCCGAGATGCCGGGCATGTACAGCGCGGGCGATTTCGACCTCGCCGGCTTCGCCGTGGGCGCCGCCGAGCGCGACCAGCTGCTGCCGCGCGCCTTCATCAAGCCCGGCGACATCGCGCTCGCCCTGCCCTCGGTCGGCGCGCATTCCAACGGCTTCTCGCTGGTGCGCAAGATTGTCGAACGCAGCGGGCTCAAGCTCGACGCGCCCGCCCCCTTCGCGCTCGATACCAGCCTGGCGCGCGCGCTGCTGACGCCGACGCGCATCTACGTGCGCTCGGCGCTGGCGGCGATCCGCTCCACCGGCGCGGTCAAGGCGCTGGCGCACATCACCGGCGGCGGCCTGCCCGGCAACGTGCCGCGCGTGCTGCCCGATGGCCTGCGCGTCGTCCTCGACGCCACCAAGTGGCGCCCGCCGCCGGTCTTCCGCTGGCTGCGCGAGGTCGGCAACGTGCCGACCCAGGGCATGCTGGACACGTTCAACTGCGGCATCGGCATGGTCGTCGTCGTGGCGCCCGACGATGTCTCACGCGTGCGCGACGCCTTCGGCGAGGCGGGCCAGGAGAGCCTCGAGGTCGGCGTCGTCGAGACGCATGATGGCGAGGCCGATTGCGTGGTCGCCAACGCGGAAGCGCTATGGCGAAGCTGAAGGTCGGCATCCTGATCTCCGGCCGCGGCTCGAACATGGCGGCGTTGATCGCCGCCACGCGCACCGAGGATTTCCCGGCCGAGATCGTCCTGGTGCTCAGCAACCGCGCCGACGCCGGCGGCTTGGCGATCGCGCGCGAGGCCGGCGTGCCGACGGCCGTGATCGCCCATCGCGACTATCCCGACCGCGAGAGCTTCGACCGCGCCGTCAGCGCCGAGCTGGAGCGCGCCCAGGTCGACCTGATCTGCCTCGCCGGCTTCATGCGCATCTTCAGCCCATGGTTCCCGGCGCGCTGGCCCAACCGCATCCTCAACATCCACCCCTCGCTGCTGCCCTCGTTCAAGGGCCTGCACGTGCAGCAGCAGGCGATCGACGCCAACGCACGGGTCAGCGGCTGCACCGTGCACATCGTCACCAGCGACCTCGACGATGGACCAACGGTCGCCCAGGCGGCCGTGCCTGTCCTGGCGACCGACGACGCCGAGGCGCTGTCGACCCGGATTCTTGCGACAGAACACGAGCTCTATCCGCTGGTGCTGCGCTGGTTCGCCGAGGGCCGGGTGCGGCTGGAACCGCGCGAGGGCCTGCCGCCGCGCGTCGTGATCCAGGGCGTGCCGCCCGACGCCGCCCTGCTCTGGCGGCCGTGATCGAGCGGGTGCGTATCGCTGCGGTGCCTAAGGCACCGTGGCGTAATGGTGGCGGTACGACGGCGGCGATCGCTGCCGAGCCCGAGGGTGCGTCGTTCGATGATTGCCTGTGGCGGGTCGACGTTTCCGACATTGGCCGCGCCGGGCCGTTCTCGCACCTTGCCGGCCTCGATCGCACCCTTGTGCCGCTGGCCTCGGGGCTGGTGCTGACGATCGACGGTGGGCGCCAGGAGCTGGCGCCGTTCGAGCCTTTCACCTTCTCGGGCGACAGCGAGACCGCCTGCGAGATCGCGAGCCCAATGCAGGCGTTCAACGTCCTGACCCGGCGCGGCAAGGCCACAGCGAGCGTGGGGCGCAGGCCGGGTGCCGGCCGGATCGCCGGTCCGGGCGCCCTGGTCTTCCACGTCGTGCGCGGCGGCTTCAGTGTGGTCGAAGGCGGTGGCCGGCCGGCCCAGATCGAGGCCGGCGTGGCCGCGATCGTCAGGACACTCGATCAGCCCCTCGCCTTCGAGCCCACGGCGGCCTGGTCGCTGGCGTTCAGCGCCCTGATCGGCGTCGTCAGGTAGCCCAGCGCCGCGCGCACGACCCTGTCCTCGATATCTGATGGCGGCGCGTCGGGATCCGCATCGATCAGCGCCTGGGCCATGGCGCGGATGTCGGCGGCGGCGACGGCGAGGTCGGACACGGTGATCTCCCGGGCGTGCCGCCGCAGCACCGCGACGACATGGCGGCCGATCGCGGCGGCGCTGGCGTCGAGCAGATGGGCCAGCGGCAAGCGGCGCTCCTCGTAGTCCAGCGCCGCCGCGAGCCGCGGCCGACGCGCCTGCCAGTCGATCGCGGCGCGCACCAGAAGCCGCAGCGAACCGACGAGCGTACGGCCCACGCACGCCTCGGCCGCTTCCGCCAGCGCCGCGTCGAGATCGGCATGGGTGCGCTCGATCAGCGCCACCGTCAGCGCGTCCTTGCTGGGGAAGTACTGGTAGAGCGAGCCGACGCTGACGCCCGCGACCTCGGCGACCCTGTTGGTGTTGTAGCGCGCCAGCCCCTCGCGCTCCAGAACGCGAGCCGCCGCTTCGAGAATCGCCTCGACCATGTCGGCCGAGCGGCGCTGGCTCGGCTGTCTGCGCGGTTTCAGGCTCGCTCGACGCGCCACCATGGCCGCCTCCAGAACGCGAGTGGCATAAGCGAGCTTTTACTCGCATACTGCACCCCTGTCCAATGGCACCGGAGGCTCGTGACATGGCGCAGCGCTACACCTTCTTCATGCTCCTGCGGGCCACGCCGGCCTGGCTCAAGCTGCCGCGCCGCCAGCGCGCGGCGTTCGCCGAGCGCGAGATCACGCCGCTGCTCGCGCGCCATCTCGGCGTCAGCCTACGCTTCTACGACGCGGAGGCGTTCAGCGGCCGCTGCAGCGATGTCGCGATCTGGGAGACCGACGACCTGCAAGCCTGGTCCTTCCTGGTCGACGCGCTGCGCGATTCGGCGTTCTTCGCCGAGCCCTATTTCGAGCTGCTCGACATCATTCCGGCGATCGAGGATGGCTGGCGCGCCTCCGACCGCGCCCGGAAAGCGGCCGCCTGACACGTCGTCGCGGGGCCTTTTCGCCGCGTGTCGCGTTGGCTATAAAACGCCACAGGATTGCGATTTCCCTAGGGGACACGAATGGCCGACAGCGAGTTCGACATGCGCGCGCACCGCGAGACCTACTCGGGCGTGATGAAGCTCACGACCTTCACCATCGCCGCGCTGATCGTCGTCGTGCTCGGGCTGGCGTTCGGGCTGATCGCCAAGCTGCCGCTGATCGGCTTCGGCGGCATGATCTTCGGGCTGATCGCGCTGATCTTCTGGGCCCTGATCAGCGACTGACCCGGCCACAGGACATGCGCAGGAACACGAACCTTTGCGACCGACGCCGACGCCGCTGCACCCCAGCGGCGGCTCCTAGGGCTGCGCGTCGATCAGCGTCCGTCTACGTGGTGACCGCCTCACTGTAGGTCCCACAAGCCGGAGCGGCCCCGGCCCGCGTTCCTGAACCCCCGCAGCCCCCGGCTCCGGGGGTTTTGTTTTGCCCCAACCCCAGAAGGACACCACCATGAGCATTCGCGTCGGCATTGTCGGGATCAGCGGTTTTGGCGGCGGCGAGGCGCTGCGCCTGGTCGCCAGCCACCCTTCTTTCGAGCTCGTCTACGCCGCCGGCGAGGGTAGCGCCGGCAGTCGCCTGGTGGACCGCTTCCCCGGCGTGCCGGCCAAGCTGGCCGCACTGGTGATCGAGAAATGGGACCCCGCGAGCCTGCCGAAGCTCGACGTGCTGTTCGCGTCGCTGCCCACGGGCGCCTCGGCCGAGGCGCTGGCGCGCGTGCCTGAGGACGTGAAGATCGTCGATATCGGCGGCGACCATCGCTACGTCGAAGGTTGGGCGTACGGCCTGGCTGACGTCTGGCCTGCCGAGATCGAGGGGCGGACCCGCGTCGCCAATCCCGGCTGCTTTCCCGCCGCGGTGCTGACCGCGCTGGCACCGCTGCTGGCCGGCAAGCTGATCGAGCCCGGCCGCATCGTGATCGACGCCAAGACCGGCATCTCCGGCGCCGGAAGGGGCGGCGCCGACAGCAGGTTCGGCTTCGCCGAGAGCAACGAGAACCTGGTGCCCTACGGTCTGCTCAAGCACACCCACATGCCCGAGATGGCCAAGACGATCGAGCGGCTGAGCGGCAGCAGCGCGGCCGGGCTGGTGTTCACGCCGCACCTCGTGCCGATGACCCGCGGCGTGCTCGCCACCATGTACTGCCGCGGTCGCGCCACCACGGAGCAGTGCCTGGAAGCCGCCCGGCGCTTCTACGCCGGCCGCGCGTTCGTGCGCGTGACCGACAAGCCACCGCAGACCAAATGGGCGACCGGTTCGAACCTCGCGTTTGTCGGCTATGCGGCCGATCCCGAGCGCGACCTCGTGATCGCGATGGGCGTGGTCGACAATCTGGGCAAGGGCGCCGCCGGCCAGGCGGTGCAGAACGCGAACCTGATCTGCGGCCTACCGGAAACCGCGGGGCTGGACGGCGCACCGGTTTGGCCATGATCCAACCCGTCGCAAATGCGTCTGTGGGAGCCTGAAATCGGCGTCACCCTGTCATTCCTCGCTGCGCTCGCAGGGCTATCGTACATGGCGTCAAGATGCTGGGGGCGCGCCACTCCAGTGGCGCGTCTTGTCGTCCCGCCGCCGCGCCACTGGAGTCGCGCGCCCCGACCGGGCAGCGTATTTCATTGTTTTCGGGCCGCGTCGCTCCAGCGACGCATCATGAGCGCCGCTGGAGCGGCGCGGCC
>CAYTFW010000275.1:0-4486 GCA_964437145.1 uncultured Rhizobiaceae bacterium
AAGGACAAGCACGGCGCCGACGTGCGCATCCTGCCCGCCGGCAACGACGTCGCCCGCCTGATGCCGATGCGCACCAACCGCGCGCAGTTCTCGGCCATGGGCATCGGCGCCTTCTTCGCGCAGGAGGCGGTATTCGAGTTCGCGGTCAAGGACTGGGGACCGCAGAAGCTGCGCATCATGCTGTCCTCGACCGATTGCAACGCGCTCGGCCTGGGCGTCGCCAAGGACACCGGTGTCAAGGAGATCAAGGACCTCAGGGGCAAGCGCCTGGCCGTGGTCGTGGGCTCGCCGGCGCTGAACCAGAACGCCTTCGCCATCATCGCCTTCGGCGGGCTGACGCCGAAAGATATGAAACTCGTGGAGTTCTCCAGCTACGGCGCGAGCTGGAAGGGCATGCTCAACAACGAGGTCGACGCCGCCATCGCCTCGAACATCTCGGGCCAGGCCAAGGAGGTCGAGACCTCGCCGCGCGGCCTGGTGTTCCCGCCGATGCCGCACGCCGACCAGGCGGGCTGGGCGCGGGTCAACAAGATCGGCCCGCACTTCCTCCAGCACAAGGCGACCTGCGGCGCCGGACTGACCAGCAACCCGTCGGAGCTGGCGAACTATCCCTATCCGATCTTCATGGCCTACGACACACAGCCGGCCGAGCTGATCCACGGCGTCACCAAGGCGATGATCACCGGCTACGACGCCTACAAGGACGCCGCGCCCGGCGCCGCCGGCTTCGAGCTCAAGCGCCAGAACCGCCAATGGGTGCTGCCCTACCACGCCGGCGCGGCGCAGGCGTTCAAGGAGGCCGGCGCCTGGACCGACGCCGACGAGAAGCACAACGCCATGCTGATCAACCGCCAGGACACGCTGGTCGAGGCGTGGGCGGCCTTCCTCAAGACCAACCCGCCGGAGGACAAGGCCGCCTTCACCACCGCCTGGATGGCCGCGCGCAAGGCGGCGCTGGCCAAAGCCGGGCTGGATCCGATCTTCGAGTAACGAGAGCCGAGGTGCGAGTAGTAGAGACGGGCGTAGTGCGACGCATTCAACGCAGGAGCACTCGACATGACCAGGATTCGCTTTGTCGCGCCGCTGCTCGCCGCCTTGGCGACACCGGTACTGGCCCAGGACATCAAGCTGCCGCCGACCATCACGGCGACGGCCTACGACACCGGCACATCAGGCTTCAACGTCGCCGTCGCCGTCGGCAAGGCGCTCAAGGACAAGCACGGCGCCGATCTGCGCGTGCTACCTGCCGGCAACGACGTCGCCCGGCTCAACCCGCTGCGCGCCGGCCGGGCGCAGATCTCGGCCATGGGCATCGGGCTGTATTTCGCGCAGGAGGCGGTGCTGGAGTTCGGCGTCAAGGAATGGGGCCCGCAGCCGCTGCAGATGATGCTGGGCGCCAACGCCTGCAACGGTGTCGGCTTCGCCGTGGCGAAGGATACCGGCGTGAAGCAGATCAAGGAGCTCAAGGGCAAACGCGTCGGCATCGTCGTCGGCTCGCCGGCGCTGAACCAGAACGCCTTCGCCTATCTCGCTTTCGCCGGTCTGACCACGGCCGACGTACGGCTGGTCGAGTTCTCGAGCTTCGGCGCGATGTGGAAGGGCATGGTCAACAACGAGGCCGACGCGGCCATCGCCTCGACCATCACCGGCACGGCGCGCGAGCTCGAGACCTCGCCGCGCGGCCTGGTGTGGATGACGACGCCGCACGACGACAAGGAAGGCTGGGCGCGCATGCACAAGATCGCGCCGTATTTCAGCCCGCACACCGTGACCTGCGGCGCCGGCGGGCTGACGCCGCGGACCGCGCTGCAGATGCCGACCTACGCCTATCCGATGTTCATCGCCTACGCCAACCAGGACCCCGACCTCATCTACAGCGTCACCAAGGCGATGCTGGTGCATTACCCGCTGTACAAGGACGCGGCGCCCGGCGCCGACGGGCTGGCCGCCGACAAGCAGACGCTGAGCTGGGTGGTGCCGCATCACGCCGGCGCGGTGCGCGCCCTGAAGGAGGCCGGCGTCTGGAAGGCCGAGCACGAGGCGCACAACCAGAAGATCCTCCAGCGCCAATCGGTGCTGATCGAGGCGTGGGCCGCGTTCATGAAGGCGCCGCCCGCGGACAAGGAGGCGTTCCATATCGGCTGGATGGCCGCGCGCAAGGCGGCGCTGGTGAAGGCCGGCATGGATCCGGTGTTCGAGTAGGCTCTCTTTGGGAGCGCCGGCGTCGCGCCGGCGCTCCCGGGAAAGCCCGGACAGTTGACGCCGGCGACAGTCCACGGCACTGACGTGGGCCAAGGAAAAAGGGGGAGCGACGCGTATGGCCGAGGCCGGCAAGAAGGTCGTGTACGACGACCCGCACATGCATACCGGGCCGGCCGAGGCCGAGACCACGCGGCTGCGCGCGCTCTCGGGCGTCTGGCGCTGGGCGCTGATCGCGCTTACCGGCGTCACCGTCTTCCTGTGCATCAACCAGCAATTCGGCCTGCGCTTCTTCGTCGGCTTCACGCCGCTGAACACCGAATATTTTTACCTGCTGATCCTGTGCATGCTGCCGTTCACCTTCCTGATCTTCCCGGGAAGCGCGCGCGCCTCGCTGGTCCGCATCCCCTGGTACGACGCCGCGCTGTTCGTCGTGACGGCGGTGGCGGCGGTCTACCTGATGATCCACATCCGCCGCGCCGCCGAGCTCGGCTGGGAGTTCGGCGGCGCGCCCGACACGGTGATCTGGACCGGCTACGCCATGTGGGGCGTGCTGATGGAGGCGCTCCGGCGCACCGGCGGGTGGAGTCTTGTGCTGAGCGTGGCGCCCTTCACCTTCTATCCGCTGTTCGCCGGCGCCTCCTGGCTGGGGCCGCTGAAAGGCACGCAGTCGACGCCGGCGCAGGCCTCGGCCTATCACGTGCTGTCGACCGAGAGCCTGCTGGGCATCCCGATCCAAGCCTTCGCCGACACGGTGATCGGCTTCCTGATCTTCGGCACGGCGCTGATGATGACCGGCGCCGGCAAGTTCTTCATCAACCTCGCCTTCGCGCTGTGCGGCACCTTCCGCGGTGGCGCCGCCAAGGTCTGCATCTTCGCCTCCGGCCTGCTCGGCATGATGTCCGGCAGCATCGTGTCCAACGTGCTGACCGCGGGCACGATGACCATCCCCGTCATGAAGAAGACCGGCTTCCGCGCATCGTACGCCGGCGCCATCGAGGCCTGCGCCTCGACCGGCGCGGTGCTGGCGCCGCCGGTCATGGGCGCCACGGCCTTCGTCATGGCGCAGTTCATGGGCACGACCTACGCCGAGGTGGCGCTCGCCGCCTTCATTCCGGCGGTGCTCTACTATGTCGGCCTGTTCATGCAGGTCGATTCCTACGCCGCGCGCCACGGCCTGGCGGGCCTGCCGCGCGTCGAGCTGCCCAGCGTCGTGCAGACCTTCAAGGAGGGCTGGTATTTCGCCTTCGTCATCGTGCTGCTGATCGTCATGCTGCTGTACTTCAAGCGCGAGAGCCACGCGCCGTTCTACGCCACCGCCCTGCTGCTGGTGCTGAACCAGTGGGAGCAGCCCGGGCGCTGGAAGCTCGTCAACACGATCAACCTGGCGATCGCCATCGCCGCCACCCTGGTCATGGCGCTCACCGGCGAGAATTACGCCAAGGCGTTGGCCGCCAAGGGCGCGCAGCAATTCGACGCCTGGATGAACGCCTTCCTGCTGCCGGCGATGGGCGGCATGCTGCTGCTGGTGCTGCTCAACGAGATGTTCGGCGAGAAGCGCTGGGGCCTGTCGAAATACCTCACCTTCCTGGAGGTCAACGGCCGCACCTTCGTCGAGCTGATCGGCATCCTGGCCGGCTGCGGCCTGCTGATCGGCGCCTTCTCGATGACCGGCGTGGTGTCGAGCCTGGCCAACGACCTGCTGGCGCTCGCCGGCAACTCGCCGATGCTGCTGCTCGCGATGTGCGCGATCACCAGCCTGATCCTGGGTCTCGGGCTGACGACCACCGCCTGCTACATCTTCCTCGCCATCCTGGTCGGTCCGGCGCTGGAGAAGGTCGGCCTCAACAAGATGGCCGTGCACATGTTCATCTTCTACTGGGGCATGCTGTCGTCGATCACGCCGCCGGTGGCCATCGCCTCCTTCGCCGCCGCCGGCATCGCCGGCGCGCCGGCGATGAAGACCGGCTGGGAATCGATGTGGGTGGGCAGCATCATCTACTTCATCCCCTTCTTCTTCGTGCTCAACCCGGCTTTCGTGCTGCAGCCGGCGGTCGCCGGCGGCGCCATCCCGGTCTTCGAAGCGCTCTACCTGACCATCACGGTGGCGATCGGCACGCTGTTCATCTGCGGCGGCATCCAGGGCTACCAGGCCGGTGTCGGCGATCTGCGCAGATCGGGCGCTTTGGAATGGCCGCTGCGCGTGCTGCTAGTCGTCGGCGGGCTTGTGCTGGCCACGCCCGGCGGCGGTATCATGCCGCTCAGCAACACCGAGATGGAGCTGCTG
>CAYTFW010000276.1:0-4460 GCA_964437145.1 uncultured Rhizobiaceae bacterium
GATCTCGAGACCTGCTGGAAATGGGGCTTTTCGGGCGTGGTGGTGCGCGGCTCCAGGCCGGCGTCGATCAGCTTCTTCTGCACGTCCTCGGCGCTCGCCGCGGCGATAATCTCGCGATTGAACGCCTCGATGATGGCCGGCGGCGTCTTCGCTGGCGCATAGAAGCCCAGCCAGCCATCGCCGACGATCTTGGGGTAGCCGAGCTCGGTGAAGGTCGGCAGGTCGGGGCCGGCGATCGCGCGCCGCGCCCCCGAGGTCGCGAGGATCCGCACCTTGCCGCCGCGATGGTGCTGCAGGAAGTCGGTGAGCGCGCCGGTGCCCGCCGGCACCTGCCCGCTGATGAGATCCTGCACCAGCGGCGCCGCGCCACGATAGGGCACCGGCTGCAGATCAACGCCGATCCCGCCGCCCAACATAGTGCCGAAGAACATCGGCAGGCTGCCCATCGCCGTGGTGCCGAAACTGGCGCGCTTGGGATCGGCCTTCAACCAGGCGATGTACTCCGCCAGCGTGTTGACGCCCAAGGTCGGAGAGATCGCGTAGGCGAGCTGGAAGGTGCCGAGCAGGCTGATCGGCGCGAAGTCGGCCTGGATGTCGTAGGGCAGCTTGGGGAAGGTGAGCTGCGCCATCACGGTCGAGGCGATCGGCGCCAGCATCAGCGTCATGCCATCAGGCGCCGCGTTCTTGAGCTGCTCGGCAGCCACCGTGCCGCTGGCGCCGCCCTTGTTCTCGACCACGATGTTGGCGCCGGTGCGCTCGCGGATCTTCTCGACCACGATGCGACCCATCACGTCGGTGCCGCCGCCGGCGGGAAAGCCGATCAGCAGCTTGATTGTGCCCGCCGGCAGACCGGACTGCGCACGCGCGAGCGTTGGCAATGCGAGCGCGCCGGCGCTCACGGCGAGCGCCTGTCGGCGACCCAGGCGGATGGTCATGGTGGAGTCCTCCCGTCGAATGACGGCGCGCAGTCAATCCGAGGCGAACGCGCGACGCAAGCGCGCCTCGACAAAGCGGGGAGCGGATCGTCTAATCCGCCGGTATCGACAGGGAGCGGATCATGACAGCCGAGCCTGCGCGCAGCGGCGCCAACGCGCGGCGCGACTTCTACGAGCGCATCGCCACGCTCTCGATGGCGCCGCTGTGGGAGTCGATGCACCAGCTGGTGACGCCCTCGCCGGCGCCGAAATACGGGCCGGCGCATTGGAGCTACGACCGCGTGCGGCCGTACCTGATGGAATCGGGCGCGCTGATCACGGCGAAGGAAGCCATCCGCCGCGTGCTGATCCTCGAGAACCCGGCGCTCAAGGGCACGGCGTGCGCGACGCCCACGCTTTATGCCGGCCTGCAGCTGATCCTGCCGGGCGAGATCGCGCCCAGCCATCGCCATGCGCAGTCGGCGCTGCGTTTCGTCGTCGAGGGCGAGGGCGCCTATACCGCCGTCGACGGCGAGCGCACCATCATGCGCGAGGGCGATTTCGTCATCACCCCGTCCTGGACCTGGCACGATCACGGCAACGAGTCGTCGAAGCCGATGGTCTGGCTCGACGGCCTCGACATCCCGATCGTCGCCATGTTCAACGCCAGCTTCGCCGAGAACGGCGCGGAGGACGCGCAGGCCGTCACGCGGCCGGAGGGCGACGCCGACGCGCGCTACGCCTCGGGCCTGCTGCCGGTCGACCACAAGGTCGCGCGCCAGGCCTCGCCGATCTTCAACTATCCCTACGCCCGCACGCGCGAGGCGCTGGCGCGCATGGCGGCGGCCGGCGCGCCCGATCCCTGTCACGGCCACAAGCTGCGCTATGTGAATCCCGCCACCGGCGGCGCGCCGATCCCCACCATGGGCACCTTCATGCAGCTGCTGCCCAAGGGCTTCGCGACGACGCCTTATCGCAGCACCGACGGCACGGTGGTCTCGGTCGTCGAGGGCGAGGGCGAGACGACGATCGGCAAGGAGGTCATCGCCTGGAAGAAGCGCGACCACTTCATCATCCCGAGCTGGATGACGGTGACGCACAAGGCGTCGAGCGAGGCGGTGCTGTTCAGCTTCTCGGATCGGCCGATCCAGGAACGGCTGGATCTGTGGCGCGAGGATCGCGGCGGGAAGTAACTGGGAGCGCCGGCGTCCCGCTGGCTCTTCAAGATGCCGGCGGGACGCCGGCGCTCCCAAAAACTACGCCGTGCGCTTCTGCGCCGCGACGGAGCCGGCGCAGCGATCGACCGGCAGCGCGCGCAGGCTCGGGTCGCGCGCCTCGACATGGCGCACCTGCCAGCCGCCGCCGGCCTGATACAGGAACAGGTCGAGGTCGCAGGCGTCGCTGCGGAAGCGCAGCAGGCGCGAGGGACCATCCTCGCGGCTGAAGACCGGGCGGCCGAAGGTCTGCGCCACGCGGCGCTCGTCCATGCCGCGCAATCTGTCCAGCGGGATCGGCTGACCGGAATTGCTCGATCTGAAGACGCCGGGGTCGGCGCTGCTCAGCGAGTATTGGCTGACCGTACGGCCGCCGCTGGCATCGCCGCCACCACAGGCGGCGAGGGAGAGGACGCAGAGGGCAAGGGCGGCGAAGCGCATCGTTTCTGATCTGGCGAAGCTGAAGGACGGCGGCACCTTACGCCGCCGCCGCGGGCAGTGCTATCGCATATGAATTCGCCGTTGTTTTCGGGCCGCGCCGCTCCAGCGGCGCTCATGAGGCGTCGCTGGAGCGACGCGGCCCAAACGGCTTGAACGGCGTGTGCGATCGCCCTGCCGCCGCGGGAGCGCAAAGCCTCAGGCGGCGCGCGGGGTGGAGGGGCCGGGGACAGGCGGCGGCAAGACCGGCTGACGCAGCGCCGCCGCGATGTGCACCATCATCGCCGTGCCGACCACCGGGGCCAGCAGGTTGAGGAACGGCACCGTGCCCATCAGCATGGTCAGGATGCCGCTCATCCAGACCCGTCCGCTGTCGGGCGCGCGCAGCTTCTTGGTCTCGCCGGCCGTGCGCCGGCGCAGGCCGACGCCCTCGTGGTACATCGCGCCGGTCAGATGCCCGTTGACGGCGTAGAACAGGATCAGGCCGGTCGGCGGAATAAAGAGCAGCAGCAGATAGACCGGCAGCAGCAGCAGGTTCACGCCCAGCATCAGCAGCAGGAACTTCACGCCCGACCACAGGCCGCTGGCGATCGGCGTGCCGCG
This sequence comes from uncultured Rhizobiaceae bacterium, assembly GCA_964437145.1. Classification (GTDB taxonomy): domain Bacteria; phylum Pseudomonadota; class Alphaproteobacteria; order Reyranellales; family Reyranellaceae; genus JAFAZJ01. The sequence goes on from CAYTFW010000276.1 coordinate 3,170, forward strand.
CGCCACGCCCAGCTCCGGATAGTGGCGCGCCTCGACCGCGTCGGCGACCTCGTCGAGGAACAGGCCGACCATCATGCCGAAGAAGGCCGGGAAGAGCAGGATCGGCGCGGCGAAAGCCAGCAGGCCGACGAGCCAGCGCATGGCCTCGGTCAGCCAGCGGCTGACCGTGGCGCCGAACAGGCTGATCTGGATGTCGGGAATCGACTTGCCCGCCCAGCGCATTAGCAGCCACAGCACGACGTAGAGCACCAGCGCCAGGGCGAGGGACTTCAGCACCACCCAGCGCAGCTTCGGGTCGAAAAGCTGGCCGAAGGATTTCTCGATCGCGGAAAGCATGGCCGCGAATATAGGTGGCCAATGCGACCGGCCCAAGACGTCGCGTGTGACTTGGAGCGCGATCTGGGCGGGCGGACACGACTGTCATCCCGAGCGCAGCGAGGGATCCAGGGTCGGCCTAGATCCCTCGCTGCGCTCGGGATGACAGGGGTGCGTGCTAGTTCGTAGGCAACCGGTCGAGGCGCGCGGCGCCCAGAATCGGGCCGCAATTGGCGTTCTGCACCAGCACGACCATCGCCGCGCCCGGCGCCAGCTTGCCTGACGCGACGGTCAGGCGGGTCGCCTCGCCGTTCCAGGTCGCGATCTTCTCGATCGAGCGCACGACGTTGACATTGGTGAGCGTGGCGCCGCGGTTCTCGCCGCGGTTCACCGGCGTCACATGGCGCGGATCGACGCCCAGCAGCCAGATATCCGCCGGCGGCGCGCCGGGGGTCTTGGGCAGCTCGATCAGGCCGCGCCCGCCGCTCAGCGCGCCGAGCACGGGATTGACGCGCGCGCCGGCCTTTTCGGCCGCCTGTCGCAGCAGCTTCTCGACCCGGCCGGCGTTGGTGCCGGGATCGTGCGCGGCGCCGTTGAACACCATCTCTGGCGTATAGACGTAACGCTGCTTCAAGCTCTGGGCATAGGCGTGCTGGCGTGCGGTGGTCGCGGCGCTGGCGAACCGATCCTTCCAGCCGATGTAGTCCCAATAATCGACATGGACCGACAGCGCGATCACGTCGGGCCGGCGCGCCAGCTCGCCCAGCAGCCGGTCGGCCGGCGGGCAGGAGGAGCAGCCCTGCGAGGTGAACAGCTCGACCACGACGGGCGCGTTGGGCAGCGGAACCGTGGCCTGGGCGGCGCCCGGCGATGAAAGGCCCAGCCCGCCCAACGCCGCACCGGCGGCGATACGGGCGAACTGTCGTCGTGTTGTCATAGTTCGAATGTGCCTGTCGCGAGCCGCCCGCGCCAATCA
>CAYTFW010000277.1:0-4458 GCA_964437145.1 uncultured Rhizobiaceae bacterium
CGAAGCGGACCATTGATGTGCTACCAAAACCGGACATCTTGATTTGCTGCCGACACGCATGTCAGTTCACGCCGCGCTCGCCGGCGAACTTGGCTTTCAGCCGCTCGAAGACCTTGGGTGAGACGAACGAGGAGGTGTTGCCGCCCAGCCGCGCGATGTCCTTGACCAGGCTGGAGGCGATGAACTGATGCCGGTCGGAGGCCATCAGGAAGATGGTCTCGATCGACTGTTCCATGCGTGCGTTCATGTTGGCCATCTGGATCTCGTACTCGAAATCCGACACCGCGCGCAGGCCGCGGATGATGCAGGTGGCGTTCTGCGACTTGGCGAAATGCACCAGCAGGCCGGTGAACGGCACGATGCTGATGCGCGGGCGGATCTCCTCGGGCTGCTCGGCGATCACCTCGCCCAGCATCTCGATGCGCTCCTCCAGCGAGAACAGCGGCCCCTTGCCGACATTCATCGCCGGCGCCAGCACGAGCTTGTCGACCAGGCGCATCGAGCGCCGCACGATCTCGGTATGGCCGCTGGTGATCGGGTCGAAGGTGCCCGGATAGACACCGATTCGCTCGTTCGCCATGTTCCCCCCGCCGTCTGAACCGACGTTTATGGTGCGTTGCGGAACGACCTATTAGCCGGATTACAGGCAGGTTTCCACCTTGTTGCGGCGGTGCAACACAGCACGGCGGAATCAGCCGGGCTCGCCCTCGTCGCCATTTTCGGCCTCACCCGCGGCGGCCGAGTCGTCGGCGCTATCGTCGACGATGCGCGTCACCGAGGCCATGCGCTCGCCCTCGCGCACATCCGCCAGGCGAACGCCGCGGCCGGTGCGGCCCATGATGCGGATGCCGTCGACTGGAATGCGCACCACCATGCCGCCATCGCTGGCCAGCATGATCTGGTCGCGCGGCTTGACCGGGAACATCGCCACCACCTGGGCGCCCTCGGCCAGCGCGATCAGCGCCACGCCCTGGCCGCCGCGGCCGGTGACGCGGAAGCTGTAGGCCGAGGTCCGCTTGCCGAACCCATCGGAGGTCGCCGTCAGGATGAATTCCTCGCGGCCTTCCAGCTCGTGCAGGCGCTCGTCGGATAGGACCACCACCTGGGGTGTCGCCTCGGCCGGCTCGGTGCCGTTCTCGCCCTCGGTATGTGGCTCGGTCCCGTTGCTGTCCTCTTCCTCGACACCGTTCTCGGCGGCGCGCAGCGCGCGCATCTGGCGCACATAGGCGTCGCGCTCGGCCGAGGTCACGTCCTTGCCCGAGTCGACCAGGGTCATCGAGATGACCTCGTCGTCGCCCAGCAGGCGCACGCCACGCACGCCGACCGAGGAGCGGCCGGCGAAGACGCGCACCTTGTCGACCGGGAAACGGATGGCACGGCCGTTGCGGGTGGCCAGCAGCACATCCTGGTCGTCGCGGCAGATCTGCACGGCGATCAGGCGATCGCCCGCGTCCTCGCCCTCGAACTTCATCGCGGTCTTGCCGCCGCGCTGGATCGATTCGAAGTCCGAGAGCTGGTTGCGCCTGATATAGCCGCGCGCCGTGCCGAACATGACCTGCAGGCCGCCCCAGGTCGTCTCGTCCTCGGGTAGCGGCATGACCGTCGAGATGGTCTCGCCCTCCTGCAGCGGCAGCAGGTTGATGAAGGCCTTGCCGCGCGCCTGCGGCGCACCCAAAGGCAGGCGCCAGACCTTCAGGCGATGCACCTGGCCACGGCTGGTGAAGAACAGCACCGGCACGTGGGTGTTGGCGACGAACACGGTCGAGACCACGTCGTCGTCCTTGGTCGCCATGCCGGCGCGGCCGCGTCCGCCGCGACGCTGCGCGCGATAGGCCGCCACCGGCACGCGCTTGACGTAACCGCCCTGCGTCACGGTGACGACCATGTCCTCGCGCTCGATCAGGTCCTCGATATCGGTCTCGTCCTCGATCTCGACGATCTCGGTCCGGCGCGGCGTGGCGTAGGCGTCGCGCACGTCCACCAGCTCCTGGCGCATCAGCGCGTAGAGCTTGGGACGCGACGCCAGCAATTCGAGGAAGCCGGTGATCTGCGTCGCGACCTCGCCCAGCTCCTCGGCGATCTTGTCGCGCTCCAGCCCGGTCAGGCGCTGCAGGCGCAGTTCGAGGATGGCGCGCGCCTGGGCCTCGGACAGCCGGTACGTGCCGTCCTCGGCGACGCCGCGGCCGGGCTCGTCGATCAGCTCGATCAGCGGCTTGACGTCCTGCGCCGGCCAGGCCCGCTCCATCAGGCGCTCGCGCGCCGTCGGCGGATCGGGCGCGCGGCGGATCAGCTCGATCACCTCGTCGATATTGGCGACGGCGATCGCCAAACCGACCAGCACATGGGCGCGATCGCGCGCGGCGTTGAGCTCGAAGCGGGTGCGCCGTGTGATGACGTCTTCGCGGAAGCGGATGAAGGCCTGCAGCAGTTCCTTCAGGCCCATCAGCCGCGGACGGCCACCGTCGAGCGCCAGCATGTTGGCCGGGAAGGTCGTGCGCAGCGCGGTGAACTTGTAGAGCTGGTTGAGCACCACCTCGGGCGTGGCGTCGCGCTTGAGCTCGATGACGATGCGCACGCCGTCGCGATCGCTCTCGTCGCGCAGATCGGAGACGCCCTCGACCTTCTTCTCGCGCACCACCTCGGCGATGCGCTCGACCAGCTTGGCCTTGTTCTCCTGGAACGGCACCTCGGTGACGATGATCGCCAGCCGGCCGCCGCGCAGCTCCTCGACCGAGCTCTTCGCCTGCATGACGATCGAGCCGCGGCCGGTCTCGTAGGCCAGCCGAATCTGGTTGCGGCCGACGATCAGCGCCCCGGTCGGGAAATCCGGGCCGGGCACGATCTCGTTGAGCCTGAGCGACGTGGTCGCCGGATCGTCGATCAGCGCGCAGCAGGCGTCGATCACCTCGCCGAGATTGTGCGGCGGGATATTGGTCGCCATGCCGACGGCGATGCCGCCGGCGCCGTTGATCAGCAGATTGGGGAAGCGCGCCGGCAGCACGGTGGGCTCGCGCGCCGAATCGTCGTAGTTGGCCTGGAAGTCGACCGTGTCCTTGTCGATGTCGTCGAGCAGCGTCTCCGCCGCCTTGGCCAGCCGCGCCTCGGTGTAGCGCATGGCCGCCGGCGGATCGTCGTCCATCGAGCCGAAATTGCCCTGCCCGTCGATCAGCGGCAGGCGCATGGAGAAATCCTGCGCCATGCGCACCATGGCGTCGTAGATCGCCTTGTCGCCGTGCGGATGGTACTTGCCCATCACGTCGCCGACGATGCGCGCCGATTTGCGGTAGGGCTTCGACGAATCGTAGCCCAGCTCGCGCATCGAGAAGAGGATGCGCCGCTGCACCGGCTTCAGACCGTCGCGCGCGTCGGGCAGCGCGCGCGCCACGATCACGCTCATGGCGTAATCGAGGTAGCTGCGCCGCATCTCCTCTTCGATCGTCACCGGGGCGACATCGCCGCCGCCCATGGGCGGAATCGGAGGCGTCGGCGGGGACGGCGGAGGCGGTTCGTCGATGTCGCTCAAAGCGGGATTTCGGTCGCTGTTTTGCTGGGTTTTCGGAACTCGAAACCGCGTTGACGCACAGTATCAGACGGGGCCTTGGAGGCAATCGAAATCGACGCCACTGGATGGGTCATAAGACATTGATATTGCTATATAAAATAACGTCATTTTTGCGTTTGCGAAGGCGGCGCGAAAAGGCCTTGCCGATGACGAATCTGGTCGCCCAAAATCCCCCCGCGAGCTAGGGTCCAGCGCCCCTGTTTGCGAGGTCCCGTGAGCGCCATCTCAGCCGCCCCGCCGTCGGTCGTGGTCTTCGATCTGGGCGGCGTCATCGCCGACTGGAACCCGCGCTACCTGCTGAGCTCGATCATCGCCGAACCGCGCGCGCTCGACTGGTTCCTGGCCAATGTCTGCAACACCGAGTTTTTCCTCGCGCTCGATTTGGCCAAGGACTCGCGGGAGGCCGCCAAGCCGCACATGGCGCGCTTCCCCGACCACGCGCATCACCTCGCGACCTATGTCGAGCGCTTTGCCGAGACGGTGCGGGGCGAGATCGCGCCGATGAGCGAGCTGATGCGCCGCCTGCACAAGGCGGGCGTGCCGATGCATGGGCTGACCAACTGGGCGGCCGACACCTTCGCCGCCACGCGCCCGCGCCTGCCGGTGCTCGAGCTGATGGGCCACATCACCGTGTCCGGCGAGGAAGGCCTGGTGAAGCCCGACCCGCGCATCTTCGCGCTGGTCTGCCAGCGCGGCGGCTTCGCGCCGAAAGACGGTGTGTTCGTCGACGACTCACTGAAGAACGTCGAGGGCGCCCGCGCCTTCGGCCTGCGCGCCATCCACCACCGCACGCCCGACGAGACCATCGCCGAGCTGCGCGAGATGGGTCTGCCGGCTTAATTCTTACCTTCCCCCGGAGGGGGAAGGTGCCCGAAGGGCGGATGGGGGATGTCGAA
>CAYTFW010000278.1:0-4253 GCA_964437145.1 uncultured Rhizobiaceae bacterium
AAGCCCCTCATCCGCCCTTCGGGCACCTTCTCCCCGCCTGCGCGGGGAGAAGGACGACTCCGCGACGGTCAGGGTACAGCTTGCTGCGTCGCTCCCCGTGGTTGGTGGCCTTGGCGAACATCAATCCGCCTTCGCGTCCAGCACGGCCCGGCTGAAGCGGTAGTCGAACGCCTCCCCCGATTCGGGCAGCGTTACCCTGAGCATGACATCGCCGTCGTCCGTCGCGGCGCCGACGGCCTCGATCTTGTAGGCGGGACCCGTCGGCCCGAAGCGACGGAACGTGCCGATCAGTTCCCGGGCTGTGAGAATGCCGGGGCGGTCAGTCAATGAATCTGGCGGCATGTCGACCTCGCGAAGCCACACGCCAATCATAAGACGGCGAGACGCTGCCGTCACGCCGCCTCGGACCCCAAAATCAGCACCGGCCCTAAATCAGTACCGGTACGTATCCGACTTGAACGGTCCGGCTTCCGGCACGCCGATGTACTTCGCCTGGTCGGGGCGCAGCTTGGTCAGCGTCACGCCGATCTTCTCGAGGTGCAGCGCCGCGACCTTCTCGTCGAGGTGCTTGGGCAGGGTGTAGACCTTCTTCTGGTACTTGCCCGGATTGGCCCACAGCTCGATCTGGGCGAGCGTCTGGTTGCTGAACGAGGACGACATCACGAAGCTCGGATGCCCGGTGGCGTTGCCGAGGTTCACCAGCCGGCCTTCAGACAGCAGGATGATGCGCTTGCCGTCGGGGAACTCGATCTCGTCGACCTGCGGCTTGACGTTGGTCCACTTGTAGTTCTTCAGCGCCGCGACCTGGATCTCGCTGTCGAAGTGGCCGATGTTGCAGACGATGGCGCGATGCTTCATCGCCCGCATGTGGTCCACAGTGATCACGTCGACGTTGCCGGTGGCGGTGACGAAGATGTCGGCGCGCGGCGCCGCCTGCTCCATGGTCACCACCTCGTAGCCTTCCATCGCCGCCTGCAGGGCGCAGATCGGGTCGACCTCGGAGACCATGACGCGGCAGCCGGCCTGGCGCAGCGAGGCGGCCGAGCCCTTGCCGACATCGCCGAAGCCCGCGACCATCGCCACCTTGCCCGACATCATCACGTCGGTGCCACGGCGGATGCCGTCGACCAGCGATTCGCGGCAGCCGTAGAGGTTGTCGAACTTCGACTTGGTCACCGAATCGTTGACGTTGATCGCCGGCCACAGCAGGCGGCCAGCCTTCTCCATGTCGTAGAGGCGGTGCACGCCCGTGGTCGTCTCCTCGGTGACGCCCCGGATGTTCTTGCCCAGGGAGGCGTACCATCCCGGCTTCTTCTTGTTGGTCTCGAGGATCGAGGCGTAGAGCACCTCCTCCTCCTCGTTGGTCGGCTTGCCGACCAGCGACGGATCCTTCTCGGCGCGGATACCGAGATGGACCAGCAAGGTGGCGTCGCCGCCGTCGTCGAGGATCATGTTCGGCGTGCCGCCGTCGGCCCACTCGAAGATGCGGTGCGTGTAGTCCCAGTACTCCTTCAGGGACTCGCCCTTGACGGCGAAGACCGGCGTGCCCGATGCCGCGATCGCGGCGGCGGCGTGGTCCTGGGTCGAGTAGATGTTGCACGAGGCCCAGCGCACATCGGCGCCCAACGCCTTGAGCGTCTCGATCAGCACGGCGGTCTGGATCGTCATATGCAACGAGCCGGCGATGCGCGCGCCCTTAAGCGGCTGCGACGGGCCGTATTCCTTACGGATCGCCATGAGACCGGGCATCTCGGTCTCGGCCATGTCGAGTTCCTTGCGGCCCCAATCGGCCAGCCCGATATCCTTGACGATGTAGTCCTTGGCCATGGAACGGCTCCTGAATTGTGGAGCGCCCTATATCAGCGCCGCCCGGCAGCGACAACGCGGGCGATATAAAGACATGCTGATATGGGAATGGGCAATTGGCGACTCCTGTCATCCCTCGCTTCGCTCGGGATGACAGGAGGCTAGTCCTCACCGAATTTCAGGGTCACCAGCTCGCTGAGCGCGGCCATCGCTTCGGCGGCCTGGGGGCCGGAGGCGCTGATCTCGATGTCGCTGCCGATACCGGCGGCAAGCATCATCAGGCCCATGATCGACAGGCCGGACACCGACTGGCCGCCATGGCTGACGCGCACCGCGGCGTCGAACTGGCCGGCGGTGCGGACGAACTTGGCGGCGGCGCGGGCGTGCAGGCCACGCTTGTTGAGAATCCTCAGCGTGCGCTTTTCACCGTCCGCGCCGCCGGCATCCGCCATCAGCCCGCGTCCTTGGCCATCAAGCGCGAGGCGACGGTGATGTACTTGCGGCCGGCGTCCTGACAGGCAGCCACCGCCTCGGCCATGGTGCGATCGACCCGCACCGAGGCGAGCTTCACCAGCATCGGCAGGTTGACGCCGGCGATCACCTCGACGCGCGCGCGGTCCATGACAGAGATCGCGAGGTTGGAGGGCGTGCCGCCGAACATGTCGGTCAGCAGCACCACGCCCTGACCTGAATCGCAGGCCGAAACGGAGGCGAGGATTTCCTCGCGCTTCTTCTCCATGTCGTCGTCGGCCTCGATGCAGACCGCGACCGCTTGCTTCTGTGGACCGACAACATGTTCGAGGGCGGCCACAAACTCACGCGCCAGCTTGCCGTGCGTTACCAGCACGATGCCGATCATCCTGATCTCCCAATCCCCGCTACCGGCCGCGCCGCGCCTGCCTCCAGGTCGCGATGGGTCAATGTGACGACACGCCCCCGCCGCCGCAGCCAGTCCGCCAGTTCCTCGGCCACCAGCACCGACCGATGCCGGCCGCCGGTGCAACCCACCGCGACGGTGAGGTAACTCTTGCCCTCAGTATCGAAGCGCGGCAAGAGGGGTTCGAGCAGCGACGTAATGCCCCGAAAAAACCCCTTGAAGTCCTTGTCGGCCTTCACATACCGCGCCACCCCTGCGTCCCGCCCGGTGAACGGCCGCAAGGTCTCGACATAATGGGGATTGCGCAGGAAGCGCGCGTCGAACACCAGGTCGGACTCGCGCGGCAGGCCGCGCCGGTAGGAAAACGACATCACCGCGATGCGCAGGCCGCCTTCGGCGCGCCGCGCGAAATGGCCCAGCATCAGCGCCTTGAGTTCCTGCGGCGCCAGCTGCGAGGTGTCGATCGTCACGTCGGCATGGTCGCGCAACGGCTGCAGCAGGCGGCGCTCGTCGATGATGCCATCGAGCACCGGACGGTCCCGGGCCAGCGGATGGGCGCGGCGCGTTTCCGTGAAGCGGCGCAGCAGCGCGTCGTTGTCACAATCGAGATAGAGCAAACGCACGTCGAGGTCGGCGCGCTCCCTTAGGTCGCGCACGTGATCGACCACCGCCGGCGTGGTGAAGCCGCCTGAGCGCACGTCGATGCCCAGCACCAGCGGATGCGCGTCGCCGGTGCCGGGACGCAGCAGATCCCCGACAAGGAACAGCGGCAGATTGTCGACGGCGACGTAGCCGTGATCCTCCAGCGCGTTGAGCGCGGTGTTGCGGCCGGCGCCGGACAGGCCTGTGACCAGTACCACCGGCCGACGCGTCGGTGCCGGGTTGCGGCGACGCGACGGCGGCTTGGTTCCGCTTGCGGCTGGTCTCTTCACGGTGGCGATGATGCTGAGCCTGATGCGCGTAAGGCAAGCCTGATCTTGGCCGGCGTCGAGGACTCGAAGGCCGCGAGCGCGATCCGCCGCAGCGAAACGCCGAGCAGATCCTCGCGTGTCGCGTCGGGCAGGCGCTCCATCCGCGCCGGATCGACGAGATCAACGATCAGAACGATGGCCGCTTCAGGGGTGAGCCGCTCCGGCGGCAGCCGCAGGATGCCGACGCCGCGCGCCTCGATCAGCCCGGCGATGGTCGCGGGCGCGCGCGCGATCAATCGATCGCCGGCGCGCGCGAGCTCGACGCGATCGTCGGCGACGAGGCGCGCGCCACCGTCGATCAGACGCAACGCGAGATCGGACTTGCCCGCGCCCGACTCGCCACGCAGCAGCACGCCGCCCTCGGGCAGCGCGACACAGGTGGCATGGATCTGGCTCGACACCGCCGAACCCTGCTGAGCGGCGCGTGCGCCGTCAACGCCGATGCGCATGGTTTTTCCTTCTCCCCGCGCAGGCGGGGAGAAGGTGCCCGAAGGGCGGATGAGGGGCTTCGCGGTGCGTCAACGACAATGGCCGGTGGTGTGGGGCGAGAAGCCCCTCATCCGCCTCGCTGCGCTCGGCACCTTCTCCCCGCCTGCGCG
>CAYTFW010000279.1:0-4163 GCA_964437145.1 uncultured Rhizobiaceae bacterium
CCATCACGGATCGACTGTGGGCTCACATCTGACTACTTCTGTCGGTTGGTATGAGACACAGCTGGATTGATCATTGGGGCAGACGCTCGCTCGCATTTAGAACGCAGAGTCGGTTCCGTCTCCAAGGTGAAGTTGGCCATTTCGGACCGTGAACCACCGAGCAGGTCCATGTCTCCTATCCACCAGATGCCATTGGGGCTGACCATCGGTAGTCGAGAAGCTGACAAATCGCACGCCATCAACTGTCGTGATGACTACTTCAGGCAATGAGCCAAAGAGCGCGCACTGAGCGATGCTTTTGTTGCGGAGTAGATCGAAGGCTGGCTCCCACAACTCCTCTTCGCTCCAACTGCCGCAGATGATCGAACGGTCATCTTCGATGCGCCAACTCCATTCCACCCCAAGTGACACTTCTCCTTCGGGGTGACCAGGCGTCCCATCTCTTCGACGCGTAGGAGAGAGAGCGCCAATCTCAAGGAACATCGCAGATCCGTAGCCCCGCCAAACATGGTTGATGGGCTCGCCGATAAGAGTGGCGCAGAAGGTTTCAAAGGCTTCAAAAGGCACCATCACGTTCCGCCGCCAACGGGGGAAGGTAGGACGAGCTACCACCCCACCGCGTAGCATGGCCGCCGAGGATCGGCGGCGCCGACGTGCAGGCCTTTCTTGGCGTCGGCTTCGATGATGCACACCGCGCCGGCGCGCCAGGTGCCGTCCTGCCATTCGTCGACGTCGTGGCCGAGCTGGCGCAATGGGCCGAGCGCCGACTTCGCCAGCCGCGCCTCGAGCATGAGCTTGCCCGGCAGATAGGTGTGCGGCTCGAAGGAGTCGGGGAAGCTGAAGCTGGCCAGTCGCGGCGCCTCGACCGACTCCTGCAGAGTCATGCCGAAGACCGTGCGGTTGAGGAACACCTGCAGCATCGCCTGGCTCTGCACGTCGCCGCCCGGCGTGCCGAAGGGCATCGCCTCGCCGTTGGGCCCGATGGCGATGGCGGGGTTGGGCGTGAGCCGTGGGCGTTTGCCCGGCGCGGCGGCGGAGGGATGCTTGGGATCGCCCCAGGATTGCGAGCCGCGCGAGGAGGGCACGAGGCCGGTGCCCGGCACCATGGGCGAGGAGTTCGACACGTCGCTGGGCGTGGCCGAGAAGACGTTGCCCCAGCGATCGCTGACGCAGGCGTAGCTGGTGTCGAGCGGCAATTGCGGATCGCCCGTCGACGCACGCGGCCGCGGATAGCCCTCGATCGCGCCGCCCGGCGGCATCTCCTGCCACGCCTCGTCGGGCCGGATCATGCGCTTGCGCTCGGCGGCGTAGTCCGCCGACAGCAGACGCTCGATCGGCACGTCGATGAAGCGCGGATCGCCGTAGAAGCGCTCGCGATCGGCGAAAGCGAGCTTGAGCGCCTCGGTCACGGTGTGCAGATAGGCCGTGCTGTTGTGGCCCATCTCCTTCAGCGCGTCGGGATCGAGCACCGACAGCGCCTGCAACAGCGCCGGCCCCTGGCACCACGGGCCGCAGGTATAGACCGTGTGCTGGTTGAACTTCATCGACACCGGCGCCTCGATGGCGCTTCGGTAGCCGGCGAGATCCTCCATGCGCAACAGGCCGCCATTGTCCTCGTGGTGCCGGGTGATCGCGCGCGCGATGTCGCCTTCATAGAACGCCGCGCGCGCCGCCTTCAGCCCGGCGACGCGGCCGCCTGTGGCCGAGGCCTTGTGTTCCTCGTCGGCCATGTAGCGCAGGGTGCGCGCGAGATCGCGCTGCGCGAACACTTCGCCCGCCTTCGGCGGTTCGCCCTTAGGCAGGTAGACCGCGGCATTCGCTGACCACTCCGCGTAGTCCTTCTTGAAGGTGGCGATGTAGTCGGCCATCAGCGGATACATCACGAAGCCCTCGGCGAGCCGGATCGCCGAGGTCGCGACCTCGCCGAAGCTCATCGTGCCGTAGCGCTCCAACGCCAGCAGCCACGCGTCGGGCGCGGCGGGGATGATCTGGCGCAGGATGCCGCGCGGCACGTGGCCATCGTGCTCGCGCTGAAACAACGTCGGATCGAGCGCCTTGGGCCACCAGCCCAGCCCTGAGATCGTCACCACCTCGCCGGTCTTGCCCAGCTTGATCATGATCGGCGCCACGCCGGCGACGTTCACCAGATCGCTCTGCACCACGCCTAATGCCAGGCCGGCGGCGACGCCGGCGTCGATCGCGTTGCCGCCATCCTCCAGCACATGGAACGCGGCCAGCGAGGCGAGGTAATGGCCCGCCGACGCCATGTGCCGCGTGCCGGCGATGTCGGGCCGACCCGCGACCATGCCGCGGCCGACCGTGGGTGTGAGCGAATAGTTCGACGGTGCGTTCATGGCGAACTCTCAGGTCTTGAGTCGGCGGAGATGGTAGATCAGATCGAGTTCGGGCGGCGCGATATCGGTCTGGCTGAGCTGATCGTGCGCCTGGCCGCGATGATGGGTCTGGTGATTGAACAGATGCCCCAGCACCTGCGCCATCGGTGTCGTGAACGCAGCGCCGCTGTTGTTTGTGTAGACGAGGTCGCCCGACAGCGTCTCGGTCGTCATCGCGCCCACCAGCGCCACGATACGGCGGTCCTCCGCCTCGCGCGCCGTGCGCAGCGCGGCGAAGTCCTCGTACAGGATCGAGTTCAACGGCATCACGACCTGCGGAGGGTCGATCCGGCTCAACCAGATACGATCCGTAACCAGAAGATGGTTCAGCGTGCCGTGGATCGACTTGAAGAAGGACTGACGTTGCTTGCGATACTCGGCGTCCGGCAGCGTCGCCACGGCGTCGTAAAGCCTGGCATTGGCCCACTGGTTGTAGTCGGCGAAGAGGCGGAAGTACGCGGAGTCCATCGACACACTCCCTTGCGACCGGTCGAGCCTATGCGTTCGCCACGCCTCAGGCCAGCTGTGACGCGGGCGCGCCGCGACCCCAGGGTTGACGCTTCCAGTACCCGCCGATATCTGCCTATCTTTGTGCAGCGCAGCATCGGCGGGTCGGGGAAGTCATGGCGAACAAGGTCTACAAGGACGCGAAGTCGGCGCTCGACGGGCTGCTGCGCGATGGCATCACGGTGCTGGCCGGCGGCTTCGGGCTGTGCGGTATCCCCGAGAAGCTGATCGCCGCGATCCGCGCGTCGGGCGTAAAGGACCTGACCTGCGTCAGCAATAACGCCGGCGTCGACGGCTTCGGGCTCGGCCTGCTGCTGGAGACCAAGCAGATCGCCAAGATGGTCTCGTCCTATGTCGGAGAGAATAAGCTCTTCGCCCAGCAATACCTCTCCGGCGAGCTGCAGCTCGAGTTCAACCCGCAGGGCACCTTGGCCGAGCGCATCCGCGCCGGCGGCGCGGGCATCCCGGCCTTCTTCACCAAGACGGGCGTCGGCACGCTGGTGTCGGAGGGTAAGGAGATCCGCGAGTTCGACGGCGAGCGCTACGTGATGGAGCGCGGCATCGTCGGCGACCTCGCCATCGTCAAGGCGTGGAAGGGCGACACCGCGGGAAATCTGGTCTATCGAAAGACCGCGCGGAACTTCAATCCGATGATGGCCACCGCCGCCAAGATCACGGTCGCCGAGGTCGAGCACCTCGTGCCGGCGGGCACGCTCGATCCCGATCACATCCACACGCCGGGCATCTTCGTGAAGCGCATCATCGACGGCTCGCCGCATGAGAAGCGCATCGAGCAGCGCACGATTCGAAAGAGCTGAGGAGCGACCACCATGCCCTGGACCCGCGACCAGATCGCCGCCCGCGCCGCCAAGGAGCTGCGCGACGGCTTCTACGTCAATCTCGGCATCGGCATTCCGACCCTGGTGTCGAACTACGTGCCGGAGACGATGGACGTCACCTTGCAGAGCGAGAACGGCATGATGGGCGTCGGCCCCTTCCCGCTCGAGAACGAGGTCGATCCCGACATCATCAACGCCGGCAAGCAGACCGTCACCGAGGTCAAGGGCACGTCGTATTTCTCGTCGGCCGATTCCTTCGCGATGATCCGCGGCGGCCATATCGACCTCTCCATCCTGGGCGCGATGGAAGTCGCCGAGAACGGCGACCTCGCCAACTGGATGGTGCCGGGCAAGATGGTCAAGGGCATGGGCGGTGCGATGGACCTCGTCGCCGGCGTGCGCCGCGTCGTCGTCGTGATGGAGC
>CAYTFW010000280.1:0-4020 GCA_964437145.1 uncultured Rhizobiaceae bacterium
CCGCGACGCACGCCTCGGCCCAGCCCTGGAGATCGGCACCCGGGCAGATCACCGCGTCGAAGATCGGATACTGAGCGCCGAACGGCTCGTGGATGCGCAGGTCGCGCGGCTGCCAGCGGCTGAGCAGCAACAGATCGAAGGCCGAGCCCGGCGGAAAGGGCGTCTGGTAGGACCACCGCGCGCGGGCGCGCTCGGCCGCGCGGACATGCCGGCCCGACAGCTCGGTCAGCACGACGATGTCGGCCCGAGCGTCCTCGAGAACGACGTCGAGCGCCTCGCCCGACGTCGACCAGTTCTGCAGATTGGACCACAGAAGGCGCATGGGCCGCGGCCCGGACTCCACCGGCAGCGCCGATGGCGGCCAGAGATAGGGTCCGGCGCTCCACCCCAGCGCCAGCGCCAGAGTCGCCGACACGAGGCTGGTTACCCATCGGCGCAGCGCGAGAGCCACGAGCATGACCGCCACGCAGGCGGCCAAGAGCGGCGGCTGGAAGTGGCTGTAAAGCTCGACGGCGACCACGAAGCTTCCGGCGAGCGCCAGCGCCGCGACCAGCCATAGCGCGCCGACAACGAGACGGAAGATCGGCGGGAGCGGGCGGCGCATCGTCGGGGAGTATGCTATGGCGGGCGGCCCTATAGCATCCACTGCCGCGACCTGTCGCCTCCACGTCAGCCATGCCCGAGCTCCCCGAAGTCGAAACCGTGATGCGCGGCCTCGCCCCGCGCCTCGAGGGGCGGCGCATCGCCAGGCTGATCCAGCGCCGCAAGGACCTGCGCGTGCCGATGCCGGCGAAATTCGCCCAGCGCGTCGAGGGCCGCCGCGTGCGCCATCTCGAGCGCCGCGCCAAGTACATGCTGTGGCGGCTGGAGGGCGGCGAGACCATCGTCGTTCATCTGGGCATGTCGGGCCGCATGGTCCTGGTGCCGGCGAAGGAAGCCAACGCCAAGCCCTTCGACACCCACGACCACGTCGTCTTCGAGACCGACGATGGCTGGCAGATCCGCTTCAACGACGCGCGCCGCTTCGGCCTTGTGCTGCTGATGCCGGATGGCGAGATCGAGGGCCACAAGCTGTTCGCCGGCCTCGGGCCCGAACCGCTCGATCAGGCTTTCGACGGCATGGCGCTGGCGGCGCGGCTGAAGGGCAAGCGCACGCCGATCAAGGCGGCGCTGCTCGACCAGCGCGTGCTGGTCGGCGTCGGCAATATCTACGCCTGCGAGGCGCTCTATCACGCCGGCATCTCGCCCCGGCGCTCGGCGCACACCGTCAAGGAAGACCGCGCCGTCAGGCTGATGGCCGCGATCAAGGACGTGCTCAGCCGCTCGATCCACGATGGCGGCTCGACCCTGCGCGATCATGTGCAGCCCGATGGCGAGCTGGGCTACTTCCAGACGCGCTTCTCGGTCTATGACAAGGAAGGCACCACCTGCCCGACACCGGATTGCGGCCGCGCCGTGCGGCGCATCGTGCAATCCGGCCGCTCGACCTTCTATTGCGCGCGCTGCCAGCGCTGAGTCGTCTTCAATTCAATACAACTTCGACCCGGAGGGATTCGTGGCCACCTACGAGAACATTACGACCGAGATCCAGGGCCGCGTCGGCATCATCCGACTGAACCGGCCACAGGCGCTCAATGCGCTCTGCGCCGCGCTGGTCAAGGAGCTCGGCCAGGCGCTCGACGCGTTCGAGGCCGACGCGAATATCGGCTGCATGGTGCTGACCGGCAGCGACAAGGCCTTCGCCGCCGGCGCCGACATCAAGGAGATGAAGGACCAGTCCTATCAGGACGTGTTCCTCAAGGACTTCATCACCGTGGGCTGGGAGAAGGTGAGCCAGGTGCGCAAACCGATCGTCGCGGCGGTGGCGGGCTACGCGCTGGGCGGCGGCTGCGAGATGGCGATGATGTGCGACTTCATCATCGCCGCCGACAACGCCAAGTTCGGCCAGCCCGAGATCACGCTGGGCACCATCCCCGGCGCCGGCGGCACGCAGCGCCTGCCGCGCTTCGTCGGCAAGTCCAAGGCGATGGACATGGTGCTCACCGGCCGCATGATGGACGCGGCCGAAGCGGAGCGCTGCGGCCTGGTCAGCAGAGTCGTGCCGCTGGCCGAGCTGATGGCCGACGCGATCAAGACGGCGGAGAAGATCGCGGCAATGTCGCTGCCCGCGACCATGGTGGCGAAGGAGGCGGTGAACCGCGCCTTCGAGACGACCTTGTCCGAAGGCGTGCGCTTCGAGCGCCGCACCTTCCACGCCACCTTCGCCTTCGCCGATCGCGCCGAGGGCATGGCCGCCTTCGCCGAGAAGCGCAAGCCGGGCTGGAAGCATCGGTAGCGTCCTGTCATTCCGAGCGGCGCGAGGAATCTCGGCCGACCGCCTGGATTCCTCGCCCCGCTCGGAATGACAGAGGGGCGGATAAATCAGCCAAAATCAGGGGTTTCGGGGCCATTTTCCGGTCCCTTGACGCCCCTGATGGCCATCGTTATAAGCCGCGCTTTCGTCAAACGACCCAGACTTTCATGCGGGCGCCGCCCGCCGGATGGAACGAGCATGGCCAACCACAAATCCGCCGAGAAGCGCGCGCGCCAGACCGAGCGCCGCACGGCCGTCAACCAGTCGCGCAAGGCGCGCATCCGCACCTTCGTGCGCAAGGTCGAGGAAGCCATCGCCAGCGGCGACAAGGCGGCGGCCGAAGCGGCGATGCGTGTCGCCGAGGCCGAGATGGCGCGCGGCGTGTCGAAAGGCGTCGCCCATCGCAACACGGTGGCGCGCAAGACGTCGCGACTCGCCAAGCGGGTGAACGCGGTCGGCGCTCCCGCATGAGTGAGTGGTCCGCCCTTCAGCGAGACACGAACGCCGCTTCGATGAAGCGGCGTTTTTCTTTTTTCGGCGACGCATAATCTTCAAGCGCGCGACTATCCACACTGTATCCACTCTGCCCTGTTCGTTGTCGTGGCGTGATGCTCGACGGCTCAGCTTGTTTGTCGCGCGTGCCACGCGCGCAAGATGTTGGAAGCGGTCACGATCGTTTCACGTGGATCGAGTCCGACGACTCCGTCGCGGCGTGGATGTCAACCGCGACCTCGGTCGAGCGCGCCGAAAAAAAACCACCGCGTCGTCGTTGCGAAATCGTTGCGGCATCCGAATGCCGTCGCTAGTGTCGGCCTCGTTCGCAGGCGATGCGTGGGGTATGGCCTGACGGATCGGATCGACGGAACGCCGTCGAAACAACAAGCGCAGTCGAAGATCGGAGGACAGTCGGGCCGACGTATTGTCACGGAGCTTAGTCGTTCCACCGTGTCGATCGCATGCACGAATGTCCTGTCCTTCGCGAGCCGCTTCCGATCCGCGACACCGCTCCACGCTGAATGATGACGGAGCAGGTGGGGGCGGATGACGGACGTCAAGGATCTCGCAAGCCGCTACGGCATCGCACCCGCCACAGGCTACGCGGGCGATGTCTCGCCGCGCACCGCGTGGCGGATGCTGAGCGAGCTGCCTGACGCCATCCTTGTCGACGTGCGCACCGCGGCGGAGTGGAACTTCGTCGGCTTCCCCGATCTGTCGTCCGTCGGCAAGCAACTGGTCGAGATCGAGTGGCAGGCCTTTCCGGCGATGAAGGTCGATCCGGATTTCGCCGGCAAGCTCGACCAGCGGCTCGGCGGCCGGCGCGACGCGCCTGTGCTGATGATCTGCCGTAGCGGCGCGCGGTCGGCCGCCGCCGCCGCCGTCATGACCGCGGCCGGCTACGCCAACAGCTTCAACGTCGCGAACGGATTCGAAGGGCCGCTCGATCCCTCGGGGCGACGCGGTGGCGTCGCCGGATGGAAGAGCGACGGTCTGCCATGGCGACAGAGATGAAGGAGGTCAGCGCAAGAGTTGGATAGGTCGAGTGACGTAGTTCCTGAGTTCGGTAGCGAGGAAACGAAGATATGCCGGAAAACGGCCAAGCGACGGGGTTAGGCATGGGCGACCGTTCCAGGGGGACGTTTGATGCGCAATGGAAACGTGTGCAGTAG
>CAYTFW010000281.1:0-4015 GCA_964437145.1 uncultured Rhizobiaceae bacterium
GTATTGCAGGACGCGGTGGTCGCGCTCGAAGCTCACCAGCCAGCCGCCATCGGGCAGGCGGGCCAAGCCTTCGGCATCGGTATCCATCTTGCCGCCGAGCAGCCGACCGTCCTCGCCGCGCAGCGAGCCGATCGTGCCGGGCCCGAGGCCGATCAGCCGGCCGCCCGGATCGTAGCGCAACGTCGTGACGAGCCATGAACCCTCGTCTGAGATGCTGCGCAGGGCGCGGCCATCGGGCGCGACCCACAAATCGGACCAGCCGCCGAAGCGCGGCTCCCGCGAGGTCAGCACCAGCCCGCCGCGCCAGCGCAGCTTGCCGATTTCGGCGATTGCGGGATCCTCGATGTTGAGCGGGATGGTCTGCGCCGCGATCTCGATCGGCGCGGCGGGCGCGGGCTCGCGCGCGGCCGTCGAGCAGGCGACGACCAGCGACAGGGCGGAGAGCAGCGCCGGCAGGCCGATCGCAATGTCGCGGACGCGGAACGGAACCATGCGGTGCGGGTCTCGGAGGACACGAGGGCTCGTGGCGATTGTGCCATGGCGAGGCCATCAATCCACGCATAGAATCGGGCTATGACGGAAAGACGAGGGACGGGCTGGGCTTGGCCGGGCCGGCGCGGCGTGCTGGGCGGCCTGGCGATGGCGGCGGCGGCGCCGCGCACGCTGGCCCAGGGTCGCCGCCCGCCGCCGGCCGAGGACGTCCCGATCATCACCGTGCCGGGCCATGGGGAATTCACCGGAAAGCTGACGCCGGCCACGGTGCCGGCCAAGCCGGCGCCGGGCATCCTGCTGGTGCACGACGGCTTCGGCGTCCAGCCGCAGATGCGGGTCTATGCCGATGCGCTGGCCCTTGAGGGCTATATCGCGCTGGTCGTCGACCTGTTCCGCGGCAAGACCGCGAGTACCGATATCGAGGCCGCCGAGCTGGCGCGCACGGCGATCGCCGAGGACGCGGCCATCGCCGCCATCGCCATGTGGGCCGACTGGCTGCGCTCGCGCGATTTCGTCGACCGCAGGCTGGGGCTGATCGCCTTCGGCCCGTCCTGCGCCTGGTCGCTGGCGGCGGCGCGGCAGACCACGATCGAACCCATGGCGTTCTTCTACGGCCGCGTGCAGTTCAGCGACCAGGACGCCAGGCGCTACCCCAATCACGTCATCGCCCATTTCGGCGATCGCGACGACGTCGCCGGGCCGGCCTGGCGCTACGAGATGGAGAACCGTTTCCGGCGCGTCGGCTCGAAGCTGACCCAGGTGCACCACTATCCGGTGGGCCGCAACTTCGCCAATCCGCTGGCCAAGGCCTACGCCAAGCTCGACGCGCAGGTCGCCTGGAACGCCACCGTGGCGTTCTTCGTCTCGCAATGGGGCCGGCCGCAGAAATGATCTTCTCCCCTCTCCCGCAAGGGGAGAGGAGGAAAGAGACGTCACCACTTCAACGCCAGCAGCGGCGTCGCGAAGTCGTCGGTCCAAGCTGGGCCGCGCGCGGGTGCTTCGGCCGAGGCCAGCGCAATGCGGGGATGAACCAACGACGCGGCGTCGCGTGACAGCAGCACCCATTCGCTGATCGCCGCACCCGTCGCCGGGTCGCGGTCGCCGACATAGCGCGCGTGCAGGCCGCGCGCCTTGGCCAGCGCGCCGACGACCGGCGGCAGCACCAGGAACTTGTTGCTGACGTGGAACGTCAGGATGCCATCAGGGGCGAGATGGCGCAGATAGACGTCGAGCGCCTCCAGGGTCAGTAGGTGAACCGGGATGGCGTCGCCGGAGAAGGCGTCGATCGCCAGCACGTCGAAGCGCTGCGGCGTCTCGCGCTCGAGCACGAGGCGCGCGTCGCCCAGCACCGTCTCGATCGTGGCCTTGCTGTCGCCGAGATAGGTGAAGTCGCGCTTCGCCATGGCGATCACGGCGGGGTTGATCTCGTAGAAACGCATCGTATCGCCCGGCCGGCCATAGGCCGCCAGCGCGCCGGCGCCCAGCCCGACGACGCCGATGCGCGCGGGCCCTCGTTCCAGCCGCGCCTCGACGGCGCGCCCGCCACCGCCCTCACGGCGATAATAGCCGGCGGCCTCGCGGCGGCGCGCGTCGCTCAGGAACTGGCGGCCGTGGATGATGGTGCCGTGCACGATCTGGCGCTCGCGTTCGGCGCCCTGGCCGGCCTCGATCAGGCGCAGCACGCCGTAGAAATTGCGGCTGGAGATCACCGACTCGGCGCTGTCCTTGAAGAACTGCGCGCCGATCAGCAGCAGCGGGCCGCCCAGCGCCACGGCGGTGAAGACCGGCGAGGCCGGTTTGCCTGAGCGGATGCGCAGCAGGATCAGGCCGACCAGGGCGGCGAGCGCGATGTCGAGCTCGAAGTAGTTGGGCAGCAGCAAGGGCGCCGCCACGCCGACCAGCAGGCCGCCCAGCGCGCCGCCGGCGGCGACCGTGAGGTAGAAACCGGTGAGGTGGCGCGCGGCAGGGCGCATGTTGGCCAGCTCGCCGTGGCAGATCATGCAGCCGACAAAGACCAGCGCCGCCGAGACGACGAGCTGCGCCGGCAGGCTGTCCTTCAGGCCGGGCACGCCACGCACGACGGCGAAGCAGACGACGACGGCGATGAACAGGATGGCGTAGAGCGCCAGGCGATAGGCGCGTTCGCGTTCGAAGCACAGGATGAAGGTGACGAGGTAGAGCGCCAGCGGCACGACCCACAGCAGCGGGAACGACGCGACGTCCTGCGTCAGGTGGTTGGTGACCGCCAGCAGCAGGACGGAACCCAGCGCCGCGAGTCCGGTCCAGACGAGATAGTCGCGGGCGCTCGGCGGCGGCGCGGCGGCGGACTCGGCGGCGTCGCCGCGCGTGGTCGTCGCCGGCAGCCGCGAGTCGAAGAAGGCGGCGATCGCCAGCACGATGGCGAAGATCATGTAGAGGCCCGACCACACCCAGACCTGCCCGGCGGTCGCCAGCCACGGCTCGAGCAGCACCGGGTAGCCGAGCAGCGCTAGGAGCGAGGCGAGGTTCGACAGCGCGAAGAGCCGGTAGGGGCTGACACCCGGCCTGGCGCGCGCGAACCAGGCCTGGGCCAGCGGTCCGTTGGCCGCCAGCAGCGCGAAAGGCAGGCCGATGGTGGCGAGCAGGAAGAGCAGGATGCGCGGCGCCGGCGCGTCCTCGCCCGAGGGCTTCCACGAGGCGTCGGCGGCGATCGGCAGCCACAGCAGGCTGAGCGTCAGCAGCGCCAGATGCAGCACCGCGCGCGGCTTGGGCGCGAGATAGCGGATGACGAGATGGGCGTAGCCGTAGCCCGCCAGCAATGCGATCTGGAAGAAGACCATGCACACGGTCCAGACCGAGGCGGCGCCGCCGAACCACGGCAGCATCTGCCGCGCCACCAGCGGCTGGACGAGGAACAGCAGGAACGAGCCGAGAAAGATCGCGGCGGCGTGCAGCGGCATGGTTCGCCGTGTCGTTGGGCCGGCGGACGCCGGACGAGGGGATAGCAATCTTACCACTTCCTTCGCCCGCGGAGGCAGGGCGATCGCGCATGGATTTTGATTTACCTTCCCCTGGAGGGCGGGGCGATCGCATATGAGCACTGGCCAAACAACCGTCGCCCTGAGCGTAGCCGCGAAGCGGCGCAGTCGAAGGGCCTTGGCCCGACAAAACCGCTGTGTTTGCTGAGGCAAGGCCCTTCGACTACGCTTCGCTCCGCTCAGGGCGACGGGATTCAAGAGCGGCTTCCGGCCACATGCGATCGCCCTGCCCTCCGGGGGAAGGTAAGACCAAGTCAAAACCGCCACGTGCGATCGATCCGCCCTGGCGCGCAAAGGCGAACGCGTCGGCGCCGCCTCAGTATTGCCCCGGGAACCGGCTGTTGCGGATGATGTCGTGCCAGGTGGGTCCCGACGGCGGCTGACGCGAGGTGTTCCAGAAGATCCGCCCGTTTCCGGCGCCCGCCACATGCGGCTCCGGCTCGACCCGTGTCGGCGATGGCGCCGGCCGCTTCGGGCTCGGCGGATCGGGCGGTCTCATTCCTTTC
>CAYTFW010000282.1:0-3965 GCA_964437145.1 uncultured Rhizobiaceae bacterium
ACCTGTTGCACTTCAAACGTGAATCCACACCCTCGCTGCGCTCGGGATGACAGGAAGATGCCGATGTCGCGCTCGATGCCCTAGCTCCCGCGATACGTCGAATAGCTCCACGGCGTCGCCAGCAGCGGCACGTGGTAGTGGCCCTCGGGCTCGGCGATGCCGAAGCGCAGCGGCACGATGTCGAGGAACGGCGTGTCGGCCGCCGGCACGCCGCGGCGCGCGAAATGGGCGCCGATGTGGAAGCGCAGCTCGTAGACGCCGATGCGCAGCGGCTGGCCGCCGATCAGCGGCTTGTCGGTGCGGCCGTCGGCGTTGGTCGTGATGGTGACGAGCTTCGTCTCGGGGCCGTCGTCCTGCATCTCGAAGAGGTCGATGCGCACGCCCTCGGCGGGCTTGCCCATATGGGTGTCGAGCACGTGCGTCGAGAGGCGGCCGTTGACGATGGGCTTGCCCGGGCCGTCGACCGCGCCGTCCAGCCGCAGCCGGGTGATCAAGCCGATCTCGCGCAACGCCGTGGCGCGCTCGGCGGCCGCGTCGTTGCTCAGGCGGCGCTCGAACTGGCGCAGGATAGAACCGCGCGTGTGGCGACGCACGCAGACGATGAACGGGATGCCGAAGCGTTCGGTGTAAGCGGTGTTGAGCTGATGGAAGCGCGCGTATTGAGTGTCGCTTAGGCGGTCCAGCCCGGCGCCGGCCTGCTCGGCGGTGGAGTCCGCCGTCAGCGCGCCCTCGCGCGCCGCCTTGCCGGCGAGATCGGGATGGCCACGCAGGAAGCGCGCCTGCGTCTCGGCCGAGGCCGCTTCTACGACGTCGAGCATCGCGCGATGCAGATCGGCGACGGTGGCGAAAGGGCGCCTGGCCGCCGCACCTTCGGCGACCCACGGCGCGTGCTCGAAGATCGAGCCCAAAGTGGCGACGAATTCGTCGCGCGACATGGCGTTGAGCTGGTCGAGGGTGAGGGGCATGACATCGTTCTCTCCCTCTCCCCGCGAGCGGGGAGAGGGTCGGGGTGAGGGGCTGATTCAGGTTGCGTGCGTCACTGGACGCAGCCCCTCACCCTAACCCTCTCCCCGCTTGCGGGGAGAGGGAATCTGAGTAGCCGCAGGCTTGCAACGCGTCCAGCATATGGCGGGGGGGCGGGGCGGTGACGTCGATCGGTGGTTTGGCGGGATAGAGCGGCAGGCGGATGGCGCGGGCGTGCAGGTGCAGCGGCGCGCGGGGCGGCTTGGGGCCGTAGACCGGATCGCCCAGCACCGGGCAGCCCAAAGCGGCGGCGTGCACGCGGATCTGATGCGTGCGGCCGGTGCGTGGGCGGAACTCGATCCAGGTCAACTCGCCGCCGCGCCCCTTGACCTCATAGTCGGTGATCGCGCTCTGGCCCTCGGGATCGGGCACCATCTTCCAGCCGGTCTCCTTGCGGCTCTCCTTGCGCAGCGCAAGGTCGATGGTGCCGCTGTCCTGCGGCGGGGCGCCCATCACGACCGCCCAATAGGTCTTGCCGGCCAAGCCCTCGCTGAACAGTCGGCCCAGCCGGCGCAGCGCCTTGGGATGGCGGCCGAGCACGAGACAGCCCGAGGTGTCGCGGTCGAGGCGGTGGGCCAGCGCCGGCGGGCGGGGCAGGCCGAAGCGCAGCGCGTCGAAGCCGGCCTCGAGGTTTGGCCCGCCGCCCGGACCGGCATGCACCGGCAGGCCCGCGGGCTTGTCGATCACCAACACCAGCCCGTCGCGATAGAGCACGCGCTCGGCGAGGGAGGGGACGGGATCACGCATGACGGGCGTTACCTCGCACGGAGTGCCCCCGAACGCCAGTTGCACCAACCGTGTCCTTTGAATAACCATTTACTCGGTAGGGGTACATATTGCGGTCGCGACTCGCTCTCGCCCCTATTGATAGATGCCGAGTCGACCGCATATCCTTGACAGCGATAGGCGCAACAGTCTCAATCCGCGCCTCTGAATGACAAGAAACCGTAGCGTTCGGGAGGGCTCAGTTGAAGCCGACTGACATCGGCAATCCGGACTACTTTCATAAGGTCGTGGATTGCCAGTGGGCGTGTCCCGCCCACACGCCTGTACCCGAATATATTCGGTTGATCGCGCATGGTCGGTATTCCGACGCCTACATGATCAACTGGAAGTCCAACGTCTTCCCGGGAATCCTGGGACGCACCTGCGATCGCCCCTGCGAGCCGGCTTGCCGCCGCACCCGCGTCGAAGACGAGACGCTCGTCAAGGGCAAGCGCGAGCCGGTGGCGATCTGCCGGCTCAAGCGCGTCGCCGCCGACTACAAGGACGACGACATCCTCGCGCGCATGCCCAAGGCGCCGGCCAAGAACGGCAAGCGGGTCGCCTGCATCGGCGGCGGCCCGGCCTCGCTGACCGTGGCGCGCGACCTCGCGGTGCTGGGCTACGAGATCGTGATCTACGATCAGGACCCCAAGCTCGGCGGCTTCATCCGCACGCAGATCCCGCATTTCCGCCTGCCCGAATCGGTGATCGACGAGGAAGTTGGCTACATCACCGGCATCGGCAACGTCGAGTTCGTGCACAAGCGCATCGACTCGCTCAAGGCGATGCTGGCCGAGAACTACGACGCGGTGTTCGTCGGCTCCGGCGCGCCACGCGGCCGTGAGCTGGATGTGCCTGGCCGCAAGGAAGCCGCCGCGAACATCCATATCGGCATCGACTGGCTGTCCTCGGTCTCGTTCGGCCACATCAGCAAGGTCGGCAAGCGCGTCATCGTGCTGGGCGGCGGCAACACGGCGATGGATTGCTGCCGTACCGCGCGCCGTTTGGGCGGCGAGGACGTCAAGGTGATCGTGCGCTCGGGCTTCGAGGAAATGAAGGCGTCTCCATGGGAGAAGGAAGACGCCATGCACGAGGACATCCCGATCATCAACTTCCTCGTGCCGAAGGAAGTGAAGCACGAGAACGGCAAGATCAAGGGCGTGCTGTTCGAGAAGGTGAAGGCCGAGTACGACGCCAAGGGGCGCCGCAACCTGGTGCCGACGGGCGAGCCGGATCCCTTCTACGAGTGCGATGACGTGCTGGTCGCCATCGGCCAGGAGAACGCCTTCCCGTGGATCGAGAAGGATTCCGGCGTCGAGTTCGACAAATGGGGCATGCCGGTCGTCGACGAGAAGACCTTCGGCTCGACCCATCCCCGCGTGTTCTTCGGCGGCGACGCCGCCTTCGGTCCCAAGAACATCATCTGGGCGGCGGCGCACGGGCACGAGGCGGCGATCTCGATCCACGCGCTGTGCAGCGGCGGCGCGGTCGGCCTGCGGCCGGCGCCCGGCGTCAATATCGTCAGCCAGAAGATGGGCATCCACGAGTGGAGCTACGACAACGACATCTCGGTCGTCCAACGCTTCAAGGTGCCGCATCGCAAGAAGGAAGAGGCGCTCAAGGACATCATGGCCGAGGTCGAACTCGGCTTCGATCCGGATCTCGCCTGGAAGGAAGCCCAGCGCTGCCTGAACTGCGACGTGCAGACGGTGTTCACCGATAACCTCTGCATCGAGTGCGACGCCTGCGTCGATATCTGCCCGATGGATTGCATCACCTTCACCGCCAATGGCGACGAGAAGGAATTGCGCGGCAGGCTGAGCGCGCCGGCGCTCAACGCGACCCAGGATCTCTACGTCTCGGGCCCGCTGAAGACGCACCGGATCATGGTCAAGGACGAGGATGTTTGCCTGCATTGCGGGCTGTGCGCCGAGCGCTGCCCGACCGGCGCCTGGGACATGCGCAAATACTATGTCGAGATGACGCACGCGGAGCACGCATGCCAAACGCGATAGAGGCGGTGAACGACTTCGTCGTCAAATTCGCCAACGTCAAC
Organism: uncultured Rhizobiaceae bacterium; assembly: GCA_964437145.1. Classification (GTDB taxonomy): domain Bacteria; phylum Pseudomonadota; class Alphaproteobacteria; order Reyranellales; family Reyranellaceae; genus JAFAZJ01. The sequence goes on from CAYTFW010000282.1 coordinate 3,845, forward strand.
GGCTCGGGTTCGGCCTCGGCCAACGAGCTGTTCGCCCGCTCGATCCTGCGCATGGGCGTGCCTGTCAGCCCGCGCAACATCTTCCCCTCGAACATCCAGGGCCTGCCGACCTGGTACGAGG
>CAYTFW010000283.1:0-3818 GCA_964437145.1 uncultured Rhizobiaceae bacterium
CCATGGCAACACCTTAATCTGGTGTTGCACTTCGTTTGTGAACTCAGGGGGATCTCGGTAGCTTCCTGGATCCCTCGCTGCGCTCGGGATGACAGTCATGCGGTTACGCCTTCTTCGGTAGCTCCACGACGCCCGTGCCGAGAATCGACAGCTCCTTGTCCTGGTTGTGCGCGGCCTGCTCGATGGCCACGAGGTGGCGGCCGTTCTCGACGTATTTGCGCGTCACCTTGCCGTTGATGAACAGCATGTCGCCGGCCGGGTTGTGGCGGCGGATCTTGCAGCTGGCGCTGCGCAGGAAGCCGTCATCGCCCATCCAGTTGGTCATGTGATGGGTCAGCCACGAGGCGCGCTCCGGGCCGTAGTCGTAGGCACCGGGCGCACCGACCTCATGCGCGAATTCCTCTTCCCAGTGCACGCGCTCCGGACAATCGGGGATGCCGAACTTGTTGGCGATGCCGGTGCCGGGATGCGCGTCGATCAGGCGCCAGGCCAGCTTGTTGGCGCGGATGTAGAGCCCGCCCCAGCCCTGCGCGTAGGCGATGAAGCCGGTCACGGTCATCGGTCCCTTCAGCATGGTCGGCAGCGCTTCGCCTTCGGTCACGTCGTCCCAGTAGCGCGGCGTGGCGCCCTGGACCTTCTCTTCGCGATAGAGGCTGTAGGCGTCGGCCAGTTCCTTCTCGCTGTAGCGGTGCGGCGGGCGCGCCTTCACATCGGTGTACTTGGTGCCCCTCTCGCGCGCGTGGTCGCGCTCGGTGCGGAAGCACCAGCTGTCGGCCGAGGCCACCATGTCGCCATGCTGGTTGAAGAAATCGACGTGGTAGATCTGCTGAATCGCGCGTCCCGCGAACTTGGTCTGGTGCTCGACGATGTCCTTGAGCCAGGCCTCGGTCTTGATCTCGTCGTTGCGACGCACCGTCTTGTGCCACTGCCAGTCCGAGCCCGACCACATCGCGTGCACGCCCGGCAGCCCACCCACGTAACCCGAGATGATGCGGCTGGTGGCGAACAGGAAGCTGGGCAGGGCGATGATGCCGCCATGCCTGGTCTTGGCCGCGTATTCCGGCACGCACCACAGCGGGTTGTCGTCGCCGATGCCGTGGGCGTAGTGCCTTATGTTGTCGCGCGTCGCCTCGTGGCACCACGGCTCGGCGGTCTGGCCGATCTTCACGCCGATGCGGCCGCGCAGGACGTCGAGACCGGCCTCGGTGATCTTGGGGAAGCTGCGCTGGGTGGCAGTGCTCGACATCAAACCGTCTCTCTCTGTTCGCGCTCGCGCAGGGCCTTGCGGTTGACCTTGCCGGCGGGCGTCTTGGGCAATTCGGGAACGAAGGCGACGAGGCGCGGGTATTCGTGCTGGCTCAAGCGGCTGCGCACGAGATCCTGGATCTCCTGGGTGAAGCGCGCGTCACCGACGCGCGATGAGACGACGAAGGCCTTCACCACCTGGCCACGCAGCGCATCGGGCACGCCGATCGCGGCGGCCTCGCGCACATCGGCGTGCTTGAGGATCGCGTCCTCGATCTCGACCGCGCTCATCGTCCAGCCGGCCGAGATGATCACGTCGTCGGCGCGGCCGGCATGGAAGAAGTAGCCATCTTCATCCGTGCGCCCGAGATCCTTGGTCGCGATCCAGGTATTACGCCGCCAGACCTTGATCTCGCCGGTGACGCCGGGCGGGCACGGCTTGCCTTGGGCATCGTGCACTTCGACCGTGCAGCCCGGCACCGGCTTGCCCAGCGAGCCCGGCTTGGCCGCAAAGTCCGGTGCGCCGGGGTAGCTGGCGAGGATCACGCCGATCTCAGTCGTGCCGTACATGCTGCAAACCGGGCGGCCGAAATGCGCCTCGGCGAAGGCGGCGGTCTCGCCGTCGATCGGCTCGCCGGTGAAGGAGAGCTTCTCCAGATAGCTGCGATAGCGCGGCGCCGCCCCTGAGACGCGCATCATGCGGTAGTGCGTCGCGGCCGCCGACAGATTGGTGAAGCGATGGTCCTGCAGCACCTTCAAAAGGCGATCGGCGTCGAACTTGCCGGCATAGGCGCCGATGGTGACGCCCAACGCCAGCGGCGCCAGGGTGCCGTGCCACAGCCCGTGGCCCCAGGCCGGCGAGGAGGGGCAGAAGAAGCGATCACCCGGCCGAATGCCGGCGCCGTACAGCGCCGCCACCATCAAGGTGACCACGGCGCGATGCGTATGCTTCACCGCCTCCGGCAGCTCGCGTGTGGTGCCCGACGTGTACTGGAAGATCGCCATGTCATCGGCGCGCGTATCTGCCGTGAAGCGCGGCGCGAAGCGTTCGAGGCTGGCGATGAAGGCGTCGTCGGCGACGATGCTCCCGGGCACCATCGACGCCTTCTCGGCGTTGGCGACGAACAGGCTAGGCTTGCAATCGTCGATGCGCAGCCGCACGCCGTCGGGACCGAAAAGCGTGAACAGCGGCACGGCGATCGCGCCCGCCTTCATGGCGCCGAACACCGCCATGTAGAAGGCGCGCGACGGCTCCAGCATGATCGCCACGCGATCGCCCGCGCCGATTCCGCGCGCTCTGAGATAGTGGGCGAAGCGCGCCGAGTCCTCGGCGATGCGGCGGAAGCTCAGCACCTCCTCGCCGCCGCCGGCCTGCGCGACAATCACCGCCGTGCGCTCGCCCTCGACATGCCGGTCGATGCACTCGTGCGCGATATTCAGCTTTTGCCGATCGCCGTCGAACAGCTCCCACAGCCTCTCGCTGGAGAACTGCGTCTGGGCGTCGGCGTAACGCGTGTACTCGGTAAGCTTGGCCATCGCCGCCAAGGCTAGAGACTCGGCTGGGGAAATGCAAAATGGCGGCGGCGCTCAGCGGCCCGGCCGCAGCCGCGCCGCCATCAGCCAGATCGACGCCGTGCCGATGATCGCCGCGCCGGCCCATTCGCCCCAGGACAGGGCCGGCGCGTTGGTCCAGCCGACACCGGCGCCGGCGAACTCGAAGGCGATGGTGAAGATCGGCATCAGCGTGAGTGCGATCAGATAGCCCTGCGTGCCGGCGACGCGCAGCGCGTAGAAGCTGAACCACTGGCCGGGGCCGCGGAAGACGAGGCCGACGCCGATGCCCCAGGCCCACAGCATGGGATCGCCGAAGGCCCGCGCGCCGGCGTCCCAGGGTGAGCGTGTGACGCCGATCAGGCCGGCGGCGCTCCAGGCGAGGATCAGCACCAGCGAGGTGACGATCAGCGTGTCGCCGGCGAAACGGCTGCGCTCGGCGATGTCCTCGCTGCGGTTGCGCGGGTGGTGTTCGACCGCCAGCGCGGCGACCACCACGCCGCTTTCCGACGCCAGCAGCCACAGCGCGCCGGCATAGGCGGAGGCCGGCGACAGGAAGATCGTCATCACCGCCAGCCCGGCCGCCAGCAGGACCAGCGCCAGGCGTTCGTTCTTTGGCGCCGCGATGCGATGGACGAACCACGCGGCGGCGGCGCCCAGCAGCACGTTCATGGTCGACAGCAGCGTGCTCTGGGTGGCGACGAGATAGACCAGCGCCGCCGAGGACATGCCGGTGATCCACACGCGCAGCATGCCGTAGCCGATCATCCACGGCGTCAGCAGGCCGCGCCAATCAGCCGGCGCGCGGCGACCCAGCCACAGCAGCACCAGGCCGCCGATCAGCATTTGCACCAGCGTGTAGGCCCAAGGATCGAAACCGGACGGGCCCACGATGTGGCGCGTAATCACCAGGTAAAGCGCCCACAGGACGCACGTGCCGAGCGCGATGGGGAAGCCGGTGGACATTATGTCCCTTCTCCCCGCGAAGGCGGGGAGAAGGTGCCCGAAGGGCGGATGAGGGG
>CAYTFW010000284.1:0-3745 GCA_964437145.1 uncultured Rhizobiaceae bacterium
GTTCAAGGTCGAGAGGATCAGCACGCCACCCGGCTTCACCAGCTCGGCGCAACAGGCGAGGAACAGATCGACATCGGCGACGTGCTCGACGATCTCCAGCGCCAGCACGACGTCATAGCGCGCGCCCTCGTCGCGCAAGGTCTCGGCAGGCACGGCGCGGTAGTCGATGGCCAGGCCCATGCGTTCAGCGTGCAGGCGCGCGACGCCGATGTTGCGGTCCGAGGCGTCGATGCCGCTCACCGTGGCGCCCAGCCGCGCCATCGGCTCGCACACCAGCCCGCCACCGCAGCCGACATCGAGCAGCGACAGGCCGCGCAGCGGGCCGGCGCCATCCGCGCCGAAATCCAGTGGATCTCGCCCATGATGGGCCGCGACGCGGTCGCGGATGAAGCCGACGCGGGCGGGGTTCAGCCGATGCAGCGGCGCGAACTTGCCGCTCTCGTCCCACCACTCCTCGGCGATGCGCGAGAAGCGTTCGACTTCGCCGGCATCGACGGTGCTGGCCATGGCTTGCCCCATTTCGGTCTCGCCGTTAGATATACGCCGCCTGCGGTCGGAAATCGCGCGTCAGCGACAAATGACCGCTGGCGCGCCATCCGGTTCGCCGCTACTCGCTGTCGCCGGTTCTAAGGCGGCTGAAGGTTCGTAGGGCAGGGGGAATGGCTCGCATCGTCGTCAAGTTCGGCGGCACGTCGGTCGGTGACACCGATCGTCTGGAGAACGTCGCGCGCATGGTCCAGCTCGAGGTCGAGCGCGGCCATCAGGTCGCCGTGGTCGTCTCGGCCATGTCCGGCGTCACCAACCAGCTCGTCGGCTACGTCGACAAGATCATGCCGCTCTACGACGCGCGCGAGTACGACGTCGTCGTCTCGACCGGCGAGCAGGTCACCATCGGCCTCGTCGCGCTGGCGCTGCAGAAGCGTGGCGTGAAGGCGCGCTCCTTCGCGTCCTGGCAATTGCCGATCCGCACCAACGAGGCCTATGGCCGCGCCCGCATCCAGTCGATCGGCACCGAGGCGATCGAGAAGGCCATGGAAGAGGGCGTCGTCGCCGTCGTGCCGGGCTTCCAGGGCGTCAGCGGCGAGGGCCGTATCACCACCTTGGGCCGCGGCGGCTCGGACACCTCGGCGGTGGCGCTGGCGGCGGCGCTGAAGGCCGAGCGCTGCGACATCTACACCGATGTCGACGGCGTCTACACGACCGATCCGCGCATCACCGACAAGGCGCGCAAGCTGCCGATGGTGACCTACGAGGAAATGCTCGAGATGGCTTCGCTGGGCTCGAAGGTGCTGCAGACGCGCTCCGTCGAGCTGGCGATGAATCACCGCGTGCGGGTGCAGGTGCTGGCGTCGTTCCGCAAGCTCAACGGGGAGATTTCCTTCGACGTGCCGCCAGGCAGCGACATGCCGGGCACGCTCGTCGTCGATGAGGAAGAGATCATGGCCAAGGGTCTGGAACAATCCGTCGTCAGCGGCATCGCCTACGACACCAACGAGGCCAAGGTCACGGTGGCCAACGTCGCCGACCGTCCCGGTGTCGCCGCCGCCCTGTTCGGGCCGCTGGCCGCCAGCAACATCAACGTCGACATGATCGTCCAGAACGTGTCCTCGGACGGCAAGGCGACCGACATCACCTTCACCATCCCCAAGACCGACCTGGCGCGCGCCAAGGCCGTGCTCGAGCAGCGCAAGGCGTCGCTCGGCTTCACCGAGCTGCATACCGACGCCGATGTCTGCAAGCTCTCGGTGATCGGTGTGGGCATGCGCAGCCATGCCGGCGTGGCGCTGACCATGTTCGAGACCTTGGCCAAGCGCGGCATCAACATCGCGGTGATCTCGACCTCGGAGATCAAGATCAGCGTGCTGATCGCCGCCGAGTACACCGAGCTCGCCGTCCGCGCCCTGCACACCGCCTACGGCCTCGACGCGGCGTAGACCTTGATTCCTTCTCCCCGCGAAGGCGGGGAGAAGGTGCCGAGCGAAAGCGAGGCGGATGAGGGGCTTTCTGTTTCGACACCATCCGCTGTCGCCGTTGAGCCACCGACAAGCCCCTCATCCGCCCTCCGGGCACCTTCTCCCCGCCTTCGCGGGGAGAAGGAAGACCCGCGATACTTTCGATACATCTCGAAAACCCTGAACGCTGGACCTCGCGCGCGAAAGCGGCGATAACCGGCCCATGTTCGTCGCGCGCGTCCCCATCACCATGCCGATCGCCGCCCGCGCGGCGGTCCAGGCGTGGCGCGCGCTTATCCAGGCCCATCCGGACGCGCGAAAAACCGCCCCGATCAAGCGAGCCGATCCCGGAGCGGTCTGACCATGGAGCGTACGACGCCAGTGGCCGGGCCGCGGTTGATCCTCAGGCGGCTCCGGGACGTGATGGCGCGCGCGGGCACCGCGCAGGAGCGCCTCGACCAGGTCGTGCGCATCGTCGCCAGCGAGATGGTGGCCGAGGTCTGCTCGATCTACGTCTTGCGCGCCGGCGACATCCTCGAGCTGTTCGCCACCCAGGGCCTCAACCCCGACGCCGTGCACCGCACCCGCCTGCGCGTGGGCGAGGGCATCGTCGGCGACATCGCCGCCAACGAGCGGCCGCTGTCGCTGGCCGACGCGCAAACCCATCCGAGCTTCGCCTACCGGCCCGAGACCGGCGAGGAGATCTACCACTCGATGGCCGGCGTACCGATCCTGCGCGGCGAGAAGGTGCTGGGCGTGCTGGCGGTGCAGAACCGTACCTTGCGCCAGTATGACGAGGAGGAGATCGAGACCCTCGAGAACGTCGCCATGGTGCTGGCCGAGCTGGTGGCTTCGGGCGAGCTGGTCAATCCCGAAGAGATCAAGCCGATCGACGGCACCGGTCTGCTGCCGGTGCGTCTCGACGGCGTGCAGCTCAACAGCGGTGTCGCCATCGGCAAGGCCGTGCTGCACGAGCCGCGCATCTTCATCAGCAGGGTGATCGCCGAGGACACCGCGCTGGAGCAGAAGCGCTTCATCGAGGCGCTGGGCGTGGTGCGCGCCGATCTCGACCGCATGCTCGAGTCGGATCATCTCGGCCATGGCGAGCATCGCGAGGTGCTCGAGACCTTCCGCATGTTCGCCGACGATCGCGGCTGGGTCGAACGCATCCGCGAGGCGATCGGCACGGGCCTCACCGCCGAGGCCGGAGTGCAGCGCGCCTTCGACGACATGCGCGTGCGCTTCAGCGAGATCAGCGATCCCTATATCCAGGAGCGCCTCGCCGATCTTTCCGACCTGACGCGTCGCCTGCTGCTGCGCCTGATGGGCCGCGGCTCGGTGCTCGACGCCGCCAGCCTGCCCGACGACGCGGTGATCGTGGCGCGCGATCTGGGCCCCGCCGATCTGCTGGAATACGACCGCGGCAAGCTGCGCGGCGTGGTGCTCGAGGCCGGCTCGGCGCTGAGCCACGTCGCCATCGTCGCGCGCGCGCTCGACCTGCCGGTGGTCGGCCGCGTCGAGGACATCACCGGCCGCGTCGAGTCGGGCGATTCCATCGTCGTCGACGGCGACAACGCCCAGGTCTTCATCCGTCCCGCCGAGGAGATCCAGCAGCAGGTCGCCGACACGCTACAGGCGGTCGAGCAGCGGCGCCGGCAATACGCCGCGTTGCGCGAGCTGCCGGCGGCGACGCGCGACGGCGTGAAGGTCTCGCTGCGCGTCAACGCCGGCCTGCTGATCGATCTGCAGCATCTGGCGACCACCGGCGCCGACGGCGTCGGCCTGTATCGCAC
>CAYTFW010000285.1:0-3699 GCA_964437145.1 uncultured Rhizobiaceae bacterium
CTGGACGACCGCCTACATCGTGCGCAACCACGGCTACATGATCTACGACACGCTGTTCGCGGTGGACGGCAAGCTGCAGGTCCAGCCGCAGATGGTCGACACCTGGACCGTGTCGGACGACAAGCGCGTCTACACCTTCAAGCTGCGCGACGGGCTGGAGTGGCACGACGGCCCGCCGGTCACCTCGGCCGACGTCATCCCCTCGATCAAGCGCTGGGCGGCGCGCGATCCGCTGGGCCAGCTGATGATGAAGGTCGTCAAGGAGATGGTCGAGGTCGACGCCAAGACCTTCCGCGTCACGCTGACCGAGGCCTCGCCGCTGCTGATGATGGCGCTGTCGAAGCCGTCGGGCACGCTGTTCATCATGCCCAAGCGCGTGGCCGAGACCGATCCCTTCACCCAGCTTTCCGACACCACGGGATCGGGCCCGTTCATCTTCAAGCGGGACGAGTGGAAGCCGGGCGACAAGACGGTCTACGTCAAGAATCCCAAGTACAAGCCGCGCGCCGAGCCGCCCTCGGGCCTGGCCGGCGGCAAGGTCGCCAAGGTCGACCGCGTCGAATGGGTGGCGATGTCCGACCAGCAGACGGTGGTCAACGCGCTGATCAACGGCGAGATCGACATGATCGAGTCGCCGCAGTTCGACCTGTTCCCGCTCTTCGCCAAGGACAAGAACATCGAGCTGTTCGCCGCCAATCCGCTCGGCCTGCAGTACCTCTTCCGCTTCAACGTGCTGCACAAGCCGTTCGACAACCCGAAGATCCGCCAGGCGCTGCTCTACGGCTTCAACCAGGAGGACTATCTGAAGGCCGTGATCGGCGATCCCAAGTACTACCGCACCTGCATGGCGATGTTCATGTGCGACACGCCGCTGGCCTCGACCAAGGGCTGGGAGGACAAGCTCCAGTCGAACATCGAGAAGGCGCGGGCGCTGGTCCGGGAGGCCGGCTATGACGGCACGCCCGTGGTGCTGCTGGGCACGACCGACCTCTACGTGCTCAACAACCTGGCGCCGGTCGCCAAGGCGCAGATGGAGCGCATCGGGTTGAAGGTCGACATGCAGCAGATGGACTGGTCGACCCTGGTGGCGCGCCGCGCCAAGAAGGAGCCGCCGCCTGTGGGCTGGAACGCGTTGCTGACCGCGGCCGCCTCGGTCGACATCGTCAACCCGCTGGTCAACTCGATGACCAACGCCGCCTGCGACGGCGCCTGGTTCGGCTGGGCCTGCGATCCCAAGCTGGTCGAGCTGCGCGCCGACTTCGCGCGGGCGACGGACCTCGCCAAGCAGAAGGAGATCGTCGAGGCGATCCAGATGCGCATCGTCGAGTATCCGACGCACATCTTCCTCGGCCAGTGGAACCAGCCGATCGCGCGCCGCACCTCGATCAGCGGCAACATCGAGTCGGCCGTGACGGTGTTCTGGAACATCGAGAAGAAGAAGTAGCGCACCCTTCTCCCTCTCCCCGCCTGCGGGGAGAGGGTCGGGGTGAGGGGCTGCTCCAAGTGGCGCACCGCGGTCGTGCGCAACCTGCGACTCCCCCTCACCCCAACCCTCTCCCCGCGCGCGGGGAGAGGGAGCAAAGCTAGTATGCGATAGCCCTGCTTCGCCGGGTTTGACCTACGACTTCGCCGGCGCGGGCAGGCGGCAGCCGTCGAGCCAGGTCGGCGCGGGATCCTCGGGCTTCCGCCCGTTGGGTACCAGCAGCGCGTGCTCCTCGCGCGGCACGTCGAACAGCGCGATGGCGCGGCGCGCGGCGCCGGCTTCCAGCGCCAGCTCGTCGACCTCGGTGGTGTTGGCGTCGCGCGGCGGCTCGTCGGCGCTCTCGCGCGTCGTCTCGCCGTCGGCGCGCGCCAGCAGCAATCGGCGCGGCGTCACCAGCACGCCATCATCGGCGCGGTTGACGATCTCATAATCCACCAGCAGCAGCGCGTTGCCGCGCGTGGGCGTCATGCGCCGGCCATCGGGCGCCTCGTAGGCGTCGTGCCACGACGCGTCGTGCACGATGGTGGCGAGCAGCCCGTTCTGCACGCCCTGACGCGCGATGTCGGCGCAGCGCGGCGCGCGCGCGTAGGCCGCCTTGGCGCGCTCGCGCTCCGCCGGATCGCCCATGACCATGCGCTTGGCGCCATCGACGGCGATATTGGTGGCGATGGAGCTGCCCACCGCGCCGCCAACCGCACCGACGACGGCGCAGCCGGCGAGGCCGAGCGCCGATGGCACGAGGATGGACACGAGCGCGACGAACCGGACGGACATGGCGACCTCCCCGGCGTTTCCGTCGCCGCCAAGGTCCGCCCCGATTGTGCAAAAATCGGGGCGGGTGATCGCAGGTGGTGGTGTTCTTCTCCCTCTCCCCGCGTGCGGGGAGAGGGTCGGGGTGAGGGGCTGATTCAGGTGACGCACCACGGTCGTACGCAACCTGATGCAGCCCCTCACCCTAACCCTCTCCCCGCAAGCGGGGAGAGGGAATCAGACTTACGGCCGAAGGCCATCCAGGAAGCCGACGACCTGCTCGGTGAAGGGATCGTTGACGTCGCCGGCGACCATGTGCGCGGCGCCCTGGACGTCGACGTAGCGCGCGTTGGGCACGCGCGACACGAACTCGCGGGCGATCTCCTCCGACACCAGCTCGCTCGATCCACCGCGCACCAGCAGCACCGGCACGTCGAGGTTCCGCGCCGCCGCGGTCAGGCGCGTCTCGCGATTGGCGTCGCCGCGCCGCGTGTCGTCGCGCACGAAGGCCGGATCGTAGTGCCAGCGATAGCGGCCGTCGGGTCCCAGCCGCAAATTCTTGCGCAGCCCGTCGAGCTTCTTCGGTCTGGGGCGATGCGGCAGGTAGGCGGCGATCGCGTCGGCGGCGTCTTCCAGGGTGGCGAAGCCGTCGTCGATATGCGCGGCCATGAAGCCCCGGATGCGGCTGACGCCGACGGCGTCGACACGCGGCGTGATGTCGACCAGCACCAGGGCGATGGCGATCGGCACGGCTGCCTCGCCGGCGGCGATCAGGCTGGCGATGCCGCCGAGCGACGCGCCGATCAGGATCGGCTTGCGTGGCAGGCCGGCGGCCAGGGTACGTACGTCGCCGGCGAATCGGTCGATCGCGTAGCCGCCATCGGGCGACCAGCCGCTATCGCCATGGCCGCGCAAATCCGCGGCGATGGCGTAGTAGCCATGCCCCGCCAGCACCGCCGCGGTGCGCTTCCAGGCATGCCGCGTCTGGCCGCCGCCATGCAGCAGCACCGCCGGCTGACGATCCGGCGAGCCCCAGGTATCGGCGACCAGCTCGATGCCGTCGGCCATGCGGAAACGCCGTTCGGTCGGCGGCGTGTCTTTCGCTTCGATCGTCGTGTCCACTCGAGCCACCTCTACGCCACGTCTTGTTGGGACCGCCGGCGTCCCGCCGGCATCATGAAAGGATTCACCACAGAGGCTGTCTCTGTGTCTCTGTGGTTGGCCTCAAGATGCCGGCGGGACGCCGGCGCTCCCAATGACCACTTACGTCCGGGCCCGAAAGTTGAACTCGGCGCCGGCGCGGATGCCGGTGGGCCAGCGCGCGGTGATGGTCTTGAGCTTGGTGTAGAAGCGCACGCCTTCCATGCCATAGATGCCGTGGTCGCCGAACACCGAGGCTTTCCAGCCGCCGAAGCTGTGATAGGCGACCGGCACCGGGATCGGCACGTTGATGCCGACCATGCCGA
>CAYTFW010000286.1:0-3692 GCA_964437145.1 uncultured Rhizobiaceae bacterium
GCGTCGCTCCAGCGACGCATCATGAGCGCCGCTGGAGCGGCGCGGCCCGAAGACGAGATTCATTCCGCGGCCTGGGCCTTGGGTGTGCCGCCTGTCATCTCGCCGAGGTACCAGTCGACGAAATGCTGCACGTTGGCTTCCTGCGTGCGCGAGTAGGGGCCGGGCACGTAGCGCGGCGAGGTCACGCCCTGCTGGTTGGCCTCGCAGATGAACCAGTCCTGCTCCGAGGTGCGCTCCCAGAACGGCGTAAGCTTGGCCGGGTCGTAGTCACGGCCTTCGACGGCGTCCTTGTGCACGAACCACCAGACTACGATCTCGCAGGTGCTGGCGTCGACCGGCGTGATGCGGGTGGAGACCGCGTGGTCGTCGCTGGCGTGCTGCCAGAAATTGGGGAACACGGTGGTGCGCAGGGTGCCGTCGCTCCAGGTGTTCTTGTCCCGGAAGTGACCCATCAGCGTCGCGACCGGCGTGCCGTCGAGGCTCTGCGTCTTCCAACCCTCCATCAGGGGCGTGCGATGGGCGCGCCAGAAGGCGCCCGTCATCGCCGAGAAGGCGTCGCCGGTGTCGATGCCCAGGGCACGGAAGCGGGCATTGGCCAGCTCGGTCTGCTTCACCACGTCCTCGGCCAGACCGGGCATGACCCGGGCGACGTCGTAGGTGCCCTTCATGTACTCGGGGTGGGCGACCGGGCAGTGGAGGCACTCGCGGTTGTTCTCGAAGACCAGCTTCCAGTTGGCCTTCACCGTGTAGCGGCGCTCGACGGCGACCTTGGCGTCGTACAGGCCCTGGTGCTTCAGCCGACTGGCGAGGTCCGCGTGTGCGCCGTCGAAGGGCACGGGATCGTCGGAGAGATTGATCCACAGGATCCCCGATGTGTCGCGCAGGCGCACCGGGTGCAGGCCGAGCGTCGATTCGGGCACGCCGAACTCCGCCATGGTGCGCGTTGTGAGCTTGCCTTCCAGGTCGTAGGCCCAGCCGTGATAGGGGCAGCGGAAACCGCGGGAGTTGCCGGTCTCCTCGTTGCAGAAGCGCGCGCCGCGATGGCGGCAGGTGTTGTGGAAAGCGCGGATCACGCTGTCGCGCCCGCGCACGACGACAATGGAACTGAGCCCGATCTTCCAGGTCATCCAGTCGCCGGGATTGGGCAGCATGCAGGCGTGCCCGACATAGAGCCAGTAGCGCGACCAGATGCGGTCCATATCGGCCTGAAAGACCTCGGCGTCGATGTAGAAGTCGCGCGGCAGCGGCCCGCCATGGCGGTAGGTCGCGATCAGCCCGGCGATCCGCTCCTGATCGAAGCGGTAGCCGCTGGGGCGGGCGGTAGGCATCGGGGTTCGTCCTCGCGCGGTTTCTTCAGCCGGTCACATCTATCGTGCAGGGTTGCGGTTGTCAGGACCGGACATCTGCGATGTAATAAATCTGAAACCGTCGTGGACTTCAAATGCTGGGCCGCGACGGTGCGGGCAGAGGGGGCATAACGATGATGGAAAAATTGATGCGTGGCGTAACAGCCGCGCTGACGGCGGTCGCTGTCATGGCCGGCGGCACGGCGCTGGCGCAGAAGACCAAGCTCACCGTCTACACGGCGCTGGAGAACGACCAGCTCAAGATCTTCAAGGATACGATCGAGAAGGCCGTCCCTACGGTCGAGATTTCGTGGGTGCGTGATTCCACGGGCGTCATCACCGCGCGCTTCCTGGCCGAGAAGGCCAATCCGCAGGCCGATATGGTGCTGGGTCTCTCGGGTTCGAGCATGGCGGCCTTCGCCAAGCAGGGCCTGCTCGAGCCGTATACGCCCAAGGGCGCGGCCGACCTGAAGCCGGTGTTCCGCAGCGGCGCGAACCCCGAGACCTGGGTGGGCATGGATGCCTATCTCTCGGTCGTCTGCTTCAATACCGTCGAGGGCGGCAAGAAGAACGCGCCCAAGCCGATGTCGTGGAAGGACCTGACCAACCCAGCCTATGCCGGCTCGATCGTCATGCCCAACCCGGCCTCGTCGGGCACCGGCTATCTCACCGTCGCCGCGTGGCTGCAGATCATGGGCGAGGAAGCCGGTTGGAAGTTCATGGACGAGCTGCACAAGAACGTCGCGGTCTACACCCACTCCGGCTCGGCGCCTTGCGTGCAGGCCGCCAAGGGCGAGCGCATGATCGGCATTGGCTTCGACATGCGCGGCGCGCGCGAGAAGACCGCCGGCGCGCCGATCGACCTGATCCTGCCCAAGGAGGGCGCGGGCTGGGAGATGGAGGTCTCGGGCATCGTCAAGGGCCGGCCCAACGTCGCCGCCGCCAAGCTGGTGCAGGACTGGGTCGCCTCGCAGGGCGCCAATGAGCTCTACGGCAAGTACTACGCCATCGTCGCCCACCCTGGTGTGAAGGCGGCGCCGCCGAACTATCCGGAGGGCGCCGACAAGGCGATGGTCAAGAACGACCTTGACTGGATGGCGACCAACCGCGACCGCATCCTGGCGGAGTGGAACAAGCGCTACGACGGCAAGTCGGCGCCGAAGTAAGCGAGGCGGTCGAGGACATGCCCTATCTCGAGGTCGACCGCGTCACCAAGAGGTTCGGCATGTTCACCGCCCTGGAGGCGGTGTCGCTGACGATCGAGCGCGGCGAGTTCGTCTGCTTCCTCGGCCCCTCGGGCTGCGGCAAGACGACCTTGCTGCGCGCCATCGCCGGGCTGGATCCACAGACCAGCGGCGTGATCCGGCAGGACGGCCGCGACGTCTCGGCGTTGCCGCCGTCGGAGCGCGATTTCGGCATCGTCTTCCAGTCCTACGCGCTGTTTCCCAACCTTAGCGTCGCCGACAATGTCGGCTACGGCCTGCGCAGCCGGCGCAAGCCGGCGGCCGAGATCAAGGCGCGCGTGAGCGAGCTGTTGGCGCTGGTCGGCCTGCCGACCCAGGGCGAGAAGTATCCGGCGCAGCTCTCCGGCGGCCAGCAGCAGCGCGTCGCGCTGGCGCGCGCGCTGGCGACATCACCCGGTCTGCTGCTGCTCGACGAGCCGCTCTCGGCGCTCGACGCGCGCGTGCGCTCGCGCCTGCGCGGCGAGATCCGTGGCCTGCAGCGCCGCCTGGGCGTCACCACCATCATGGTGACGCACGACCAGGAAGAGGCGCTGACCATGGCCGACCGGATCGTGGTGATGAATCACGGCCGCATCGACCAGATCGGCACGCCGCAGGAGATCTACGGCAAGCCGGCCAGCGCCTTCGTCGCCGATTTTGTCGGCTCGATGAATTTCCTGCCCGGCCGCGTCGAGGGTCCCGGCCGCATCGCGCTGGGCGGTGGCCCGGCGATCAACTGCAGTCATAGCGAGCCGACCGGCGGCGAGGTGCGTGTCTGCCTGCGGCCCGAGGATGTCCAGGTCCGCGGCATCACGGAAGGTACCGCCAATCGCATCGCCGTCACCATCGCCGAGCTGGAGTTCCTGGGCTCGTTCTGCCGCGCCACCTTGCGCACGGCGTCGCCCGACGTAACCCTGACGGCGGATTTCTCGATCAACCTGATGCGCGACCTCGATGTCGGCGTCGGCAAGACGCTCGACATCGCGCTGCCCGCCGACCGGCTGCGCGTGTTCGCCGGCGAGGCGGCATGATCTCTGTCATCCCGAGCGAGGCGAGGGATCTCATTGGGAGCGCCGGCGTCCCGCCGGCATCTTATGAGCCGGCGGGACGCCGGCGCTCCCAG
>CAYTFW010000287.1:0-3600 GCA_964437145.1 uncultured Rhizobiaceae bacterium
ACATGCAGCACGCCGGCTATCGCGTCGCTACATCCCTGTGAAAAACGCTCTAGCGCTGCCTTCCGGTGCGCTGCCGCTCGAGATAGGCGGCCCGCAAGGCCGCGACCAGCCGCTCGTCCACCAGACCCGGAGGATTGCCGCTGTAGGCCAGCTTGCGGTCGGCCCGGAACTTGTCCACCGCGGCCACGGTCTCGGCGTCGAACTGCGCGTAATCACGGGCGAAGTCGGCCGCGGCCTGCCGGCCCTGCGCCTGCAGCTTGTCGAACTGCGCGGGGTTGCTGCGCCGCAGGTCCTGCATCTCGCGCGTGTTCGGGATCGCCGGCGTGGCCGGGAACGCCGCCAGCGTCGGCCGCCAGTAGCCCAGCGCGTGCAGCATCCGCTTCAGCTCGACGACATCCGGGCCCTCGACGTGCGAGAAACTGCGGTAGCCGAGCCGCCGCTGCGTCGTGTAGTAGATGCGCTTCATCTCGCCCACCGGCTCGGCGTGCTCGCCGACGTCGATGGCCAGCGTGATGAAGTCGTTGCCGCGGCCGGGGTCGTTGGGGTCGGCGACGCGGATGGCCGCCGACTGCAGATTGCCCCAGCGGCTGTCGCCGCCTTTGACCTGGCCGGCTTCGAGCGCCAGGATCATGCGCTCGGCCAGCGGCATCCCGGTGCCCTCGGTGGCCTCGAAGGTCGCCGCCACCGCCTCCACCACCTCAGGCCCGACCATGATGTTGGCCTGGACGGTGTAGTTCGGCCCTTGCTTGCTCCCGGCCCAGGCGTTGTTGTTCTTGCCGGTATGCGCCGCCGCCCGGCCCTTCATGTCGATCATCCCGAGCTGGCGCGATTCGCGGCCGGCATCGTCGGCGAGCAGTTGCGGGACCGCCTCCTTCGGGTCGACCCCCTTGCCCATCAGGTCCAGTCCGCGGACGCCGTATTCGACCATCGTCGACGCCTGCGTGCACACGGCGCCGACCCCGGCGCGCACCCACGGCACCGCGCGGCCGACGAAGGGCACGCGGGTGGTCACCGCGGCGCCCGACTGCCCGGTCGCCGGATCGATCGCGCAGAGCGAGAAGGTCGAGTACTGCGGATCGCCGACCTCATCGACGGTCACGCCGTCGGCGGCGCGCCACGGCGAGCGCGGCGACGGCGCGGTCTGCGCCGACGCCACCGCGGCCACGGCCAGGACGGCGACGACGAACGATGTGCGGATCAGATGCGACATGAAGGCTCCTCGACGGTCATTTATACTCCGGGCCGGAGCCCTCATCGATGACCCGTCGCGAGTTCGGAACCACCATGGCCGCTGGCGTCGGCGCGCTCGGCATGACCGTGCACGCCCGTCAGACCGCCGTCACCGCCGACGAGGCAAAGGCGATCTACGCGCGGTCCGTCGCCATCGACGCGCTGGCCAACCCGGGCGCGATGAACGTGCCGTGGCCGCCGCGCGGACCGCTCACCGACGCCCAGCGCGCCAATGTCGCCGCCAGCGGGCTGACCGCGCTCAACGTCACGGTGAGCGGCGGCGACTTCGAGAGCACCGCCGAGAACATCGCGCTGTGGACCGCCGAGGCCGCGAAGTACCCGCGGCTGCTGTCGATCGTCCGCCGCCACGACGACATCGCCGGCGCGAAGAAGGACGGCACGCTCGGGCTGATCCTCGGCTTCCAGGACACCGAGATGCTCGAGCGCGACCTGTCGCGCCTCGACACCTTCCGCCAGCTCGGCGTGCTGATCGTCCAGCTCACCTACAACATCCGCAACCTGATCGGCGACGGCTGCCTGGAGCCCGGCGACGCCGGCTTGAGCGAGTTCGGCCGTGAGGCGGTGGCGCGCATGAACGCGCTCGGCATGGCCGTCGATCTGAGCCACTGCGGCACGCGCACGACCGCCACCGGCATCGCCGCGTCCACCAAACCGCCGCTCATCACCCACTCGGGCTGTCGCGAGATCTACCGCCACCCGCGCAGCAAGGAGGACCGTGAGCTGAAGGCGATGGCCGACAAGGGCGGCGTGCTGGGCATCTACCTGATGCCGTTCCTGGGCGGCGCCGACGGACCGGGCAAGGCGTCCACCGGCGATGCGGTGATCCGCCACATCGAGCACGCGCTGAAAGTCTGCGGCGAGGACCACGTCGGCATCGGCAGCGACATGAGCGTGTCGCCGATCGAGGAGTCGCCCGAGTACCAGAAGGCCGAGCGCGCCTTCGCCGCCGGCCGGAAGAGCCGCGGCATCCAGGCGCCCGACGAGGATCGTCCGCTCTACATCCCCGATCTCAACCAGCCGCGCCGGCTGGAGCTGATCGCCATGCGCCTCGCCGCCAAGGGCCACCCGGCACGAGTGATCGAGAAGGTGATCGGCGGCAACTTCCACCGCGTGTTCGAGGAGATCTGGACCGCCTGAGATGCCGCGCTATGTCGCCTTCCTCCGCGCCGTCAACGTCGGCGGCCGCGTCGTCAAGATGGACCAGTTGCGGACGCACTTCGCGGCGGTCGGCTTTCGGAACGTCGAGACGTTCATCGCCAGCGGCAACGTGATCTTCGACACCCAGGCCAAGGCCGGTCCGGCACTCGAGGCGAAAATCGAGGCCGCGCTGAAGAAGGCGCTCGGCTACGAAGTACCGGCCTTCGTGCGCACCATCGCCGAAGTGAAGGCTGCGGCCGAGCGCCAGCCGTTCGCCGCCACGGCCGTGGCCGGCGCCGGCGCGTTCCTGGTCGGCTTGCTCAAGCCGCCGGTCGATCCCGCGGCCGAGAAGCGCTTGAACGCCCTCGAACCGGCGGTCCACAGCTTCAAGGTCGTCGGCAGCGAGGTCTACTGGCTGTGCACGCTCAAGCAGAGCGAGACCACGCTGACGCCGGCGAAGATCGAGAGAGCCCTCGGCGGATCGACGACGATGCGGGCCATGACCAGCATCGGCAAGCTCGCCGCCAAGCACTGCGCCGGCGCCTGACCGAGGCGTCGCCGGACACGGCGCCGGTGCCGCCGCGGTTCTACGCGGCGGAGCTCTCGCTCTTGCGCAGGTCGGCGAGCACCGCGTCGATCATCTTCTTGGCGTCGCCGAAGAGCATCTGGGTGTTGTCGAGGAAGAACAGCGGGTTCTCGACCCCGGCGTAGCCGCTGGCCATGCCGCGCTTCATGACGATGCAGGTCTTGGCCTTCCACACTTCCAGCACCGGCATGCCGTAGATCGGGCTCGACGGGTCGTCGAGGGCGCCCGGGTTGACGATGTCGTTGGCGCCGATGACCAGCACCGCGTCGGTGGCGGGGAGGTCGTCGTTGATCTCCTCCATCTCGAGCACGATGTCGTAGGGCACCTTGGCCTCGGCCAGCAGCACGTTCATGTGCCCGGGCAGGCGGCCGGCCACCGGGTGGATGGCGAAGCGGACGTTGGCGCCCTTGTCGCGGAGGATCTTGGTGACCTCGTAGAGCGGATACTGCGCCTGGGCGACGGCCATGCCGTAGCCGGGGACGATCACCACGCTCTTGGCTTCCTGCAGGATGGCCGCGGTCTCGGCGGCGGTCACGCTCTTCACCTCGCCCTGCGGCTCGCCGGCGCCCTTGGCCGGCGCCTTGCCTTCCTCGGCGCCGAACCCGCCGAAGATCACGCTCAGGAAC
>CAYTFW010000288.1:0-3594 GCA_964437145.1 uncultured Rhizobiaceae bacterium
GCATCTTCAGCTACTGCGGCGTGAAGGTGAAGATCGACACCGACCGCTTCCTCGGGCCCGAGCAGGCGGCGGTGCGCGTGCAGGGCGAGCAGGTCGGCCACGTCACCACGGCCGAGTACGGCTCGCAGATGCTGTCGCTGGGCGGCGTGCGCCATCTCACCGGCGGCAGCAAGAAGGAGGGCGTCGTCACCTGCGACGCCATGCTGGCGCTGTGCAATCGCCAGTCGGTCGAGCTCACCATCGATGGCGGCGCGTCGGTCGTGGTGCAATCGGGCCGGCCGCCGGTGGTCAACGGCCAGCGCGAAGAGCGTATGCGCGTGGGCTGCGGCTCGGCCACCATCGGCATGTTCGCGCCGCAATGGCACGGCCATGTCGACGAGGTGATCGTCGTCGACGACCACATCACCGGCGTGCTGTCGGAGCATCAGGGCGGCAAGTTCCTGGACATGCCCTCGGCCGGCATCCGCGTGCGCGGCCGCCGCTCGACGCCGGGCCGCTACTTCCAGGTCGCCGAGCCGGGGCTGGGCTGGGGCGGCACCGACATCGCCGATCCGCTGGAGATCGTGGAGAAGATCGATCCCAAGACCGCGTGGCCCGGCCTGCGCCTGCTGATGGTCTCGACCACCGGCGAGCACGCGGCGTGGTTCGTGCTCGACGAGGCGCTCAAGCCAAAACCGGCCGAGATGCCGTCCCCGGTGCGCAAGGTGGTCGAGCGCATCGCCGAGAATTGCGAGCCGGCTTTGTGCACCGTGCTGTTCATGGCCGGCGCCGGCGGCTCGCTGCGCGCCGGTGTCACCGAGAATCCGGTGCGGTTGACGCTCAGTGTGAAGGACGCATTGACCCGCGTGACCTGCGGCGGCGCGCCGGTCTTCGTCTGGCCAGGTGGTGGAATCACCTACATGGTCGATGTCGCGCGCATGCCCGACAACGCCTTCGGCTACGTGCCGACGCCGGCGCTGGTGGCGCCGCTGGAGTTCACCATGCGGCGCGATCACTACGAGGCGCTGGGCGGCTATACCGGCCGCGTCGTGTCGCTGGAGCAGGCGCTGGCCGCCAACCGCCTCGATCGCCGCCCCTCGCGCGCCGACAACCCGTGGCCGGTGTCGACGCAACCGCGGACGTGAGCGGCCCGGTCTCCGCGCGCCTGCCCGATGGGCGGCTGCACCTGCAGCATGGCCCCATCGACCTGATCATCGAAGCCTTCGGCGACCGCGTTGAGATTGAAAGCGCCTATCGCCAAGCCATCGCGCGCTTCGACGATATCCTCGCCACACTCGTGACCGAACTACCGATCCTGCGCAGCCCGGTCGGCACCACACCACCGGCGCTCAATGGCCCGGTCGCGCGCCGGATGGCCGATGCCGTCTGGCCCTACCGCGATGTCTTCATCACGCCGATGGCGGCGGTGGCAGGATCGGTGGCGGACGAGGTTCTTGCCGCGTTGATCCGCGATCGCCGCCTGGAGAAGGCATACGTCAACAACGGCGGTGATATTGCGATCCACCTGTCGCCGGGTCAGTCGTTGCGCGCCGCGATCGTCGCCAATGTCGACGCGCCCGCGCTCGATGGTGGGGTCGAGCTGCACGCCGAGCAGCCGGTGCGTGGGGTGGCGACCAGCGGCTGGCGCGGCCGCTCGTTCTCGCTGGGTATCGTAGACTCTGTCACCATCCTGGCGCGCAGCGCGGCGATGGCCGACGCGGCTGCGACCATCGTTGCCAACGCTGTCGATGCCGATCATCCGGCGATCGAGCGGCGGCCGGCGAACACGATCAACGACGACACCGATCTCGGTGCGCTGCTGGTGACGGTCGCCGTCGGGGCGTTGCCCGATGACATCCTCGCCGCTGCACTCGATCGCGGTCTGAGAAAAGCGATCGATCTGCATGCGCGCGGCCTGATCGACGGCGCCGCGCTGGCGCTACAGGGCCAATGGCGGCTGCTTGGTGCCGCTCAGTCAATCTCGGGGCGGGCGCCAGCCTGACGGCGCAGAATCGCGCGGATCTCCGACAGACGGATGATGCCTAGGGCGACGCCGATCCCGCCGTAGAGGACCGCGCCGCCGATGCACAGCGCCGCCAGCGCCAGCCAACGTATGACCCCTGGCGTCGCGAAAACGCCACCGGCGTAGCGCAGCGCGAGCCACAGCCCGAGTCCCATGGCCAGTGCCGCGACCAGCATGCGCCAGGAACGCGACATCAGCCGTGCGTCGGCGACCAAGTGCTTGCGCCGGACCAGTACCCAGGCGAGCAGTAGCGCGTTCAACCAGCCGGAGAGCGACGAGGCCAAGGCGACGCCGACATGCTCCAGGTCGGTGCCCCACAGGTAGATCACGTTGAGCGCGGCGTTGAATGCGATGCTGGCGAGCGCGATGAGGAGCGGTGTGCGCGTGTCTTCACGGGCGTAGAAGCCGGTCGCCAGCGCCTTCACCATGATGAAGGCGGGCAGGCCGGCGGCGAAGGCGACCAGCGCGGCGGCGGCCCGGGCGCTCTCGGCCGGCCCGAACTCCCCGCCCTCGAACAGCGTCGCCATGATCGGCACAGCCGCGACGCCGAACGCCGCCGCCGCCGGCAGGGAGAACAACAGGCCAAACTCGATGGCGCGGTTTTGATTGGCCATTGCCGCCTCGGTCGAGCCATCGCGCAGTTGTCGCGACAGCAGGGGCAG
The DNA here is from genome assembly GCA_964437145.1 of uncultured Rhizobiaceae bacterium. Classification (GTDB taxonomy): domain Bacteria; phylum Pseudomonadota; class Alphaproteobacteria; order Reyranellales; family Reyranellaceae; genus JAFAZJ01. Next base: position 2,665 of record CAYTFW010000288.1, read on the forward strand.
CAACGATGTGCCGATGGCGATGCCGACCACGCCCAGCGGCAGCTGGTTGATGCGATCGGCGTAGTACAGCACCGAGATCGCTCCATTGGGCAGGTACGAGCTCCACACCACGTCGAGCATGGCATTGATCTGGAAAGCGCTGGCGCCGATCGCCGCCGGGACGACCAGAGTCAACATACGGCGGATCCGCGGGCTCAGCGTGGGCCAGCGCGGTACCATCGACAGGCCGGCGCGGCGGCAGGCCTCGAGCAACCATAGCCACTGCACGATGCCGGCGATGAAGACGCCGATCGCCAGCGCGTAGCCCGGATTGGGCAGGATCGGCGACAGCGTAAACAGCGCGACCAGCAGCACGATGTTCAGCAGCATCTGCGTCGCCGCGGCGTGGCCGAAGCGCTCCAGCCCGTTGAGCGCGCCGCTGTAGAGCGAGACCAGCGAGATGAACACCAGGTACGGAAAGGCGACGCGACCGAAATCGATCGCCCAGGCGATGGTCTGCGGCGAAGAGCGCAGGCCGGGCGCGATCAGCCCGATGACAATCGGCATGGCGAGGATGGTCAGCGCGGCGAACGGCAGCAGCACCGCCAGCAGCGCCGCTTGTGCCTCGCGCGCGAAGGCGGCGGCCTCGGCGACGCCGCCGCGAATGCGTTCGGCGGAGAACAGCGGCACGAAGGCCGCGGCGAAGGCGCCTTCGGCGAACAGGCGGCGGAAGAAGTTCGGCAGCTTGAACGCGATGAAGAACGCGTCGGCGATCGGCCCGGCGCCCAGCACGCGCGCCATCGCCATGTCGCGCGCGAAGCCCAGCAGACGGCTCAGCATGCTGAAACCGCCGACCACGGCGATGGCGCGGCCCAAGGTCATACAGGGACCCCCTGCCTTCTCCCCGCGAAGGCGGGGAGAAGGTGCCCGAAGGGCGGATGAGGGGCTTCG
>CAYTFW010000289.1:0-3495 GCA_964437145.1 uncultured Rhizobiaceae bacterium
CTGCTGAGCGGCCCGCCCGGCTCCGGCAAGGAGCTGGTCGCGCGCCTGCTGCATCGCGCCTCGAAGCGCGCCGCCGGTCCCTTCGTCATGGTCAACTGCGCCGCCTTGTCGGCCGAACGCCTCGACATGGAGCTGTTCGGCAGCGAGAACGGCGAGAGCGAGAACGCCGGAGGTGACGGCGTCGCCGTCTTCGGCGCCTTCGAGCAGGCGCATGGCGGCACCCTGCTGCTCGACGAGGTCGGCGAGCTGCCGGCCTCGACCCAGGGCAAGGTGATCCGCGTCCTGCAGGAGCAGGCCTTCTTCCGCGACGGCGGCAAGTCGAGGGTCGAGGTCGATGTCCGCGTCATCGCCTCGACGACGCGCGACCTGCAGCCCGATATCGCCGCCGGGCGCTTCCGCGAGGATTTGTTCTATCGCCTCAACGTCGTGCCGATGCGCGTGCCATCGCTGGCCGAGCGGCGCGACGATATTCCCGAGCTCGCCAACCACCTCGTACGGCGCGTCGCCGCCGCCGCCGGCCTGCCGACGCGCCAGATCGGCGAGGACGCGATCGCCGCGCTGCAGAGCTACGACTGGCCGGGCAACGTGCGCCAGCTGCGCAACGTCATCGAGCATCTGCTGATCGTGGCGCCGACCGATGGCGCCGCGCCGCTGCGCGCCGACATGCTGCCGGCCGATTTCGGCGATATCTCGCCCTCGGTGCTGCGCTGGGAGAAGGGCGGCGAGATCATGCAGCTGCCGCTGCGCGAGGCGCGCGAGGTCTTCGAGCGCGAGTATCTGATGGCCCAGGTGACGCGCTTCGGCGGCAACATCTCGCGTACCGCCTCTTTCGTCGGCATGGAACGCTCGGCGCTGCACCGCAAGCTGAAGTCGCTCGGCGTGCACGGGGAAGAGCGGGGCGGCTGAGGCATGAGTCGGTCGAGCGATCCAATCTGTCATCCCGAGCGCAGCGAGGGATCTAGGATGACCCTGGATCCCTCGCTGCGCTCGGGATGACAGACTCCGGGGACTGATCGAATGTCGCGTATCGCTTACGTCAATGGCCGCTACGTGCCGCACGGCTCCGCGCGGGTGCATATCGAGGATCGCGGCTATCAGTTCGCCGACGCGGTGTACGAGGTGATCGGCATCGCCGACGGCCGCTTCCTCGACGAGGATCCGCATCTCGACCGGCTCGACCGCTCGCTCAACGAGCTGCGCATCGCCTGGCCGATCGAGCGTCAGGCGCTGAAGTTCGTGCTGCGCGAGGTGGCGCGGCGCAATCTGGTGCGCCACGGCCTGATCTATTTTCAGGTCTCGCGCGGCGTGGCGCGGCGCGACTACGGCTTTCCCAAGAACGCCAAGCCGGCACTGGTCGTCACAGCCAAGCACACCGCGCCGCCGTCGCCGGAGACCGGGCCCGGTGTCGCGGTGATCAGCACGCCCGACCTGCGCTGGAAGCGCGTCGACATCAAGACCACCGGCCTGCTGGGTGGCGCGCTGGGCAAGCAGAAGGCGCGCGAGAGCGGCGCCTTCGAGGCCTGGCAGGTCGACGAGACGGGCTTCGTCACCGAGGGCACGTCGAGCAACGCCTGGATCGTCACGGCCGAGGGCGAGCTGGTGACGCGCCCGCTGGGCAACGACATCCTGGCCGGCATCACGCGCGGCACCGTCGCCAAGGTCGCAGCGACCCTGCAGCTCAGGCTGACCGAGCGCCCATTCACAATCGCCGAGGCGCAGCGGGCGCGCGAAGCCTTCATGACCAGCGCGACCTCGTTCGTGACGCCGATCGTGAAGATCGACGGCAAGGCGGTGGGCGAGGGCAAGCCCGGCGACACCGCCCGCCGGCTGCGCGCGGAGTATTTCCGCGCCGTGTCGGAGGCGGCGCCCTTCCTGTGAGCGACGCCCCGCCGCCGCCACGCGCGGTGATCTTCGACTGGGACAACACCCTGGTCGACACCTGGCCGACCATCACGCGCTGCTACAACGCCGTCTTTGCCGCCTTCGGCATGCCACGCTGGAGCGAGGACGAGGCGCGTGCGCGCGCCCACGGCTCGCTGCGCGATTATTTTCCCGTGCTGTTCGGCGCGGCGCGTTGGGAAGAGGCGCGCGAGATCTTCTACGGCACCTTCACCGCCTGCCATCTGGAGACCCTGCGGCCGCTCGACGGTGCCGCCGAGCTGCTGCGTGATCTGGCCGCGCGCGGCGTTTACCTGTCGATCGTCAGCAACAAGATGGGGCCCGCGCTGCGCACCGAGGTCGGCCATCTCGGCTGGGATGGGCTGTTCGGCAAGGTGGTCGGCGCCACCGACGCGCCGCGCGACAAGCCGGCGCCGGACCCGGTCAGCATCGCGTTGTCGGGCGCCGGCCTGGGACCAGGTGAGCGGAGGGGGGACGCGGTATGGTTCGTCGGCGACACTGTCGCCGATCTGCAATGTGCCCATGCTACCGGTTGCCTGCCGGTGCTTGTCCGGCCGGAAAAACCGGCACCGGGTGAATTTTCAGCATACCCGCCACGACTTTATGCCCGGAACTGTCGGGCCCTGGGGGCGTTGATGTATGGCGGGTCCGGGACTATATCTGCGTAGAGTAGGCGGCACGCGGCTTGCGTGTGTATTCGTGCCGTGTGATCCCTCGCGCCAGAACGGCGCGCGGCAACAGCCACCAAAGGGGGCCAAGAACGTGTCGGAAAAAGCGCAGAACGTTCAGGACGTCTTCCTGAACCACATCCGCAAGACCAAGACGCCGGTCACGATCTTCCTCGTCAACGGCGTGAAGCTCCAGGGCATCGTCACCTGGTTCGACAATTTCTCGGTCCTGCTGCGTCGCGACGGTCACTCGCAGCTTGTCTACAAGCATGCGATCTCGACCATCATGCCGGTGACTCCGGTCCAGCTGTTCGAGAATGAGAAAGCACCCGCAGCCGCCACCGCGGATCATTGATCCAGCCGACATCCCTGGTGACACGCTGATCGACGGCGAGGAGAAGCCGCGCCGTCGACGCGTGTCCGAACCGCGGGACACCGCGGCCGGCCCGGCGCCGGCCGCCGTCATCTGCCCGATCGCGCACGAGCGCGCGGCCAACGGCGATCAGCCGGCGGCGCGCGGCGGCGCGGCCGTGCTCGAGGAGGCGGTGGGCCTGGCGCGCGCCATCGAGCTCGACGTGCGCATCGCCGAGACACCGCCGCTGCGCCAGCCGGTGCCCGCGACCCTGCTGGGCCGCGGCGCCGTCGAGCGGCTGAAGACGGCGATCGCGGATCAGCACATCAAGGTGGCGATCGTCGACACCAAGCTCAGCCCGGTGCAGCAGCGCAACCTCGAGAAGGCCTGGAACTGCAAGGTCATCGATCGCACCGGCCTGATCCTCGAGATCTTCGGCGCGCGGGCGCGCACGCATGAAGGCCGCTTGCAGGTCGAGCTCGCCTCGCTCGACTACCAGCGCAGCCGGCTGGTGCGGTCGTGGACCCATCTCGAGCGCCAGCGCGGCGGCTTCGGCTTCCTCGGCGGCCCCGGCGA
>CAYTFW010000290.1:0-3431 GCA_964437145.1 uncultured Rhizobiaceae bacterium
ACCTTCCCCCGCCAGCGGGGGAAGGTAGAGGTACAGCGCGCGCCCCTTACGTCGCGCAAGCGGCGCCGCTACACTCGCCCTGTCTTGGCGTCCGAGGAGATCCGCATGACCGGCCTCGCTACCGCGCGCGGCGAGAGCGCGCCGCCACCGGCGGCGCTCGATCTGCGTCCGCTGGCCGCGACGTTCGGCGTCGAGGTGCGCGGCGTCGATCTTTCCCGGCCGATCGATCCCGCCACCGGCGCGGCGCTCGCCGTTGCCTTCGATCATCACCGTCTGCTGCTGCTGCGCGACCAGACGCTGTCGCCGCAGCGCCAGGCGGCGTTCGCGCGCCTGTTCGGCACCATCGCCATCCGCGCCGACTACGATGCCGCGCCCAATCGCGACGCCGACACGCAATACGTCTCCAATACCCGTGACGACGGCATCCTCGGCACCGGCGAGCTCGACTTCCACAGCGACCAGCTGTTCATGCCCGATCCGCTCAAGGCGCTGATGCTCTACGGCATCGAGATCCCGGCCGAGGGCGGCGACACCCACTTCGTCGATTCCAGCGCGGCGCTGGAGCGCATGCCGGCCGAATTGCGCGACCGCGCCCGCACGCTCCACTGCCTGCACGCCTACGACTTCAAGGCCGACTACACCAAGCGCATGGACCACGCCGCCGGCGACAGCAACGCCCGCAACGCCGTGCACCCCATGCTCTATCGCGATGGCGCCGGCCGCGAGGCGCTGTGGGTCAACCATCTCACGACGGTGCGGGTCGAAGGCACGACGCCGCAGGAGAGCAAGGCGCTGATCGCCGAGACACGACGCTGCCTCTATGGCGAGGAACGCCTGATCTACCGCCACAAATGGCGCGTCGGCGACATCCTACTCTGGAACAACCGCCTGCTGCAGCACGCGCGTACACCGTTCGATCCCAAACAGCCGCGCACCCTGCGGCGCACGCCGATCGTATGAGCGTCGCGCGTCGCGTCGCCTTGGTCACCGGCGGCGCCCAGGGTATCGGCCGCGCCAGCGCCGCGCGCCTGATCGCGCAGGGCTTCGACGTAGCGCTGGCCGACATCCAGGCCGAACGCGTCGCGGCCACCGCCAACGAACTTGGGAAAGACGGCGCGCGCGTCGCGGGCTTCACCGCCGATGTCGGCGACGCGGCCGCCATCGAGCAGTTGCGCGCCGCGGTCGAGGGCGACTTCGGCCGCATCGACGCGCTCGTGCATGTCGCCGGCGGCGCCGGCCCGCGCAGCGTGCAGCAGATCGACGAGATCGAGCCCGATCTGTGGGACCATGTCATCGCGCTCAACCTGCGCTCGGCCTATCTGATGGCGCGCGCCGTCGTGCCTGGCATGCGCACACGCCGGCACGGCCGCATCGTGCTGATGTCCAGCACCATCGCGCGCGGCAGGACCGGGCCGGTCGGTACCGCCGGCGCGCGCCTGCCCTACGCCGCCGCCAAGGCAGGGCTGCTGGGATTCGCCGCGCAGCTCGCCAAGGACGTCGGCGGCTTCGGCATCACGGTGAACGCGCTGATGCCCTGGCTGACGCTCTCCGAGCAGGGCTCGCGCATCCGCCAGCGTTGGGAGGGTCTCACGCCCGAGTTGCGCGAGCGCATTGTCGCGGCGGCGCCGATGGGCCGGCCGGCCGAAGCCGACGAGGTCGCCGCCGTGGTCGCCTTCCTGTGTTCCGACGCCGCGAGCTATGTCAGCGGTGTCGGCCTTCCTGTCGATGGAGCCTTCCTGTGACCTCTTCCCCTGATGGCCGCATGGCCGGGCGCCGCGTGCTGATCACCGGCGGTGCCTCCGGCATCGGCCGCGCCACCGCCGAGCTGTTCCAGCGCGAGGGCGCGCGGCTGGCGCTGGTGGATCGCAACGAGGCGGTGTTGTCGGGCGTGGCCGCTACGCTGGGCGCCGAGGCCATCGCCGCGGATATCGCGCAGACGGCCGCGACCGAGGCGGCGGTGCGGCTCGCCGCGGAGCGGATGGGCGGACTCGACGGCGTGGTCAACGCCGCCGGCATCAGCCTGTGGCGGCGCTTCGAGGACACCACCGACGCCGACTGGCATCGCATCCTCGACATCAACCTGATGGGCGCCATCTCGGTCTGCCGCGCGGCGCTGCCTTTCCTGCGGGCCGCGTCCGGGCGCGCCACCATCGTCAACATCGCCTCGGGCGCCGGCCTCGTGCCGCTGCCGCGCAATTCGGCCTATTGCGTCAGCAAGGCCGGGCTCGTGATGTTCACCAAGGCGCTGGCACTCGACATCGCCAGCGAGGGCGTGCGGGTGAACGCGGTCTGCCCCGGTCTCATCGACACGCCCATGGTGCAGAGCACGCTGGCGGACTCGCCCGATCCGGCGGCGCAGCGCGCGACCATGGTGGCGCGCTATCCCATGGGCCGCATGGGCGAGGCCTCGGAAATCGCCTCGGCCATCCTGTTCCTGTCCTGCGCCGAATCCTCCTACGCCACCGGCACCGCGCTGGCCATCGACGGCGGCCGTACGCTGCGGTGAGGGTCAGGACGCGGCGCGAGCGATTAACCCCTCTCCCCGCCTGCGGGGAGAGGGAGGGACCCGTCGCGCGCAGCGCGATGGGAGGGTGAGGGGCTCGCGCGACAAACCGCGGCCGCGGCCATGTGACTACCAGCCCCTCACCCCGACCCTCTCCCCGCTCGCGGGGAGAGGGAGGAAGACTCCGGCTGATGTGCTAGAAAGCCTCGATGCTGTCGTTCCTCGTCTACCGATTGCTGCAGGCGGCCGCCGTGATGCTGGCGGTGTCGTTCCTGTGCTTCGCGCTGTTCAACTTCATCGGCGACCCGGTCAACAACATGGTCGGCCAGGAGGCCAGCCCGGAGGAGCGCGCGCAGATCCGCCGCGATCTCGGGCTGGAGGATCCCGTGCCGGTGCAGTTCGTGCGCTTCATCGGCAACGCGCTCGAAGGCAATTTCGGCCGCTCCTATCGCCTGGCCCGCCCGGTCGGCCGGCTAATTGTCGAGCGCATGCCGGCGACGCTTGAGCTGGTCGCGGTCGCAGCACTACTGGCGCTGGCGGTGGGCATTCCGCTGGGCGTGCTGACCGCGCTGCGCCGGCACAACTGGGACAGCGGCGTGGTGCTGACCTTCTCACTGGCCGGCGTGGCCATGCCGACTTTCGTCATCGGCATCCTGCTGATCTACGTCTTCTCGGTGGAGTGCAAGAGCTGGGCGCCGTGGCTCGGCCTGCCCGAAGGCTTCTGCTTCCCCTCCTTCGGCCGCGGCGAGACGGTCGATCTCGGCGGCTGGAATTCGGGCCTGCTGACCGGCAGCGGCTTGAAGGCGATCGTGCTGCCGGCGATCACCTTGTCGCTGTTCCAGCTCACACTGGTGCTGCGCCTGGTGCGTTCGCAGATGCTGGAGGTGCTGCGCACCGACTACATCAAGTTCGCGCGCGCCCGCGGGCT
>CAYTFW010000291.1:0-3278 GCA_964437145.1 uncultured Rhizobiaceae bacterium
CATCCGCCTCGCTGACGCTCGGCACCTTCTCCCCGCCTTCGCGGGGAGAAGGAAGACCTCGTTACTCCGCCGCCTTGGCCGGCGCGGTGCGGGCCGGCTCGCCGCGGTTGATCGCCTGCAGGCCTTGCGAGACGACGCGGAAGCAATGGTCGCTGAGCTTCTTGCGATTGCCGAACATGGTGATATCGACCGGGTCGTGGAACTGGATCACCACGCTGCATTCGCCGAGCTTGCAGACGTTCCACAGATGGCCGGCCAGCTCCATGTCGCCGTACCAGGTGAAGTAGGGTCGCCAGTAACGGCCCAATGGAATGCCGTCGAGCCTGGTGTAAGCGACAGTGAAGGGCTGCACGCGCAGCGGCTTGCCGCCCGGCGTGACCTGGGCGGCGGCGAACAGCGCGCTGCGGAACGGCAGCACGCGTGTGCCGTCGCTGCTGGTGCCTTCGGGGAAGAGGATCAGGCTGTCGCCGGACTCCAGACGGCCGATGAGGCTGTCGCGGCTCGCGTGCGTGGCGCGCGCGCGGCGCTCGACGAAGACCGTGCGCTGCAGCTTGGCCAGCACGTTGAAGAACGGCCAGGTCGCTACTTCCTGCTTGGCGACGAAGGAGGCCGGGATGGTCGACCCCAGGGTCTCGATGTCGAGATAGGAGACGTGGTTGCCGACATAGAGCGTCGGCGCCTCGGTCGAGCGCTGGCCGCGCACCTCGACCTTCAGGCCGACGATGACGCAGACGAGGCGGTGGTAGAAATAGGGAATACCGCGCGCCAGGAAGCCGATGCGCAGCAGGATCATCAGCGCCTGGACCGGGATTAACGCCAAGGTCAGCAGCGCGTAGGCGATGAGGCGGATGGTGGCGCGGCCGGACGAGCCGAGCGACGGCGCGGCCTCGCGGAAGGCGCGATTCTCAGCCGAGATCGGTGATTTCATTCGGAGTCGCGCTGGGCGCGCTCGTAGTGCCTGAAGTATTTCTCGGTGACCAGATCGGTCTTCACCACGATGCAGACATCGACGGTGTTGAACTGGTCGTCGATCACGGCGCCGTCGCCGACGAAGCCGCCCAGCCTGAGGTAGCCCTTGATCAGCGGCGGCACCATGCGCTCCGCCAGCTTCACGTCGTAGGTGCCCGGCTGCAGCAGGTTCATGTCGACATAGCGCTCGGGCAGCGCGCGGGCGCGCAGCTCGGGTGGCGCCAGGTGCTTCTGGTAGAGATAGGACAGCGGCAGGGCCAGGCGCTGCAGATCGTTGCCGGGCAGGCTGGCGCAACCGAACATGATCTCGATGTCGAAGTGCGACACGTAGGTCGCGATACCGCGCCACAGCAGGTTCATGGTCGACCCGGTGCGCGCCGAGGCCTCGACGCAGGAGCGGCCAAGCTCGAGCACCTCGCCCGGCCAGTTGGCCAGGCGGGAGACATCGTATTCCGCCGCTGAGTAGAAGCGGCCATAGGCGGCCGCGACGCTGCGCCGGCTCAGCCGGTAGGTGCCGACGATCGACTCCGCGCCGGTGCGGCGCCGGTCGATCACCAGCAAGTGGTCGCAAAGCTCGTCGAAGTCGTCGAAATCGCGCCGTCGCGCCCGCATCTCGGGCGTCGGCCGCGCCGCCATCTCCTCGTAGAAGACGCGGTAGCGCAGCGCCTGCGAGGCGTCGAGATCGGCCTCGTCACGCGCCAAGCGCACCTCGAAATCGCCGGCGACGATCGGGGGTAGGCTGCTGTCGAACCGACGCGGCGCGGGGCTGCTGTCGATGGCGGCGCTGCTCATGCGGCCATTATCGGGCGGCGCGGCCCAGCGTCCACCGGTTTTTATCGGCCGGTGGCTTTCTTTCCGACGCCGTCCTCGGCGTCGACCGGCACGGCGTAGAGCTCCAGCCGGTGGTCGACCAGCCGATAGCCCAGCTTGCGCGCGATGGCGCGCTGCAATTCCTCGATCTCTTCATTGTTGAACTCGACCACCTTTCCGGAGTGCAGGTCGATGAGGTGGTCGTGGTGCGCGTGGGTCGCCTCCTCGTAGCGCGACCGGCCGTCGCGGAAATCGTGGCGCTCGAGGATCGCGGCCTCCTCGAACAGCCGCACCGTGCGATAGACGGTGGCGATCGAGATGCGCGGGTCGATCGCCGTGGCGCGCTTGTGCACGGCCTCGACATCGGGATGGTCGGCGGCCTCCGACAGCACGCGCGCGATCACCCGGCGCTGCTCGGTCATCTTCAGGCCCTTGTCGATGCAGCGCTGCTCGAGGCGCGATTTGGCCGATGTCGGCACGGTGCCGCTCCGTGGCTGGAGGTTCCAGTCCTCGGCCCTTCTATACAGCGTTCAGCCCGTGCGTCGCCACCCGACAGGTGACGACGCGGATCTCTCGGGTCATATCCCTAACGACTGTCAGGCCTTTCCCGCCCGCGCGAGCCGTGCCCGCATGCGCTTGGTGCCGAGGCCGACCTTCTTGGCCAGCGCGCTGCGTACCTTGGAATAGCTCGGCGCCACCATGGGATAGTCGGCGTCCAATCCCCACTTGGCGCGATACTGGTCGGGAGTCATGCCATAAGCGCTCATCAAATGGCGCTTCAGCATCTTGTGCTTGGAGCCATCCTCGAGACAAATCAGGTAGTCCTTGGTGATCGATTTCTTGACCGGTACGGCCGGGTCGCGCTTCACCGCGATGGCCGGGCCGGCTCCCTGCACGCCGTTGAGGGTGGCGAAGACCTGCTCGATCAACTTCGGCACGTCGCCAATCGACACGGTATTATTTGACAGATGGGCTGAAACGATCTGCGAAGTCAGCGAAAGAATATCGGCCGAGGCCTCGGTGTTATTCGTCATCTTGTCCTTCACCATGATTTGCCCCAACTGGGAGCTGAGCCCCTATAGTCTGGTATTTGGCCAGGATCAATCCGACTAATGACGAACTGATGGCGATTTGACGATGCGGGTCGAGGGCGAGACAAGGATCGACATCACATCGGACGTGTGTCCGATGACCTTCGTGCGCGTCAAGCTGGCGCTGGAGCGCATGGCGCCCGACGCGACGCTGATCGTGCGGCTCAACGATGGCGAACCGTTGCGCAACGTGCCGCGATCGGCGCGCGCCGAAGGTTATCGTGTCGAAGAGCTCGGCCCCGAGAGCGCCGGTGGCCGCGTCCACCAGCTGCGCATCACGCGCCGGTAGAGTGACGAGGCCGAAATCGACATACACCTGTCATCCCGAGCGTAGCGAGGGATCCAGGGTCGGTCTAGATCCCCCTGAGTTCACAAACGAAGTGCAACACCAGATTAAGGTGTTGCCAT
>CAYTFW010000292.1:0-2991 GCA_964437145.1 uncultured Rhizobiaceae bacterium
CATCCGCCTCGCTGCGCTCGGCACCTTCTCCCCGCCTGCGCGGGGAGAAGGAAGAGCTGCTTGATCGCGCGCAGGCTCGCCCGCATGGTGCGCGCGCGCATGACTCTCGACCTGATCGGCCAGCTCTTCACCATCATCGCGCCGGTGCTGCTCTGCGTCGGCATCGGCTATGGCTGGACGCGGCTGGGGCGGCCGTTCGATCCGGGCTTCGCCACCGCGCTGGTCTCCGGCATCGGCGCGCCCTGCCTGATCTTCAGCGCGCTCACGCGCGTGGAGATCTCGAGGGACATGCTGGGCGCGCTCGCAGCGGCGAGCCTTTGCTGCTACGCCGGCATGGCGGTGCTCGGCCTGACTGTCCTGCGCCTGGCGCGGCTGCCGGCGCATTCCTACCTGCCGGCGCTGATGTTTCCCAATGGCGGCAATGTCGGCCTGCCGCTCTGCCTGCTGGCCTTCGGCAGCGAAGGCCTGGCCCTGGGCATCGCCTGGTTCGCGATCGGCGCGCTGGGCCAGTTCACGGTGGGCATCGGCATCGCCGCCGGCAGCTTCTCGCCGCACTCGCTGGCGCGCCAGCCGCTGATCTACACGCTGATCATCGCGCTCGCGTTCATCCTCACCGGCACCAAGCCGCCGGAGTTCGTCGCCAAGACCACCGAGATCCTGGGCGGCATGCTGATCCCGCTGATGCTGCTGTCGTTGGGCGCCTCGCTGGCGAGTCTCGCCGTCGGCCGGCCTGGCCGCGCCTTGGCGCTGTCGCTGGTGCGGCTGCTCGGCGGCTTCGCCGTCGGGCTGTTGGTGGCCTGGGCGTTCGGCTTGAGCGGCGCGGCGCGCGGCGTGCTGCTGATCCAGTCCTCGATGCCGGTGGCGATCTTCAACTACCTCTTCGCGCTGCGCTACGAGCGCGAGCCGGCCGATGTCGCCGGCATGATCGTGATCACCACGCTGCTGTCCTTCCTCACCCTGCCGGCGCTGCTGCTCTACGTGCTGCCGTAGGCGCGGCGCGGCAATCCTCGACGGTGAAGGTCTGGCTCAGCAGCTTGCGGTCGCCGAACCACAGCTCCTGGGTCCACTCGCCGCAGCGGATCTGCCAGGGATGGGCGAAGCTGAAGCCGCGCATGGTCAGCGCGCCCGTGCTCGTCGTGAACTCGGCGATGCTCTGGCGGTAGACGATGCCGGTCTCGGGATTCTGGATGCCCGGCTCCGGGATGCGCCAGACCGAGCGCAGGACGACGGACTGATCCGCCGGCGTGCCGACGACGCGAAAGCGGGTGCCGAAGCGGATGCCCTGCCGCGCCGGGACTTTCGCCGTGGGGCTGTAAAACTCGATGTCGACGATGGTCTGTGCTTGGCCGTTCACCGCCAGCGGCGCGGGGATGTGGCCGGTCGTCCGTGCGCGATAGAGACCGCTCTCGACGATCTCGATCGCGGTGACGTCCGCCGCGATCGCCCGGCCGGCGAGGAGCACGACAAGAACGCAGATCAGCCAACGCGCCATGCGGCAGTGACTCCCATGTTCCTGATGCGAGGATAGTATCTGGCCATTAGGCTTGATTGGATCAAGGGATCGGGAGGAACGCGTATGCTGCCGCTGGAGGGCATCAAGGTCGTCGAACTGGCGCAGAATCTCGCCGGACCGTTCTGCGCGGAGATCCTCTCGCATCTCGGCGCCGAGGTGATCAAGGTCGAGAAGCCGAAGATCGGCGACGATGCGCGCCACTGGGGCAAGCTCTTGTCGCAGGACGCCGGCGCCTCGTTCAACGCCATCAACCTCAACAAGAAGTCGATCGTGCTCGACCTCAAGGATCCGGCCGAGCGCGACCGGCTGCTCAAGGTGATCGATGGCGCCGACGTCGTGGTGCAGAACATGCTGCCGGGCGTGCTGGAGAAGATGGGGCTGGGCGCCCGGGACCTGATGGCACGCAATCCGCGCCTGATCTATTGCTCCGTCAGCGCCTACGGCAACGCCGGGCCGAAGAAGAACGAGCCAGGCTACGAGCCGATCGTGCAGGCCTTCTCGGCGATGTGCATGATGTCGGGCTGGCCGGGCGGTCCGCCGATCCGCATGGGCACGCAGGTGCTCGACCACGGCAGCGCGATGTGGGCGGCGATCGGTGTGCTGAGCGCGATCATCGAGCGCGGCCGCACCGGCAAAGGCAAGCTGGTCGAGACCTCGCTGTTCGAGACCGCGACGGCGTGGTGGATGAACCCCTACTCCAACTACGCCGCGACCGGCGAGGTGCCGGAGCGGCATCCCTCGGGCAGCAACGGCGTGGTGATCTTCAGCGGCTTCGACACCGCCGACGCGCCCATCGTCATCGCCGCCGGCAGCGACCGGCTGTTTCACAAGCTGGCCGATGTGCTGGGCAAGCCGGAGTGGAAGAGCGAGCCGGCCTACGCCAACAACCGGGGCCGCGTCGAGCACAAGGAGCACCTGCTGGGCGAGACGCAGCGCATCCTCAAGACCAAGCCGCGCGCGCATTGGCTGAAGGCGATCACCGCGGCCGGCGTGCCGTGCACGGCGGTGAACACGCTGCCGGAGATGCTGGCCGAGCCGCAGACCCAGGCCATGGGCATGCTGCAATCGGTGCCCAACCTCGAAGCCGACGTGAAGCTGATCGGCCTGCCGATCCAGCTCGACGGCCAGCGCCCGAGATTCCGCCAGCGCGCGCCTCGGCTGGGCGAGCACAACAAGGACGTCTTGGGTTAACTGGGAGCGCCGGCGTCCCGCCGGCATTTTCTTGCGCCGGCGGGACGCCGGCGCTCCCAAAAACTACTCCGGCCGGTCGGCGGCGCGTTTCAGCCTTGTGGCCAGCGTGCGCGCCGTGGTCAGCGCGTCGCGGATGGCCTCGAGCGCGGCAGGCTGCAGCTCTGGCGCCTGGTTCTCGGCCATCTCGAGCGCCACCACCGATTCCTCGGCGGTCGCCAGATCGCCGATGCGCTCGGCCAAGGTCATCAGCGCCGCGCCGATATTGCGCTGGGTGTTGATCCAGTTGC
>CAYTFW010000293.1:0-2984 GCA_964437145.1 uncultured Rhizobiaceae bacterium
TGACGGCTGCCCCTGCGCCCGCCGGCTGTCCTTACGCCGCCTTGTCCGGCGCGGACTGGGCGTGCGCCAGCGGCGCCAGCGCGAAAGCGGCGAGAACGGCGACCAGACGGACAAACCAGCGCATCAACATCTCCTGCGGCCAGCCCGAGGGCGGCCAGTCACGGCAATCAAGTGCCTGACGATCTAGCACATCGGATCGCCATCAGGCGCATCAACTCGTGGCGATCCCGGGGCGAACTTGCGGCACCTCAGCGCCGCGGGCGGCCCGATTCGATGAAGCCCTTGATATCCATGGCGCGCTGCCAGCCCGGCGAGCCGCGCGGCAGCGCCTTCTCGGCCGCCGTGGCCTTGTAGATCGCCGCCTGCCGGTCGCCCCTGAGCAGGAAGACCTCGGCGGTGGCCAGGTCGGTCATGCCCTTGTTGCCCAGCCCGGCCTGGGCGCGGGCCATCAGGTCCCAGGCGCCGAGGTTGCGCTCCTCGGCGATGACCACCTGGTCGAGGTTCCTGACCGCCGGCGCGAACTGCCCGGCGTTCACCTGGGCCTGGGCGAGCTGGTAACGCAGCGCGATGGAGGAGGGCAGCAGCGCCACGGCGCGCTCGTAGGAGGCCACCGCCTCGGCCGGCCGCTGCGAGTCGCGCAGGATGTCGCCCTTCAGCTCGTGGATATAGGGATCACGGGGGTGCTCGCGGATCAGCGCGTCGAGGATCGACATCGAGACGCCGACCTGGCCGACGCGCCACAGCGCCATGGCGCGGCCGTAGCGCGCGGCGATGCTGCGATCGGAATCGGGATACTTCGACAGCGCGCGCTGCGGCTCGAAATAGCCCAGCGTCTTGGCCACCATGCGCGCGTGCAGCTCCTTGAACTGCGGCGGCTCGGCGGCGTTGATGGTGCGCGAGCGCGCGATCTGCTCCTCGAGGAAGTCGATGCGCTCGCTGGTCATCGGATGGGTGCGCATGTAGCCACTGCCGCGGCCGACGCCGACATAGATGCGCTCCTGCACCTGCAGGATCTTCATGAACTCCAGCATGCCCCTGGGCGAGATGCCGGCGCGCTCGAGGAAGCCGACCGCCGCCTGGTCGGCCTGCTGCTCCTGCGAGCGGGTGTAGCTGAGAAAACTGCGCAGCGCGGCGCTGTCGCCGCCGCCCGGCGTGCGCTGCTCGCGCGGGTAGCCCTGGCTGTCGCGGTTCGTCTGGGAGCCGGCGATCACCGCCGCGCCGGCCAGGATCTGCTCGATGATCGCCTCGGCGGTGGCGTTGCGGATCGCGTCCTGCAGCTTGGCGAGATGGGCGCCCTTGATATGGCCGGACTCGTGCGCGATCACGCCGATCAGCTGGCCGGCGTTCTCGGTGCGCATGATCAGGCCGGTGTGCAGGAAGATGCGCTGGCCGCCGGCGACGAAGGCGTTGAGCGAGGCGTCCTGCACGAGGTGGACCTCGATCGCCCCGGAATCGAGGCCGGCGGCGCGAAAGATCGGCGCCGCGAAGATGCGAATCGTGTTTTCTATTTCCGCGTCGCGGACTAAAACCAGTCGCTGCTGGGCGGACGCGCTGGTCGAGGCCCCCAGAATGGCCAGCATGAGGGCGATGCAGGAAACGATGCGCTTCAGAACCATCGACGGATCATCCTCCATCGCGAAGGCCACTCATACCATTCTTGCGGCGGCGGCGCTCGCCGCGCTGCTCGGTGGCTGCTCCGGCGACAAAGCGGTACGCGGTGATGTCGGGTTTATCGAGGGGTTTTTTGGCGCAGTTGTGGCGGATGAGCCGCGCGCGGCGGACGCCGGCCGCGATATCCTAACCAGCGGCGGCAGCGCCGCCGACGCCGCCGTGGCCATGTATTTCACCCTGGCGGCGACCCTGCCGTCGGCCGCCAGCCCGGGCGCCGGCGGAGTCTGCCTGGTGCATGACGCGCGCAAGCGGCAGGTCGAGTCGATCGTCTTTCCGCTGACGCCGGTCAGCGGCTCGGCCCGCGGCTACGATGTCGCCGTGCCGATGGCGGTGCGCGGCATGGCGCTGCTGCATGCGCGCCATGGTCGCTCGCCCTGGGAGTTGCTGGTCGGCAACGGCGAGCGCCTGGCGCGCTTCGGCGCACCGGTGTCGCGCGCGCTGTCGCGCGACCTGCAGGTCGGCGCGCGGCTGATCGGCGCCGATCCGGCGGCGCGGCGCATCTACGACAGGGGCGGCGGGGTCGCGGTCACCGAAGGCGATGTGTTCCGCCAGGGCGATCTCGGCGCGACGCTGGGCATCATCAAGGCGCGCGGCGGCGGCGATCTCTATCAGGGGCCCTTGGCGCGTCAGCTCAGCGATTCGGTGCAGCAGGCCGGCGGCAATCTGACGCTGGCGCATTTGCGCGAGGCCGTGCCGCGCGTCATGCCGCCCTTGCAGGTGCGCTTCGGCGACCACACCGCGTCCTTCGCGCCCACGCCGTTCGGCGGCGGTCAGTCCGCGGCCTCGGCTTTCCAGGGCGGCAGCGGCGGCGGCGGTGGCGCGTTCGAGGGCGGCGAGGCCGGCTTCGTCGCCGTCGATCGCGACGGCAGCGCGGTGAGCTGCGTCGTCACCATGAACCAGCTCTTCGGCGCCCGCCGGGTCGCGCCCGGCACCGGCGTCATGATGGGCGCGCCCTCCGGCAACGGCATGGCGCAGACGACGCCGATCCTGGTCAGCAACGTCAACAACGGCGAATTCCTGCTCGCCGGCGCCGCCTCGGGCGGTGCCGGCGCGCCTGGCGCGCTGGGCGCCGCCGCGCGCACGGTGCTGACGGGCCATGGCCGCCTGGCCGACGCGGTCGCCGGCGCCAGTGGCGGCGTGCTCAGCGTCTTCTCCTGCTCGCGTGGCCTGAAGTTCGACCGCCGCACCTGCGAGGCGCTGGCCGATCCCCGTGGCCATGGCCTGGCGTTGATCGCCGACAAATGAGGTTTCGCTATCATGCCTTCTCCCCGCGAAGGCGGGGAGAAGGTGCCCGAAGGGCGGATGAGGGGCTT
>CAYTFW010000294.1:0-2953 GCA_964437145.1 uncultured Rhizobiaceae bacterium
TTGCAATACCTCATCAATTCCATATGCGATTCCCCTGCCCTCCGGGGGAAGGTAAAGATACAGCGGATCAATTCACCGTCTGCCAGAGCGTCGAGCGGACCTCGCCGAACTCGCGTTTCAGACGCGTCCAGCTTTCGCCGCCGTCGGTCGAGCGGAAGATCTGGCCGAGGTTGCTGCAGACGAAGATCAGCTTCGGGTCGGACTTGTTGGTCGCCACCGTCCACGGCGTCGAATTCAGCTCGCCGGGCAGGCCGGCGTCTTCCCAGTGCTGGCCGTGATCGCGGCTGCGCAACAGGCGGCCGGTCGAGCCCGGCGGGCCGTTGCCGTTGGTGAGGAACACCGTGGCGTCGCCATCGGCGCGCGGCACGATGGTGCGGGTGTATTGCCAGCTCGAGGGCAGCTCCTGGAACTGCCACGTCTTGCCTTCGTCGCGGCTGACATGCAGGCCCTTGTTGGTCGTGGCGTAGACCAGCTTGGCGCCGTTGCGCACCACGGCCAGCCCATGGATGTCGTCCGACAGCAGCCCGCTGCCGACTTTCTTCCAGGTCCGGCCGCGATCCTCGGAGCGGTGCACGCCGTCGATCTCGACGCTGGCCCATATGACGTTGGTATCGACCGGATCGAACAGGATCTGGGTCACGCGCGGATTGCCGACGAAGATGCAGGACTCGGCGAAGGCCGACTGCGCGCGGTGCCACGTGCCGCCGCCATCGCTCGACCAGAACAGGCCGGCGGGATGCGTGCCGGCGACGAGGTAGTCGGGATCATCGGGCGCCTGCACCAGTGACCAGACATGCAGCTGGTCGAGCGGCGAGGGCAGGTGTGTCCAATGCTTCTCGCTCTCGCGCCAGCGGTGGACGCCCATGTCGGTGCCGACCAGCACATCGCCCGGCCGCTTGGGATGCGCCGTCATCGACCAGACGCGGCATTCCAGATAGAGGCCGGATTCGATGTAGGGCCGCGTCCAGGTCTCGCCCAGATCGCGGCTGAACCACACCGACATGCCCGACGTGCCGACGCAGAGGAGTGTGGACATTGGAGTTCCTCCTGTTGCTGTTGTCCCGATCGCACCACCCCTGTCATCCCGAGCGCAGCGAGGGATCTAGGTTGCTTCGAGATCCCTCGCTGCGCTCGGGATGACAGAGAGGCGCGCACAGGGCGACGAGCGTGTCACGCGCTCGCCTTGTCGAGCTGCTCCACCGCGGCGGCGTCGAGCTTGATGGTCGCGGCTTTCATGATCTCGGCGAGCTGCGCCGCCGAGGTGGCGCTGGCGATCGGCGCGGCCACGGTGGGCTTGGCCATCAGCCAGGCGAGCGCGACCTGCGCCGGGCTGGCGGAGAAGCGCTTGGCCACATCGTCGAGCGCGGACAGCACCTTCATGCCCTTGTCGTTGAGATAGCCCTTCACCCGCGAGCTGCGCGCCGCGCTCTTGCCGAGGTCGGCTTCCGAGCGGTACTTGCCGCTCAGGAATCCGCTGGCCAGCGAGTAGTAGCCGATGCAGCTGACCTTCTCGGCGGCGCAGAGCTTCTCCAGATCGCCCTCGTAGCTGCCGCGCTCCATCAGGCTGTAGTTGGGCTGGATGGTCTGGTAGCGCGGGTAGCCGTGCTTGGCGCTGGCCTCGAGCGAGGCCTTCAGGCGCGGCGCGTCGAAATTCGACGCGCCGATCTCGCGCACCTTGCCGGCCTTCACCAGCTTGCCATAGGCCTCCAGCGTCTCCTCGACCGGCGTATCGGGATCGTCGCGGTGCGACTGGTAGAGATCGATGTAGTCGGTCTTCAGCCGCTTCAGCGAATCCTCGACGGCGGTGGCGATGTAGCCCTTGCTCAGCCCCTTCTTGTCCGGCGCCATCGGGATGCCGAGCTTGGTGGCGATCACCACCTTGTCGCGCCCGCCGCGCTTGGCGAGCCACTCGCCGATGATGGTCTCGGACTCGCCACCTTTGTGGCCCGGCACCCAGATCGAATAGACGTCGGCGGTGTCGATCAGGTTGAAGCCGGCATCGACGAACTGGTCGAGCAGCTTGTGCGAGGTGTCCTTGTCGGCCGACCAGCCGAAGACATTGCCGCCGAAGGCCAGCGGCGCGACCTTGATGCTCGATGTGCCCAGGGCTTTCTGTTCCATTTCAGTCTCCTTGTGTCCCTGTCATATCGAGCGAAGCGAGATATCCAAGCTGATCCTGGATCCCTCGCGTCGCTCGGGATGACAAATTCTCAGCGCGGCCACGCCCGTACGCCGGTCAGGCCGCCGTCGATCGGCAGCAGGATGCCGGTGACCCAGCGCGATTCGTCGCTCGCCAGATAGGTCGCGCCATAGGCGATGTCCCACGCCGTGCCTTCGACCTGCATCGGCACCATCTTGCGCCGCCGCTCGCGCGCCTCGGCGCCGAGATGCGCCACCATCGGCGTGTGCACCGAACCGACGATCAGGCAATTGCAGCGCACATTCTTGGTCGCGTAGTCGGCGGCGATCGACATGGTCATGCCATGCAGGCCGGCCTTGGCCGTCGCATAGGCCACCGCGCCGGGGCTGCCCGACAGGCCCACGGCGCCGGCGATCGACGAGACCATGATGATCGAGCCGCCGCCGCCTTCCAGCATCTTGGGGATCGCGTACTTGCAGCAGATCATCGAGCTGGTGAGGTTGGTCTGCAGCACCCGGTTCCAGTCCTCCATCGACACGGTCTCGGGCGTCCCCGGGCCGCCGACGCCGACATTGTTGTGCAGCACGTCGAGCCGGCCGTAGCGCTTGACCGCGAATTCGGCCATGGCCTGCGCCGCGTCGTTCTGTGTCACGTCGCCGGCGAACACCGCGGCCTCGCCGCCTTCGCCTGATATCTGCTTCTGCAACGCCTCGGCGCGCTCGGCGCTGCGATTGACCAGCACGACCTTGGCGCCCTCGCGCGCGAACATGATCGCCGTGGCCATGCCGTTGCCCACTCCCTCGCCGCGCGGCG
>CAYTFW010000295.1:0-2914 GCA_964437145.1 uncultured Rhizobiaceae bacterium
CAGCAGCAGCACCACGCCGACCCAGTTCACCGGCAGCAGGTCCAGCCCGAACAGCGCCAGCAGCAGCGCGATCGCGCCGGCCACGCCGGGCACCCCGAAGCCCGGGCTGGTGAACTCGAAGAACAGGCCGTAGACGCCGATCATGAGCAGCACCATCGCCACGGTCGGGTTCGACAGCACGCCGAGCAACTGCGAGCGCCAGTCCGGAGCCAGTATCTCGATCTGCGCGCCGGCCAGCGCCAGCGTGACCTGGGTGTCGATCAGCTTCACGCTGCGGCCGTCGATCTTGCCGAGCAGCTCGCGTAGGTCGACCGCGATGACGTCGATCACGCCGGCGGCCAGCGCGTCTTCGGCCGGCAGGCTGCGCGCCTCACGCACCGAACGCTCGGCGAAGTCGGCGTTGCGACCGCGCAGCTGCGCCAGACTGCGGATGTAGGCGGCGGCGTCCTCGACCGCCTTGGCGGAGGCGGCGTCGAGTGGGCGGGCCGGCGCCGCCTTGGCGTCCTTGGCCGGTTCCGACTTGGCACCGGGTTCGGCCCGCCCGCGGTCATCGGTTGGCGGACGCCCTCCCGGCATGCCGATCGCCACCGGCGTGGCCGCGCCGAGATTGGTGGCCGGCGCCATTGCCGCGATGTGGCTCGCGTACATGATGAAGGTACCGGCGCTGGCGGCGCGCGCGCCTTCGGGAGCGACGAAGCTCGCCACCGGAACGCGGGAGGCGAGGATGCTCTTGATGATCGCCCGCATCGAGGTGTCGAGCCCGCCCGGGGTGTCGAGTTCGAGCACCACCAGGCGCGCCCCGCGCGCCTGCGCCTTCGCCAGCCCGCGCTGCACGTAGTCGGCGGTGGCCGGCCCGATCAGGCCGTCGACTCGCAGCACCACGACCACCGGTCCGGCACTCGTTGCGGCGTCAGGAGCGGCGCTCGCGGACAGCGCCGCCGACAAGGCCCACAGGACTACACAGAGTGCCGCGATCGAGGTGGACAAGTGCCGTCGCATTCGTGCATCCATTCACCAGCACAGCATCAGCGCAGGGACCGCTGCATTGCAGCCCACGATCGCGGTCCGGCCTGTATAAGGCGCATGTTCCCAGTTTGCGATCTGTGGATCGTTGACCGGTGTCAGGGCACGATCCTGCGCCGACGGCACGCTGGATCGGGTTTCTGCGCGGAGGAGCCTACCCGCTTCGCGCCGGTGCCGGGTCCTCGGCCGCAACGCGCCGACTTCTTGAGACGATGGAAAAGAAACAGGTCTTCTCGCTCTGGTACTTCGTCGTCGCCCTGATGACGATCCTGCTGCTGCAGGAGTACCTGTCGCGCGTGCCGGTCGAGGCGATCGCCTACAGCGACTTCAAGCAGCTGCTGCGCGAGCGCAAGCTCAGCGACATCGTCATCACCGAGCAGCGCATCAGCGGTACGGTCGACGCGCAGGCGCTGGCGGCGGTGCTGCCGCCGGAGCGCGCGGGGGGGATCGCCGGCGCCAGCGGACCGCTCCGGTTCCAGACGGTCCGCATCGAGGATCCGCAGCTGGTCGCCGATCTCGAGGCGGCACGGGCCCAGTTCGCCGGCCGCATCGAGAGCCGCTGGCTCGCCACGCTGCTGTCCTGGGTCGTTCCGGTCGTGCTGTTCGTTGCGCTGTGGATGTTCCTGATCCGGCGCGTCGGCATGATGGGCGGCGGCGGCGGGCTGCTGGAGATCGGCAAGAGCAAGGCCAAGGTCTACATGGAGAAGCAGACCGGCGTCACCTTCGCCGACGTGGCCGGCATCGACGAGGCCAAGGGCGAACTGATGGAGATCGTCGAGTTCCTGCGCAACCCGGACCGCTACCGGCGCCTCGGCGGCAAGATCCCCAAGGGCGTGCTGATCGTCGGCGCGCCGGGCACCGGCAAGACGTTGCTGGCCAAGGCGGTGGCGGGCGAGGCCGGCGTGCCGTTCCTGACGATCAGCGGCTCGGACTTCGTCGAGATGTTCGTCGGCGTGGGCGCGGCGCGCGTGCGCGATCTGTTCAAGCAGGCCGAGGAGAAGGCGCCCTGCATCATCTTCATCGACGAGCTCGACGCGCTCGGCAAGGCGCGCGGCATGGGCGCCTTTGGCGGCCACGACGAGCGCGAGCAGACGCTCAACCAGCTGCTGGTCGAGATGGACGGCTTCGAGGCGAACGAGGGCATCATCCTGATCGCCGCCACCAACCGCCCCGACGTGCTGGATCCCGCACTGCTGCGTCCGGGCCGCTTCGACCGTCAGGTCATCGTGCCGAACCCGGATGTGGTCGGCCGCGAGCAGATCCTGAAGGTGCATGTCCGCAAGGTGCCGCTGGCGCCGGACGTCAATTTGAAGACCATCGCACGCGGCACGCCCGGATTCTCCGGCGCCGACCTTATGAACCTCGTCAACGAAGCGGCGCTTATGGCGGCCCGGCGCAACAAGCGCATGGTCACCCAGCACGAATTCGAGGACGCCAAGGACAAGGTGATGATGGGCGCCGAGCGCAAGTCGCTCGTGATGACCGAAGAAGAAAAGATGCTGACCGCCTATCACGAAGGCGGCCATGCCATCGTCGCGCTCAACGTCAAGGCCACCGATCCGGTGCACAAGGCCACCATTATCCCGCGCGGCCGTGCGCTGGGCATGGTCATGCAATTGCCTGAACGCGACAAGCTGTCGATGAGCTTCGAACAGATGACCTCGCGGCTCGCCATCATGATGGGCGGCCGCATCGCCGAGGAAATGATCTTCGGTCACGACAAGGTCACGTCGGGTGCGCAGTCCGACATCGAGCAGGCGACCCGGCTTGCGCGCATGATGGTGACGCGCTGGGGCTTCTCGAAAGAGCTGGGCACCGTCGCCTATGGCGAAAACCAGGAAGAGGTGTTCCTCGGCCACTCGGTGTCGCGCCAGCAGAATATCTCCGAGGA
>CAYTFW010000296.1:0-2900 GCA_964437145.1 uncultured Rhizobiaceae bacterium
AGCATGCCGAAGGCGCGTTGCGCCGGCACCGGCGCGCCGGCCAGCGCAAGGTAGAACGCCGAGCCCAGCAAGGCCGCGACGGCGGCGATCTTCTTCACCGGAAAGCGCAACGCGATGCCCGGCAACAACGCCAACCCGTAGCGCACGAGCCCCATCATCAAGCCGGCGGCGAAGGCGAGGTGCAGGCCCGAGATCGACAGGATGTGCGCGAGGCCCGAGTCGCGCAGCGCCTGCTGCGCCTCCTTCGACAGGCCGTTCTGGTCGCCGGTGAGGATGGCGGCGGCGAAGGCGCCGGCGTCGCCGGGCAACGCGGTGGTGATACGCTCGGTGAGCCCCCGCCGCAGCTCGTCGATGCGCATGATCAGGCCCGAAGGCCGGCCGCGCTCGACCAGCACCGGCGCGCCGGTGGCGTAGCCCACGGCGCCCAGCCGCTGGAACCAGGCGAAGCGCTGGAAATCGAAGGCGCCGGGCAACGCCGGTCCTGCCGGCGGGTGCAACATGGCCGGGATCGCCACCCGATCGCCGGTGGCATGCGCGAATGGCGCGCGCGTCACCGAGATGCGCACGCGCGGCGGCGTGGCGTTCGGCCTCACGCCGCGCAGCACCACCTGGTCGAGCACCACGCGCCGACCCTCCGGCAGCATGCCGATCTCGACAACCCGGCCCTCGACGATGCCGCTATAGGCGCGCACGAGAACCGGCGCGGCGACGCTCTGCGTGCGCCACGTCGCGGCGGCGAAGCCCAGGCCGCCTGCGGCCAGGGTCACGCCGATCGCGAGCAGCGCCGGCGCGGCGCTGCGCGCCGCGCACAGGAGCAGGCCGATCAGCGTGACAGCGATGCCCAGCCAGGGCGGCGGCTCGCTCGGCAGCTCGAAGTAGACCGCGATGCCCAAGCCCAGAGCCACCGGCGTCCACAGCGCCCAGCGCTCCCGCTCGGCGTCGAGGCGCCGCGCCACGGCCAGCACGAGGCGCGCCGCGAGGCCATGCCCGGCGGCTGCGACACCGGGCTGCGGCGTGGCAACGAGGCTCATGCTCTATGGGTTTGACAGAAGACGCTCCCTCGATGCCTATGCTCCCGCCGCTTTTTGACCGAAAAGAGGCTGGTTCCACCGGATTGCGCATGACAGTCGTCACCCGTTTCGCCCCCTCGCCCACGGGCTTCCTGCATATCGGCGGCGCCCGCACGGCGCTGTTCAACTGGCTGTTCTCGCGCCACCACGGCGGCACCTATCTGCTGCGCATCGAGGACACCGACCGTCAGCGCTCGACCAAGGAGGCCATCGACGCGATTCTCGACGGGTTGAGCTGGCTCGGCCTGAAATGGGATGGCGAGGTCGTCTACCAGTTCGCCCGCGCCAAACGGCACGCCGAGGTCGCGCACGAGCTCTTGGCCGCCGGCAAGGCCTATTACTGCTATGCCAGCCCGGCCGAACTCGAGGCGATGCGCGAGGAAGCGCGCAAATCGGGCAAGCCGATCCGCTACAACGGCATGTGGCGCGACCGCGATCCCAAGGACGCGCCGCCGGGCGTCAAGCCGGTGATCCGCATCAAGGCGGCGCAGACCGGCTCGACCACGGTGCGCGACCACGTCCAGGGCGAGGTCACCGTCGCCAACGACCAGCTCGACGACATGGTGCTGCTGCGCGCCGACGGCACGCCGACCTACATGCACGCTGTTGTGGTCGACGATCACGACATGGGAATCACCCACGTGATCCGCGGCGACGACCACCTCAACAACACCTTCCGCCAGCTCCAGGTCTACGAGGGCATGGGCTGGAAGGCGCCGGAATTCGCCCATATCCCGCTGATCCATGGCGCTGACGGCGCCAAGCTGTCGAAACGCCATGGCGCGTTGGGTGTCGAGGCCTATCGCGACATGGGCTACCTCCCGGCGGCGCTGCGCAACTATCTGCTGCGCCTGGGCTGGAGCCACGGCGACGAGGAGATCATCCCGACCGAGAAGGCGATCGAGTGGTTCGACATCGATGATGTCGGCCGCGCCGCCTCGCGCTTCGACTTCGCCAAGCTCACCAACCTCAACGCCCATTATCTGCGCGAGACGCCGGACGGCGAGCTGCTGCCGCTGGTGCGGCCGCTGATCGAGAAGACACTGGACGCGGCGCTGTCGGCGGCGGCGCTCGAGCGTGTGGCGCGCGGCATGAATGGTGTGAAGCAGCGCACACGCACGGTGACCGAGCTGGCGGCGGGCCTCGTCTTCTATGCCCGCGCCGGCGCGCCCGCGATGGACGACAAGGCCAAAGCCCTGATGACGCCCGAGGCGCGTAGCCTGCTGGCGCGCGTCGTCGCGGCCCTCGATCCGCCCTCGGTTGATTGGGTGGAATCAACATTGGAGGCGGCGGTCAAGGGGGTGGCCGAGACCGCCCAGGTGAAGCTCGGCCAGATCGCCCAGCCGCTGCGCGCGGCACTGACCGGTTCCACCGCGTCGCCCGGGATTTTCGAGGTCCTGGCGATCCTCGGCCGCGACGAATCGCTGGTGCGACTGCGCGCAGCCGCCTGACGGCTCGCGCATGGCGTCCTTGCGTTGCGCCCCCCGAACCGGCTTGTTAGTTTACAGACGACCTTTTCGGCCAATCCGGGGGCGCCATGTCCGCACGCGCGGCGGGTGGCGAGGCTTGGCCAGCACGGATTTCGAGCGGGAGCGACCATGAGCAATACCGGCACCGTAACCCTTACGGACGACGCCACCGGCAAATCCTGGAAATTCCCGGTCCTCGGGGGCTCGATCGGCCCCAGCGTGATCGATGTCCGAAAGCTCTACGGCGATACCGGCTATTTCACCTACGACCCCGGCTTCACCTCGACCGGTTCCTGCGAGTCGAAGATCACCTACATCGACGGCGACGCCGGCGTGCTGCTCTACCGCGGCTACCCGATCG
>CAYTFW010000297.1:0-2865 GCA_964437145.1 uncultured Rhizobiaceae bacterium
GAGAAGATGTGGCCGAAGCTCCTCGAGGCCACCGGCACGACGGCCTGAGTCCGCTGCTCTCCCTCTCCCCGCGAGCGGGGAGAGGGAGTAGCATGCCCGCATGACCGGCCGCTTCTTCGAGCGCCAGCTCGCCATCTACGCCGCCTATCACCGCGACTCGCGCAACAAGGCGACGCACTTCATTGGAATTCCCGCGATTGTCCTGTCGCTGCTGATCGCGCTGGCGCTGTGGCGCCTGCGCGTCGGCGGCTTCGTTGTGTCCGGCGCGCTGCTCGTGGGCGTGCTGGCGCTTGCGGGCTGGATCGCGCTCGATGTCGGCGTCGGACTCGCCATGGCGCTGATCATCGCGCCGATGTGGTGGATCGCCGAATGGCTGGCGGCCAACACCAGCGCCACCACTGTGTGGATCGTCTTCGCCGCGCTGTTCGCCGGCGGCTGGGTTTTCCAGTTCGTCGGCCATGCCTATGAAGGGCGCCGGCCGGCGCTGGTCGACAACCTGTTCCAGGCCTTCATCGGGCCGATGTTCCTGGTCGCCGAGACCTTCATCGCGTTGGGCCTGCGCGACGATCTGCGCCGCGCGGTCGAGGGACCGCATGTGGCCGAGCGCGCCGCCGCGGTCACGCCGAAATGAGCCGGCGTGGTTGGCACTTAAGCCTCGGACGCCGCTAGATTGCCGGCAACACGCCTAACTTCGCGACGGAGCCAATCGTCATGTTGATCAAGCGCAGGCGCGGCTGGGAGCTGCCGGAGAGTGCCGCCACGCCGGAGTCGGTCTATCTCAACCGCCGCACGCTGCTGGCCGGCATGGGCATGGCGGGCATCGGCCTGACGCTGCCGTCGCTGGCCCAGGCGCAGGGCGCGCCGCGCAACGACCGCTACAAGCTCGACCGCCCGCTCACGGCGGAGAAGCTGGCGACGACCTACAACAATTTCTACGAGTTCGGCGACAGCAAGAACATCTGGCAGACGGCGCAGAGCAACCTGAAGGCCCGGCCGTGGACGGTCAAGATCGACGGCATGGTCGAGAAGCCGCTCGAGATCGGCGTCGACGACCTCATCGCCAAGATGCCGATCGAGGAGCGCCTCTATCGCCATCGCTGCGTCGAGACCTGGTCGATGAACGTGCCCTACACCGGCTTCGCGCTGTCGGCGCTGGTCGATTTCGCCAAGCCGCTGTCGGGGGCGAAGTACCTGGTCATGCGGACCCTGGCCGATCCGCGCATGTTCCCGAAGCAGCGCGAGTTCTACTACCCCTGGCCCTATACCGAAGGGCTGAGCATGGCCGAGGCGCGCCACGAGCTGTCGTTCATCGCCACCGGCCTCTACGGCAAGACGCTGCCGGCGCAGAACGGCGCACCTCTGCGACTCGCGACGCCCTGGAAGTACGGCTTCAAGCACGTGAAGTCGATCAACCACTTCGAGTTCAGCGACAAGCGGCCGGTGTCGTTCTGGGAGAAGCTCGCGCCGGACGAGTACGGCTTCTGGGCCAACGTCAATCCCAACGTCGCGCATCCGCGCTGGAGCCAGGCGACCGAGAAGCCGCTGGGCAGCGAGGAACGCATCCCGACCCTGATGTACAACGGCTACGCCGAGTTCGTGGCGGCCCTCTACACCGACCTGCAGGGCGAGAAGCTGTACAAGTAGCCGCCAACTACCTTCCCCCGCCAGCGGGGGAAGGTGGATGTTCCGCCGCCTTGCTCCGTTTCGCCAGTCCGCTATGTATGCGGCCGGGCAGAACCGCAGGAGCTTCCATGAGCCGCCTTTCCCGTCGCCACGCGCTGGCGCTCGGCACCGCCGTGCTGGCGGCGCCATCCGTCGTACGCGCGCAGGACGCCTATCCCAACAAGCCGATCCGCATCGTCGTGCCCTTCGCCGCCGGCAGCGCCACCGACCTCACCGCGCGCGGTCTCGGCGCCAAGCTGACCGAACTCACCAAGCAGCCGGTGATCATCGACAACAAGCCCGGCGCCGGCGGCCAGCTCGGTGCGCAAGCCGTCACGACGGCGCCGGCCGATGGCTACACCCTGCTGATGGGCACCAACTCGACCCACGCCGCCAATGTCTCGCTGTACAAGAAGCTCAGCTACGACCCGGCCAAGGACTTCGCGCCGATCGCGCGCGTGGTGATGGGCGTCAACGTGCTGGTCGTGAACAACGACGTGCCGGCGAAGACCACGGCCGAGCTGATCGCCTACGCCAAGGCCAATCCCGGCAAGCTCAACTACGCCGAGGCCAGCTCCTCGCAGCGCCTCTCGGCGGAGCAGTTCAACCAACTCGCCGGGGTGAAGATCGAGCGCGTACCCTACAAGTCGAGCCCCGAGGCGGTGCGCGACCTGATCGCCGGCCAGGTGCAGGTGATGTTCCCCGACCTGCCGCAAGGCCTGACGCAGATCCGCGCCGACAAGGTGCGCGGGCTGGGCGTCACCGGCGCCACGCGCACCAAGATCGCGATGGATCTGCCGGCGATCGCCGAGACCGTGCCGGGCTACGAGCTGACTTACTGGCTCGCCGTCTTCGCGCCGGCCGCGACACCGGCGCCGATCCAGAAGGCGCTGCACGACCTGATCGTCGAGGCGATGAAGGACGAGAAGACCGGCCAGACCATGACGCAGGGCCGCATGGAGGTCTCGGTGCTCGGCCTCGCCGCCTTCGGCGACTTCGTGAAGGCCGAGACGGCGAAATGGGCCAAGATGATCAAGGACGCCGGCATCGAGCCGGAGTGACTGCTTTCCCTTCTCCCCGCGAAGGCGGGGAGAAGGTGCCCGAAGGGCGGATGAGGGGCTTCACGGAGTCCCAACGACAACAGTCTGTGTCGTTGCACGAGGAAGCCCCTCATCCGCCTCGCTGGCGCTCGGCACCTTCTCC
>CAYTFW010000298.1:0-2805 GCA_964437145.1 uncultured Rhizobiaceae bacterium
CTCTTCTTGGTGCGCACGGTCTTGAGGTAGGCGCCGCAGCGCGGGCAGGCCGCCATGCCGCGGATCATCGCGAAGATGAAAAAGGCGCCGAGCACGAAGCCGCCCAGCTTGAGCAGCGCGAAGAGGTAGCCGAGATCGCCGGCCTCGCCGAGATCCTGCCGAGACCGCCCTAGCTGCATGTGCGACTTGGTCAGCGACAGATCGACGTAGGTCCAGAAATCCACCAGCGAGCGGATCTTCGTGCCGCGCACCTCCAGCATGTTGTATTCGAGGAAGTAGATCAGCAGCATCGTCGCGGCGCCGACGATCGTGGCGCTGATGATGCCCTGCCACAGCGACGGCCGGATATCGAACAGCCGCGCCGCGACGATGGCGCCGCTGGCGGCGATTGCGCCGACGATCAGGGCGCCGACCGGGATGACGAACCACAGCGTCAGGCCGAAGAGGTTGAAGCCCGCGTAGCGCGCCAGCGCCGCGTTGCCGGCGGCGGCGGCGATACAGGTGACGATCATCGCCAGCTCGAGGACGAAACGCTTCACAGCAGACTCCAGTAGTCACAACCCTCGATCATCGAGTGAAAAGGTGGCACGGCGATGTCACGCGCCTTAATGACCGTCCGCCACCTGCAGCCGCAGGATCAGCAGGTTGATCTCGTCCTGCAGCCGGCCGAACCGGCTGCGCAATGTCGTGATCTGCGCCGCGGTGTAGGCGTAGTCCGGCGCGTTGGAGTCGCCAGCGGTGAAGCCGGTGGGCACGAGGTAGCTGCCGTCGAGCGCGCCGGGGCGGAACAGCACGGCGATGCCGTGCACCACATCGTCGCGGCGCTGCGCGGCGAGGCCGGCGGCTTCGATCACGCGGCGGCAGGTCGCGCTGTGCTCGGTCTCGCCGTCGCTGAAGCGCTCGCGAGCCGCCTCGCTCAGCCGCGCGAGCCGCGCGCGCGGATCGCGCTCGGCGGCGTAGACGCTCCAGGCGGATTGCGGCGGTGCGCCGTCGAGCGCGCCGTAGAGCCGGCCGAGCGCGATCTCGACCATCGACCATTCGCTGAGCGCGCGGCCGACGGCGACGTAGATGTCGTCGACGTCGATATCACCGTGGCGCTCCGGCGCCGGCCGGTTCCAGGTGGGCGGATGCAGCACATCGTCGTCGGGCACGGACGACCCCGCTGAGGCAACGCGAACCGGGTGGCAGTCTAGCACGCGGCTCAACTGCTCGTATCGTCGGGTTCGCGCCCGGTGTACTCGATCTGCTCGGCACGCAGGTGGCGCCACGTCGTGTCCTGCGCCTGCTCCTCGAGAAAATGCGCGCCCATGCTGACGCTGCGCGCCGTCAGCAGGAAGAGCCGCGTGGCGCGCCAGTCGAAGCCGAGATCGAGCGCGATGGCCGCGCCGACGCCGTCGAGGTTCATCGGCACCGCCTTGCCGCCGCGCACCGCCGCCAGCTCCTCGCCGATCAGCTCGGCCAGCCGGCAATAGGCGCCGAAGACGCCGGCGTCGCGCGCGATGGCCAGCAGCGTGGGCGCGCGCGGATCGGCGCCGTGCAGGGGAATGCCGAAGCCCGGCACCCGGCCACCGCCGCTTCGCGCCGCCTCGACCACGTCCTTGGCTGCGGCGCGCAGCCGGTCCTCGCCGATCGTGGCAGGATCGCCGAGCTTGCCCAGCCGTTCGGCCATCGCCCGCGCCAGCTGCTCGCCCAAGCCACCCATGCGATCGCCGAAGGCGATGATGCCGCCGCCGACCGCCGCCTGGATCGAGGTGCCGTAGGAGGCGAAGCAACGGGCGATCATCGAGGGCGGCGCGATGCCGTGCTCGATCGAGGCGACCAGCAGGGCGTCGAGCACGCGCGCCTGCGCCGGCGTCGGCAGGCGGCCCTGCAGCATCAGGAACATCGCCTGGGCGAAGGAGACACCGCCGATCAGCTCGCTCATGCGATGGCCGCGCACGACGATCTCTTCCTCGCCGCCGTGGCTCACCACCTTGCAGATCGCGGTTTCCCACCGCGTCATGTCGCGCGTCGCCATCGCCCGTCCTCCGTGATGTCGGGGGCGCAGGCTAGAGCGTATCGTGCCGGGATTGAATCGTTCCCTCCGCGCCGTCCAAGTTGACCGATTGAGGGCAATCACCGTGACCGCCCACCCCGGTCACCGTGACCCCCGAACCCTCATGAACCCCCAATGAACCCCCAGGGGAATCTCGTCGTTCGACCGAAGCGGCCGGCGGCATCGCCACCTTGTATCCGCCGTATCGCGCACCTATCTCGCAGATGCGGTGTTGATGTCTCCGGCGCGGCGGTATCGGGAATAACCCACTTCGCGCCGCGGCATCCGGGCAAACGCTTGATCGGGCAGGAAAATCGCCCCCTCGGAAGGGCATGCCAGCAAGCGGAATATCGCGACGATTGCGCGCTTGCAGGGGGGTAGCCTCCCTGCCATCCTCCGCTGCCCCGGCGTCCCGCCGGGGTTTCCACGTTTGGATTTGGTGATGACGTCCGTTTCCGGCCAGCAAGTACCCGATACCACGGTCTCCGTTCGCGAGGCGTTCGGCCTCGACAGCGACATGAAGGCGCCCGCCTTCAAGACGCCGACTGAACATGTCCCGGTGCTCGATCCCGACTATCTGTTCGACCACGACACGACGCTCGCGATCCTGGCCGGCTTCGCGCACAACCGACGTGTGATGATCCAGGGCTATCACGGCACCGGCAAGTCGACGCATATCGAGCAGGTCGCGGCGCGCCTGAACTGGCCCTGCATCCGCGTCAACCTCGACAGCCACATCAGCCGTATCGACCTGATCGGCAAGGACGCCA
>CAYTFW010000299.1:0-2746 GCA_964437145.1 uncultured Rhizobiaceae bacterium
CGCCTATTCGATGGTGCTGTTTACCCGCGGCTCCTTCATGCGCGGCGCCACCTCGATTAACAGCGACACGCCGATCTGGATTCCCCAGGCGCTGATCACCTTCGGCATCATGCTGCTGGCGCTGCAGTTCTTCGCGCGCTTCCTCCAGGCCTGTTGCGGCCTGCCGCTCGAGGATCCGCGGCTGCGTGTCGCCTCGGTGGCGGAGTAGGCGATGTTCTCCGCCGTCTCGACCATGTTCGCGGTGCTGTTCAGCGCGCTCGCCGGCGGCATCTGGATCGGCCTGACCTTGGGTCTGACCGGCGTCGTGCTGCTGGCGGTATTCCGCGACATCCCGCTCGAGCGCCTGCTGCCGCAATACACCTGGAACATCCTGACGACGCAGGAGCTGCTGG
Organism: uncultured Rhizobiaceae bacterium; assembly: GCA_964437145.1. Taxonomy (GTDB): domain Bacteria; phylum Pseudomonadota; class Alphaproteobacteria; order Reyranellales; family Reyranellaceae; genus JAFAZJ01. Next base: position 393 of record CAYTFW010000299.1, read on the forward strand.
CGCTGCCGCTGTTCATCGTCATGGGCGAGCTGCTGTTCCGCACCCAGCTCTCGCGCAAGCTGTTCGCCGGCTTGGCGCCGTGGGCGGCGCTGTTGCCCGGGCGCCTGGTGCACGTCAACGTCGTGGGATGCTCGATCTTCGCGGCGATCTCGGGATCCTCGGCGGCGACGACTCAGGTCGTGGGCCGCATCTCGCTCGATGAGCTGACGCGGCGCGGCTACTCCAAGGACATCGCCATCGGCAGCCTGGCCGGCGCCGGCACCCTTGGATTCCTGATTCCGCCCTCGAACATCATGATCATCTACGGCGTGCTGGGTGATGTCTCGGTGCTCAAGCTGTTCACCGCCGGCTTCATCCCGGGTGTGCTGCTGGCGATGTGCTTCATGGCCTGGGTGATGATCCACACCACGATCAAGCCATCGCTGGTGCCATCAGGCGAGCACGCGATGCGCCACATGCCGTGGTCGCAGCGTTTCGCCTCGCTGCGCGACCTCGCCCCGGCGATCTTCCTGATCCTCTGCGTGCTGGGCTCGATGTATGGCGGCCTGGCGACGCCCTCGCAGGCCGCCGCCGTCGGCGTGCTGGGCGCCGTGCTCGTGGCGCGCGCGCAGGGCGGGCTCACCATGCAGGCGCTGCGCGATGTGGCGATGGGCTCGGTGCTGACCTGCAGCATGATCGCGATGATCGTGCTGGGCGCCTCGATCCTCGGCAACGCCGCGGCCTTCCTCGGCATCCCCGCCGCCATCGCCGGCTTCGTCAAGGGGCTGGGCCTGTCCTCGTTCATGCTGATCGTGGCGCTGATGGCCTTCTACATCGTGCTGGGCTGCTTCCTCGACGGCTTCAGCATGATCGTCATGACCTTGCCGATCGTGCTGCCGATCGTGAAGGCCGCCGGCTTCGACGAGATCTGGTTCGGCATCTTCCTGGTGCTGGTGGTCGAGATGGCGCAGATCACGCCGCCCGTCGGCTTCAACCTGTTCGTGATCCAGGGCCTGACCAATGACGGGCTGGGCTATATCGCGCGCGTCACCTTGCCCTACATGATCATCATGGTGCTGTTCACCATGCTGATCACGGTGTTCCCCGACATCGCCTTGTGGCTGCCGCGCGTCCTGTCATGAGCGGGACCTATGACGTGGCGATCGTCGGCGGCGGCGCCGTCGGCAGCTCGATCGCCTATTGGCTGACGCGCGATCCCGCCTGGGCCGGGCGCGTCGCGGTGATCGAGCGCGATCCGACCTATGCCCGCGCGTCGTCGGCGCTCAGCGCGTCGTCGATCCGCCAGCAATTCTCCACGCCGCTCAACATCGCGCTGTCGCGCTTCGGCATCGGCTTCCTGCGCGACGTCAACGCGCATCTCGGCGTCGAGGGCGAGCCGCCGGTCGTGCTGGGCCTGCGCGAACCCGGCTACCTGTTCCTGGCGACGGCGGCCGGCGAGGCGGTGCTGCGCGACAATCACGCCATCCAGCGCGCCGAGGGCTGCGCCGTGGCGCTGCTCGATCCGGCCGCCATCGCCGCGCGCTATCCCTGGATGAACCTCGACGGTGTCGTGCAGGCGTCGCTTGGCACCGCGAACGAAGGCTGGTTCGACGGACCGGCGCTGATGCAGGCCTTCCGGCGCAAGGCGCGATCGCAGGGCGCGGTCTATCTGCATGACGAGGTGGTCGGCGTCGACGTGTCTGCAAGCCGGGTGAGCACGCTGCGCCTTCGCTCCGGCGAAACGGTCTCGGCGGGTGTCGTGGTCAACGCCGGCGGTCCGTGGTCGGCCGCGGTCGCGGCGATGGCTGATGTGACGTTGCCGGTCGAGGCGCGGCGGCGCTGCGTCTTCGTCTTCGACTGCCGCGAGCGCTTCGAGGGCGCGCCGCTCACCATCGATTCGTCGGGCATCTGGTTCCGCCCGGAAGGCCGCTACTGGCTGGCGGGCGCGCCGCCCAAGCCCGAGAACGACGTCGACGGCCTGCCGCTGGAGGTCGACCACAGCGAATGGGACGAGCTGGTCTGGCCGCCGCTGGCGGCGCGCGTGCCGGCCTTCGAGTCGGTGAAGGTGGTGAGCGCCTGGGCCGGCTACTACGAGTACAACACCTTCGATCATAACGGCATCGTCGGCCCGCATCCTGAAATCGCCAACCTGATCTTCGCCACCGGCTTCAGCGGCCACGGCATCCAGCAATCGCCGGCGACCGGCCGCGCCGTCGCCGAGCTGATCGCGCACGGCCGCTACGTCAGCCTCGACCTCACATCCTTCGGCTTCGATCGCATCGCCGCCAATCGGCCGATCGTCGAGCGCAATATCATCTGATCTTTGGGAGCGCCGGCGTCCCGGTGCGCCACGAGGGCGCGTAACACCAGTGGAG
>CAYTFW010000300.1:0-2666 GCA_964437145.1 uncultured Rhizobiaceae bacterium
GCTCGCCGCCACGGTCGGAGCCGGCGAACAGCCACGACTTGCGGCCGAGCGCAATCTCGCGGTCATTATGCCCATGTCGGGCCGGATGTTGTGGTCCGATATCGGTGGCACCCGCTGTACGGACAGAGGGTGCGTCGCATTCAGAGCGAGCGGCGCGCATCGGGCGAGTTGGTGCACGTGGAGCTGACGCCCGGCGCCGTGACGATTTTGCCGGCATGGAAGCTCGATCCGGTCTACTGCGCCAGTCTAAAGGTCGGCGCACCACAGGTCTCCCTGGCGGCGCTCTGCTCACTGCGTGAGCTGCTTATCGCCTGCGAATCACGGCTGGTCTCCGCGGACGGCAACATCGTCACGCAGGAGGCACAGGATGGAAGCGCGGTTACCGCTCACACGACGGACGGAGCTTGCTTGCAGGCACACAGCCCTGACGGCGCCGCGCCAGCTCGATCTCATTCTCGACGACGTGCGGCTTCGGGCCATGACACCGGCGGAACGCCAAGCCGTGCTGAGAGCGATGGCGCGGTTCCTGCTCGAGGCGGGCGGCGTAGCAAGGCCGGAGGTCGGCGATGACAACGCATGACGCTCTTCTTCCGGCAGTGGTTCTGCAACGTAAGGCGATCGTCTACGTCCGCCAATCGACGCAACAGCAGGTTCAATTGAACCTGGAGAGCCAGAGGCGCCAGTACGAGCTGGTTGAAGTCGCGCGCCGACGCGGCTTCACTAATATCGAAGTGATCGACGACGATCTCGGTCGCACTGCAAGTGGCTCCGTCGAACGACCCGGCTTCGATCGCCTGGTTGCCGCCCTGTGCGCCGGACAGGTTGGCGCCGTGCTTTGTCTTGAGGCCTCGCGACTCGCACGCAATGGACGTGATTGGCATCACCTGCTCGAGTTGTGCGGACTGGTGGAAGCCCGCGTCATCGACCTCGATGGCGTTTACGACCCGTGCCGACCGAACGACCGCCTACTGCTCGGCATGAAGGGGAGCATCAGCGAGTTCGAGCTGGGGATCATCCGATCGCGGATGTACGAGGCAGCACGATCGAAGGCCAGGCGCGGCGAGCTGAGGATATCCAGTCCGATCGGTTACGCCTGGGATCGGTACGTCGGCCTCGGCCTCGATCCGGACCGGCGGTTGCAGGAGGTGATCAGGCTTGTCTTTCAGAAGTTCCGTGAGCTCGGGAGCGCCCGCCAGGTGCTGTTGTGGATGGCGTCGCAGAACGTCCATTTTCCCTACCCGAACCGCCAGACGTTGACATCGTTCGAATGGCGGCCAATCAGATATCGTAACGTCATCTCGATTCTGAAGAATCCCTTCTATGCTGGCGTCTACGCGTATGGCAAGAGCGAGAAGCGCACCACGATTGTCGATGGTCGTGCGCGCAAGAGCTATGGCCACCACAAGCCGATGGACACGTGGGAGGTGTTCATCAAGGATCATCACGAGGGCTACATCAGCTGGGCGGAGTTCGAGCGCAATCAGGCGCTGCTTGCGGGCAACGCCTACGGCAGGGTTGGGGACACGAAGTCAGGGCGCGGCGGGCGCGCCCTGCTGGCCGGTCTCATCTGCTGTGCTCGCTGTGGTCGTCGGCTCAGCGTTCTCTACACCGGTCGCTATCCGCGGCCGATCTACAGATGCGAACAGCCGAACGTGCAGTTGGGGCAGCGGCGTTGCCTGAGCGTCGCCGGCAAGCGCATCGACGAGACCATCGCGGCAGAGATGCTGCGCGCCGTGGCGCCGATGGCGATCGAGGCGGCTGAGGAGGCCGACCGGATGCTCAGAGACGAGGATCAGGACAGGCGGCGCATTGCCGAGTTGGAGCTGCAGCAAGCCCAATACGACGCGTCGCTCGCTGAACGCCGCTATGCCGCTTGCGACCCTGACAATCGCCTGATCGCAGCGCAGCTGGAGAAGGCGTGGGAGACTGCTCTGCAGCGTGTCGAGCGTTGCCGAGAGCGGTTCGATCGAATGCAGATGCCAAAAGCCGATGATGTGTGTCCAGACTTCACTGGATTGGCCGATGATCTCCTGGCGGCATGGAAGGCGCCGCGAACCACGATGCGGACGCGCCAGCGACTGGTGCGGGCACTGATCACAGAGATCGTCGTCGATATCGACAAGGAGGCCAGTGAGATCGTGCTCGTCATCCACTGGAAGGGCGGCCAGCACTCCGAGCTGCGCGTCCGCAAGCCGCGAACCGGGGAACACGGGTGCAGCACACCCGAGCAAGCGCTCGCCGTCATTCGCAGCATGGCAGGCCGATGGTCCGATCAGGACATCGCCGCCTCTCTGAACCGAATGGGAATGCCGACCGGCCAAGGCAAGACCTGGACGGCGCACCGCGTCAGTTCGCTCCGCCGTGTACGCGGCATCCACGGCTACCTCTCCGCCGAGAAGAATGGCGAGTGGCTGACGCTGCGCGATGCCGCCGCAAAGCTCGGTGTCAGCCATCATCAAGTTCGCAAGCTCATCAAAGCCGGCATCCTCAACAGCGAGCAGATTATGCCGGACGCACCACATCAGATCCGTGCGGCCGACCTCGCAAGTGAGCAGGTCGTTGCTGCGCTCAAGCAAAAAGGTCGCCCGTGTCGGGCCGATTCCGAAAGACAGATCTCAATGTTTACAAATACTTGACGAGCAGGTGCACAATGAATCAGTCATCGC
>CAYTFW010000301.1:0-2661 GCA_964437145.1 uncultured Rhizobiaceae bacterium
TTAGGGTGAGGGGGAGTCGCAGGTTGCGTACGGCAGGGATGCGCCACTCGATGCAGCCCCTCACCCCGACCCTCTCCCCGCTCGCGGGGAGAGGGAGGAAGAGCCCTACCGCATCTTCAGCGCCCATTCCGTGTACTTGGTCGCCTGCTTGTGCGTGTCGGCGTAGTACTTGGCGTATTCCGCGCCGACCATCGGTTTGAGCGCCAGGCCGGCGGCGTCCATCTTCGACTTCATGTCGGGGCTGTTGATCGCCTTCAAGAGCGCCGCCTCCAGCACCTTGACCACGTCGGCCGGTGTGCCCTTGGGCACGGCGACGCCGCGCGTCGAGCTGGAGATGATGGTGGGATAGCCGAGCTCCTTGGTGGTCGGCACGTCGGGCAGGAAGGGCGAGCGCACGTCGTCGGTGACCGCGAGCCCGCGCACCTCGCCCGACTGCACGCGCTTGACCACGCTGCCCACGTTGTCGAAGGCGACGTCGACATGGCCGCCCATGACGCCCGCGAGCTGCTGCACGCCGGAGTCGAAATGCACGATGCGGAACTCGACGCCCGCCGCCTCGTGCGTCATCAGGATGGCGAGGTGATCGTCGCTCAGGATGCCCGTGGTGCAGGCGCGCAGCGTGTTGGGCGCTTTCTTCGCCGCGTCGACCAGGTCCTTCATGGTCTTGAACGGGCTGTCGCCCTTGACCCAGATCAGGCCGGGGTCGAGCACCTGGTTGGCGACCGGGATGAAGCTCTCCATATTGAAGATGGCCTTGCGCTCGGGATCGAGCACGATGGTGTTGACCGCCGGCAGGTTGATGAAGCCCAGGGTGTAGCCGTCGGGCCGCGCGCGGGCGATCTCGGTGAAGCCGAGCTGGCCGCCGGCGCCCGCCTTGTTGACCACGGTGACGGTCTGGCCGAGTTCCTTCTCGGCCGCGGCGGCGAGCAGGCGCGCGCCCACGTCGGTGCTGCCGCCGGCGGCGAAGGCGACGACCATCTGCAGCCCGCGACTCGGGAACTTGCCCTGCGCGACCGCCGGGCTAGCGAGCGCCGTGGCGGCGGATGCGGCGAGCAATGTGCGACGACGGATAAGCATGGCGATTCCTCTCAACGTTTAAGGGTTACCTTCCCCGCGAGCGGGGGAAGGTAAGAGCTGGTCATTCGATATCCGACTCCCTGAGCTTGGCGAAGGTACGCGGTCGCAGCAACATCGTCGCCACCACCAGCAGCGGGATCGCCAGCAGCGCCAGCGCCACCGGGCGCTCGAGGAAGATGGCGAAGCTGCCGCCGGAGATCTCCAAGGTCGTGCGCAGCGACTTCTCCATCATCGGTCCGAGGATCAGCGCCAGGATCGCCGGCGCCAGCGGGAAGTCGAGCTTGCGCAGGATGTAGCCGATGACGCCGAAGCCCAGCATCACCCAGACGTCGAACATGGTCTGCTTCAGGCTGTAGGAGCCGATGATGCAGAAGATCAGCACGCCGGCGCAGAGATAACCGAACGGGATCTTCAGCAGCTTCGCCCACAGCCCGACCAGCGGCAGGTTGAGGATCAGCAGGATCACGTTGCCGGTGAAGAAGCTGGCGATCACCGTCCACACCAGATCGGGCCGCTCCTTGAACAGGAACGGTCCGGGCTGCAGGCCGTGGATGATGAAGGCTCCCATCAGCACGGCGATGGTCGGCGAGCTCGGGATGCCGAGCGACAGCAGCGGCACCATGGCGCCGTTGGCATAGGAATTGTTGGCCGTCTCGGCCGACGCCACGCCCTCGACCGCGCCCTTGCCGAAGCGCTCCGGGTTCTTCGACAGGCGCTTCTCCAGCACATAGGCCATGAAGGTCGGCACGATCGAGCCGACGCCCGGGATCAGGCCGAGCACGAAGCCGATGCCGGTGCCGCGCGCGATCGCGCCGCGTGAGCGGCGCCATTCGTCCTTGCTGAGGTTCCAGTTCTGCAGGTCGGCCTCGATCATGCGCGTCTGGCGCTTTTCGGCCGCGATCAGGAGCTCGGCGACGCCGAACAGGCCCATCACCACAGGCACGAAGCCGACGCCGTCGATCAGCTCGTTGAGGCCGTAGGTGAAGCGCGGCGCGCCGCGCACCGGATCGAGCCCGACCATGGCGATCAGCAGGCCGACGATGGTCATCAGCAGCGCCGCCCACATGTTGTTGCCGGCCAGCCCGACCACCAGGCACAGCCCGGCCACCATCAGGGCGAAGAACTCGGCCGGCCCGAACTTCAGCGCCAAGGTCGCGAGCGGGGCGGCGACCAGTACCAGGGCGATGGTGGCGACCACGCCACCGACGAAGGAGCCGATGGCGGCGATGGCCAGCGCCGAGCCGGCGCGGCCCTGCTTGGCCATCTGGTGACCGTCGATGCAGGTCACCACCGAGGCCGCCTCGCCCGGCACGTTGATCAGCACCGAGGTGATGGTGCCGCCATACATCGCGCCGTAGTAGATCGCCGCCAGCATGATGATGGCGCCGGTCGGATCGAGGTTGAAGGTGATCGGAATCAGGATCGCCGTGCCCGCCGCCGGCCCCAGGCCGGGCAGCACGCCGATCAAGGTGCCCAGCACGCAGCCGGCGAAGGCGTAGAGCAGATAGTTGACGCTGAGCGCGGCGGCGAAGCCGGACATCAGGTGGCCGAGCGCTTCCATCGGCTAGCGCGTCTTCCTCCCTC
>CAYTFW010000302.1:0-2557 GCA_964437145.1 uncultured Rhizobiaceae bacterium
GAGTTCGGCGGCCGCGTCGGCATCTGGCGCCTGATCGAGCTGTTCGACAGCCACGCCATCAAGGCCACCATCTTCACGCCCGGCCGCATCTGCGAGCTCTACCCCGAGGCGGTGAAGGCGGCGTCGAAGAGCGGCCACGAGATCGCCGACCACATGTGGGAGCATCGCGTGCCGGCGGACCCTGATATGGAGCGCGATCATTTGCGCAAAGCCAAGGCGGCGATCGAGCGCCTGACCGGCAAGCGACCGGTGGGCACGCGCAGCTGGCACACCCAGGCGCTGCTGCTCGAGGAAGGCTTCATCTACAACTCGCACGACACGGTCGATCATCGCCCGCACTACGTGAGCAAGCCCGACGGCGCCGGCCCGCTGCTCAACCTGCCGTTCCACTATGTCATCGACGACGCGATGTTCTTCAGCTTTGCCTGGCTCAGCAGCGAGAACGAGGCGCAGCGCATGATGGACCCCGACCATGTCGAGGCGATCTGGTGGGACGCCTTCATGCGGGAGTACCGCGAAGGCGGCTACCTCAATGTCTGTATGCATCCGTTCGTGTCGGGACGCGCGTTGCGCATCGCCATGCTCGATCGCCTGATCACGCGCATGAAGGTGCTGCCCGGCGTGTGGTTCCCGACCGTCGAGCGGGTCGCGCGGCATGTGCTGCAAACGCATCCGCCTGCCTCCCTCTCGGCGCGTGCGGGAAAGGCGTGAACGATGCCCTGGAAAGAGCGCTACACGATCAGCGACGAGCGCGGCATCGCCGACGCGGATATCCATTGGCCCGAGGGCAAGCGTTGCTGCTTTCGCGTAGTCGTCGACCTCAGCCCGCCCTGCGGACCCGCCGGCATCACGGCCAAGGACCTCGCCACGTCGGACGCGCATTTCGCCATGCATGGCGGGCTGGCGGGTGTGCGCGAGACGCTGAAGCGCTACGGCCTGCGCGCCACCTTCGCCGTGCCCGCTGTCATCGCCGAGATCCACGCCGCCACCATCTGCGGCCTCGCCGAGGAGGGCCACGAGATCGCCGCGCACGGCTTCAAGCACGAGGATGTCAGCCAGCTCGCGCGCGACGACGAACGCGCGCGATTGCTGCGTACGACTGAGATCCTTACGGCGGCGAGCGGCGTGCGTCCCTCGGGCTGGTTCTCGCTGCCGCGTCCCTCCGACAAATTCGCTGGCGGCGCGGTAAGCCCCCACACTGTCGATCTGCTGATCGAGGCCGGCTACGAGTATTTCGGCAACGGCCTGGCCGACGACGCGCCGCACTACTGGGTCAGCGACTTCGCCAGCCGCCGCGCGATCCTCACCTTGCCGTACTACTACCATTTCGACGACCAGTACTTCTTGCTGTTCCCCAAGAAGGGCACCGGCCTGGAGAATCCCGAGGGCCTCTATCGCAACTGGAAGGCCGAGCTCGACGCGCAGTACAAGCGCGGCCGGCACTTCGCGATGGTGCTGCACCCGCACGGCATCGGCTGGCCCAGCCGCCTGCCGGTACTGGAGCGCTTCCTCGACCACGCGCGCGGCCTGCCCGATCTGTGGAATGCCACCAGCGCACAATGCGCGCGGCACTGGCTGACGCGCTATCCGGCGGCGACGCATCTGAAGCTCGAGCCCTCGATCTGGCGCGACTATCCGGGCAGCTTGAGCTGACACGCTCCCGCGGGGCGCCGTGGAGGGATGATGATCTTCCCGGCGTTCACGAGACGGTAGGAGAGAGGTGGAAGCGTGCTAGCGTGCCTTCTGGGGAAGAGGAGGCGCGTTCGATGGCGTTGCCGGTGTTGCATCATGCCTGGAGGTCGAGCGCCTCGCGGCGCGTGCGGCTGTGCCTGGCGGAGAAGGGCGTGCGGTTCGACAGTGTGTTGGTCGACCTCACGAAGGGCGAGCATCACACGCCCGAATACCTGGCGAAGAATCCGCTGGGCGTGATCCCGCTGCTGGTGCTGGCGGACGGCCGCTCGCTCTACGAGAGCGGCACGATCTGCGAGTACCTCGACGAGACGATCGCCGATCCGCCGCTCAGGCCCGAGGGCGCCTACGACCGCGCGACCATGCGCAACTGGATCCGCCATGTCGACGGGCTGATCGGCAACCTGATCATCTTCAACTGGAAGCACAGCATCGCCAAGGTCGCCGCCCAATTGAGCGATGCCGAGCTGGCGGAAAAGCTCAAGAGCATTCCCAGCAAGGAGCGGCAGGAGGCGTGGCTGCGCGCGGCGCGCAGGCCCTATACCGAGGCCGAGGAGGCCGAGGCGCGGCGTAAGCTGGTGGTGCTGCTCGATCGCATGGAGGGCATGCTCGATACGGGTGGCGGCTGGCTGATCGGTGGCCGATACTCGATTGCGGATATCGCCGTCGTGCCGTTCGTCAAGCGCATCGACGAGGAGATCGCGCCCGACGCGGTATCGGCGGCGAAGCACCGGCGCGTGCACGACTGGTGGCACCGCATCCAGGCGCGCCCGGCGTTCAAGACGGCGAGGATCGAAAGCTTTTATGATTGAGTTCCTTCTCCCCGCGAAGGCGGGGAGAAGGTGCCGAGCGCCAGCGAGGCGGATGA
>CAYTFW010000303.1:0-2516 GCA_964437145.1 uncultured Rhizobiaceae bacterium
TCTCCGGCTCCTCGACCGCCGACGCGGCGAGCCAGAGCAAGATCTTCATCGATGCGCAGACGCGGGAGGGCTACGACCTCTCCTTCTCAATCGCCATCACCGCGGTCTCGGCGGTGCTGGCGGTGATCATCCCGCCCTCGATCCTGATGATCGTCTGGGGCGGGCTGATCTCGACCTCGATCGGCGCGCTCTATCTCGCCGGCGTGATCCCCGGCCTGCTGATCGCCGGCGCGCAGATGGCGACGGTGCATGTCTACGCGGTAAAGCGCGGCTACCCGACCTATCCCTGGGAAGGCTTCCGCGCGCTCTTGTGCGCGCTGTGGATCTCGCTGCCGGCGCTGTTCACGCCCTTCATCATCGTCGGCGGCATCCTGCTCGGCTGGTTCACCGCCACCGAGTCGGCTTGCGTCGCGGTGCTCTACTCGGCGCTGCTGTCGATCATCGTCTACCGCGAGATGGGCGCGAAGGAGGTCTATGGCGCGCTGCTCGAGACCGGCAAGCTGGCCTCGGTGGCGCTGTTCTGCATCGGCACCGCCTCGGCCTTCGGCTGGCTGCTGGCCTACTACAAGATCCCGCAGGTGCTGCTGGCCGATGTCACGAGCTGGGGCCTGGGCGCGATCGGGGTGGGCTTCTTCATCGCCTTCGTCTTCCTGATCGTCGGCTGCTTCCTCGACGCCATCCCCGCCATCATCATCGTCGGCACGGTGCTCGAGCCGCTGGCCAAGTCGGCGTCGCTGCACCCCGTGCACTTCGCCATCATCGCGATCGTCTCCCTGGCCTTCGGCCTGGTGACGCCGCCCTACGGGCTCTGCCTGATGGTATCCTGCGCCGTGGCAGGCGTGCGCCTGCGATTCGCGCTCAAGGACACGCTGATCATGCTGGTGCCGATGGTCCTGGTGCTGGTGGCGATGATCATCTTCCCCGACATCGCGCTCTTCCTGCCCAAGCTCATCGTGCCCAATCTGATGAAGTGATGAATACCTTCCCCCGCGAAGCGGGGGAAGGTAGTTGGCGGTGCTACGCCGTCATCCGTCGCAGGCCGAGCCATTCGAAGATCGCCAGATCGGCGACCACGAGCGCCAGGCCGATGATCAGGGCGAAGCCCCAGCCGGTGAGCGTCGGCGCGGCGAGCGCGAGCAGCAGCGCGCTGCCGGCGACCCAGCCGATATCGGCCCACAGGATGACGCGGGCCAGCGCCACCGGCATCTGCCCGCGGCTGGCGATGAACCAGCAGATCGCGCCGAAGCCAATCACGCCGATGCCCAATAGCAGGATCGCCGTGCCGAGCTCGAGGCCCAGCAACGTGGCCGGGGCGGCGACGCTGGCGCGCGCCAGCGAGCCGGCGAACAGCGCCAGAGCGGCGCCGCTCAGGACGGAGAAGGCGGCGTTGCCGTAGAGCGTGCGACGCAGCAGCTGGTCCGGGGATCGTGAAACATCGGACATCTCAACCTCCATGCGCCTTCCATCAGGCGTGACCCCAACCTGGGCCGACGGCGCCGGCATCTCAAATACGTGGGAGGTAATCGCCAGCGCGATGTCGCGGTGCTACCTCAGGGACGATCTGGAGGAGTGTCCCATGCGAGAGACTACGCTCGCCGAGCGCGCGGAATCCGGTTTCGGCTCGATGCTGCGCGAATGGCGTCGCCGCCGCGGCGCCAGCCAGCTCGAGCTGGCGCTGCGCTCGGGCGTGTCGCAGCGCCACGTCTCGTTCCTCGAATCCGGCCGCGCGCGGCCCAGCCGCGAGATGGTGGGCCAGCTCGCCGGCGCGCTCGACGTGCCGCTGCGCCAGCAGAACGCGCTGATGCTCGCCGCCGGCTTCGCGCCGGTCTACCGCGAGCGCGACCTCGGCGCGCCGGAGCTGGGCGTGGTGCGACAGGCGATCAACCACATGCTCAAGCAGCAGGAGCCGTATCCGGCGGTGGTCGTCGACCGCCTGTGGAACCTGATGGACGCCAACGGGCCGGCCAACCGCCTGACCGCCTTCCTGCTCGACGGCGCGCCTGGCGCCGCCAAGCTGACAGGACGGCCCAACCTCCTGCGCTCGATCCTCTCGCGCGATCTGCTGCGCCCGCGCATCGACAATTGGGAGGACGTCGCACGCCACCTCGTGCGCACGACCTATGCCGAGATCCTGGCCGATGGTGGCGACGAGGACGCGCTGCGCTTCATCGACGACGTGATGGCGCTGCCCGACGTGCCGCGCGCCTGGCGCCACCAGCGCTTCGACGAGACGCCCACGCCGGTGCTCACGGTCGACTTCCGCAAGGGCGACACCAAGCTGCGCCTGTTCACCACCATCGCGACCTTGGGCACGCCGCAGGACGTCACGCTTCAGGAGGTCAGGGTCGAGTGCTTCTTCCCCGCCGACGAAGCCACTGAGCGTTTCTTCCGGCCGTCGTAGCGACGTACTTCGTTCGAACTGATCTCGCTGTCATCCCGAGCGCAGCGAGGGATCCAGGGCAGATGCCTGGATCCCCCTGAGTTCACAAACGAAGTGCAACACCAGATTAAGGTGT
>CAYTFW010000304.1:0-2510 GCA_964437145.1 uncultured Rhizobiaceae bacterium
GCTATTTCGGCGCGATCACCGCCGACCGCCGCGCCAATCCGCGCGACGATCTGGCGACCGTCATCGCCAACGGCCGCATCGACGACGCCGCCATCGGCGAGTTGCAGGCGATGAGCTATTACGTCATCGCCGCCACCGCCGGCCATGACACCACCAGCTCGACGGTCTCGGGCGGCCTGCTCGGGCTTCTGCGCAATCCGGGCGAGCTGGCGAAGCTGAAGGCTGATCCCGGGCTGATCCCGTCCTTCGTCGAGGAATCGATCCGGTGGGTGACGCCGGTGAAGCACTTCATGCGGACCTGCCTCACCGACACCGAGGTCGGCGGCAAGACCATCCGCGCCGGCGAGGCGCTGGCGCTGTTCTACTGGTCGGCGAACCGCGACGAAGCGGTGTTCGACGATCCCTTCGCCTTCCGCGTCGACCGCAAGCCCAATCCGCACATCGCCTTCGGCCACGGCGTCCACCTCTGCCTCGGCCTGCATCTGGCGCGGCTGGAGATGCGGATCCTGTTCGAGGAGTTGCTGAGCCGCCTCGACCGGATCGAGCTTGCCGGCGAGCCGAAGAACACCAAGGCCAACTTCGTCAGCGGCCTGAAGACGCTGCCGGTGCGCTTTCAGATGCGGTAAACGGCCTCGCGCTGGTCGGAATTTCCGTGACCGTGCGGTTGATCCGGCTCAGCGCACCGGCACCGAAATGAGAAGCCACGCTCAGCGGTCCCGGCCCACCGATGCATCGACGAGGCCGCTTCTCAGCATCCACCAGTAAAGAAGGATGCCGGGCACGGCGGCGAGCGTGGTGATGAGGTAGAAGTCCACAAACCCGACGACGGTAATCAGGCTACCCGCCGACAATGCGGTCAGCACCCGGCCGCCGACGCTGGCCGCGGCCGATATCAGCGCGAACTGGGCGGCGGTGAAGCGCAGGTCGCACAGCGCCGAGAAATAGGCGACGACGGCGACGCCGCCGATGCCGCTGGCGAAATTCTCGAAGCCGACCGCGGCCGCCATCGCCCAGACATTGTTGCCGACGACCGCGAGGCCGGCGAACGACAGGTTGGAGATCGCCATGAGCACAAGGCTGAGGAACACCGCGCGCTTCATGCCGAGGCGCGCGTAGACGATGCCGCCCACGAAGATGCCGATCATCAGCGCCCACCAGCCGATGCCGACGTCATAGACCGCGATCTCGGTCTTGGTGAAGCCGAGCTCCTTGAAGAAGGGCCGCAGGGTCAGGTTGGCGAGCGTGTCGCCGATCTTGTGGACAAGGATGAAGGCGAGGACGAGCCACGCGCCCGAGCGGGTGAAGAAGTCGAGGAACGGGCCGACGATGGACTGGACGAGGCCCGGGCCGCCTGCCTTTTTCACCTCCGCCGGCTCGCGCTCGGGCTCGCCCATCACCAGCGCGGTCACCATCCCGAACAGCGCGAAGGCCGAGCAGGCAATGTAGGCGGTCGGCCAGTCATAGGCTTCGGCGAGGATAAGCGCCAATGCGCCGGCGACGCCGTTGCCGATGCGCCAGCCATATTGCGACATGCCCGAGCCGATGCCGAGCTGCTCGGGCTTCAGCAGTTCGATGCGGTAGCCGTCGATGACGATGTCGTAGGTCGCACCCGCGATGCCGACGAGAAGGGCGGCGAAAGCCGTCGCCGCCAGGCCTTCGGACGGCGGATTCATCGCGAGGTTGATCACCGCGGCGATCACCAGCAAGCCGGCCACGATCATCCACGACACGCGCCGCCCCATCCGGTGCAGTACCGGGATGCGCACGCCCTCGATGATCCACGCCCACAGGAATTTGGCGTTGTAGGGCAGCAGCACCAGCGCGAAGGCGGTGACCGCCTTGATGTCGATGTTTTCGTCGGCGAGCCAGCTGGCGAGCGTCGCCGCGATCATCGTGAAGGGAAAGCCCGACGAGATGCCGAGCGCGAGGGCGGCGAGCGGGGCGGGCTTCAGATATTCGGCGAGCGCGGTGAAAAAGCCCCGCTTCGCTGCGACATCGACCATTCCGCTCCCCCGCCAACACACCGGTTTCCTGTCACGTTAGGGGCTTGGCGCGTCCGCCGTCAAAGCGCAAAACGCGAGGCGAACGAGGGGGACCACAGGCAGGCGCACGACCGATGGACGCCATCACTCCCATCCGCCGCCCGACGCCCGGCCAGCTCGCGCTAGCCCGCGCCATTCCGCACAGCAAGGGCATGGCCCCGGCGCTGGTGACGCGCGTGCCGGCGTCCGCCTACACCAGCCCCGAGGTGCATGCCGCCGAGCAGGCGCGGGTGTTCCGCCGGCGGCCGCTCGCCATCGCACCCTCGGCGCTGCTGCCGTCGCCCGGCATGGCGGTGACGCACGACGGTTACGGCCAGCCGCTGCTGCTGACGCGCGACAAGGGCGGCGAATTCCACGCGTTCCTCAACGTCTGCCGCCACCGCGGCACGCGGCTTGTTGAGAGCGGCGAGGTTGAGCGCTGCGCGCGGCTCGTCTGCCCCTATCACGCCTGGACCTACGGGCTCGACG
>CAYTFW010000305.1:0-2479 GCA_964437145.1 uncultured Rhizobiaceae bacterium
CCGCCTCACAAAACTACGTGACTTCACCGGGGTGAGAGAGCGCGAGCGACAACAGATGGGCGGATCATGCAGGTCGGTCGCTACGACTTTCTACGACTTGAAGAACCACTGCAACTGAACATGAAGTGCGTTGGGGAAGATCGCGAACTCTCTGCCCACCACGCCTGAGAAGCGTTGCATCCCCAAGGTCAGTTCCAGATTCGGCGCAATGGATCGCACCAGGCGACTGTCGATCGCATGGCTGCGGTCATCGGCGTTGACGACCGCATAGGTCATCCACTTCAGCAGCGGCGTGATCTCGTAGGACGCGAGCAGCCCTGCGTAGCGCGTCGCGAGGCTCGTCAACCGTCCCGAGCGCAGCCCCGCGAAGTCGTAGCCGGCCGGATCCCGCGAGCCGGCTCCGTTGTAGTACAGCTCGGCGCTCAGCGTGAGCCCGGTCGCGAAGGCATAGTCCGCGCCGGCCATCCACCGGTTGAAGGTGGGGCCGCCATCCGGATTCAGCCGAGCGGCCTCGGCTCGGACGCCAACGTCGCCGATCTGGCTGGCGACATCCATGCCGACGATGTCAAGACCTCGCAACCGGCCGACGACCAGCGACGCGTCGACACCGGCCGTGTTGCCGTGCCACTGCAACGCGCGGCTGGCTGGGCCGCGGTCCGGCGCTGGGGCATAGACCAACGATGCGCGCGACAGCGGTCCAAGCTTGGCCTCGAGCAACGCGGCATCGACGCCGACGCGCTCCTCGCGCTCCAGCGCCAGCGGGCTCACCGGGTTCAGGATGTCCAGCGGACTCCAGAAGCTGCCGGTCCCCCATGCGATGCGCTGGCGGCCGAGCTTCAGATCAACGTTGCCGCGGGTCAGGTTCACCGCCGCCCGATACAGGCGATGGCGGCCGTAGACATCGCCGCGCTCGACGTAGTTCGCGTCGGCCCGCCAATACTGCGGCGGCGCGGTGTCCTTGAGCGCACGAAACTCCACCGTGTCCAAGTAGCTGCCCAGCAGCAGTTCGTTGTCGTACTGCAGATCGAGCGCGAGCCCCGGCGCGAGATCGCCCTTGGCCTCGACGCGCAACCGGTTCAGGCTCAGCGCGTAGTCCTCACCTGTCGAGGCGCGCGAGCGCAGGAACACACTCTTCAGGCTTCCGGTCAGGTCCATCGGCCGCGTCTGCGCCATCGACGGGGCGGCACCGAACGCCAGGCCCACCACCAGCGCGGTCGCAACCCAGCCGAAGCCCCGCTGTCGACGCGTCATCACGTGTGCCGAATCGCCGCGGTCGGGTCCAGCCTCGCGGCGCGCACGGCGGGGTACAGCGAGACGCCCACGCTGGCGAGGAACAGGCCGACGCCCGGCCCGACGAGGCTCCCGGCGACCAGCCTCGGATAGACGATGCCGGTCAGCCCGGGGATGGCGCTGTAGTCGCGGTAGAAGCCCGACAGGTCCAGTCCGACGTTGCCCAACAGCGAGACGACCGCCGCACCGACCGCGTAGCCGATAACAGACGCGACGAGCATGAGCGCTACCGTCTCGTAGACCACCATTCGCACGATGGCGTCGGGCGGCGTGCCCAACGCCATCATCACGCCGAACTCGCGCGTGCGCTCGGCCACCGCCATGAACACGGTGTTCATCACCGCCAGCGCGACTACGAGGAAGAAGACCGCAACGATGACCGTGCGAATGGCGCGCACCAGGCCCAGCATGTCCGCCACCCGCGGCAGCAGGCGCGGCCATGGCGACGCGACCAGACCGTCCTTCCCCAGCAGGGGCGTCAGTTGCGCGACGACCCTGTCGACATCGCCGCGGTCCGCCAGGCGCAGGTTGATCGACGAGACCCGCTGGCCGAGGCCCAGCATGCGCTGGGACGCCGGCAGTGTGACGAAGACCATCGCACCGTCGAACGAACTGCTCTCGGTCGCGAAGATGCCCCGGACACGAAACGCCGCCGTGCCGAGTTCGCCGGCCACGCCGGGGGCCATCACCACCAGCTTCTCGCCCAGGCGGATGCCGAGCTTTTCGGCCAGGCGCCGCCCGATCACGACGTCACGGTCCGCGCCGGCCTCCAGCGCCGACCCCTCGACGAGCGTCCGGTGCAGGATCGTGAGGCCGCGTTCGAGTGCGGGATCGACGCCGTACAGCACGACCCCCACCGACTTCGTGGGGCTGCTGATCAGTGCCTGCGCCTGCACCCGCGGCGCGGCGGCGGCGATGCCGGGCTGGGTGCGCACCGCGGCGAGCGCGGCGGTGGCGTCGAAGGCCAGTTCCGGCGCGAGGTCGCGCCGCAGCCCTTCGCGCTCGATCTGCAGATGCCCGGTGACGTAGCGGGTCGAGTTGTCCACGAGTTGCTCGCCGAAGCCGTCGAAGAAGCCGTAGAGGAACACGTAGGCAACGATCGCGAACGCGGCGCCGAACACCGTGATCGCGCTGCGCTTGGGGTTGCGCAGCAGATTGGGCGTCGCGATCAGGGCGAAGGCCGGCAACG
>CAYTFW010000306.1:0-2347 GCA_964437145.1 uncultured Rhizobiaceae bacterium
CAGGTGGCGCGATCAATGGCATAGCCGTTCGGTGCAACGTCATCGACTTTGACGGCGACAACATCACAGCCCCGCTGTCGATTGCGAGATTGAACAGCGCCAGGTCGCGAATTTGCCGCTCCATCTGAAGCTTGGTCCGAATCGCCCAGACGTGCCTTGGCCTGAGCGGCGGCCTCGCGCCGGTGAGCTTTCCCTTATTCCACGGGATCTGCCTGGGGGCGGATGTGGCTAAATTTTCTGCATCGTGCATGGTCGCACTCCTCTGTTAACGAGGAGGTGAGCGTGCATCACAGCTTTCGATGTAGGCTCTTGCGGTCGTTATCGGAGGTAAAGCCGACGTCCTGCCGGCAGGCCAAAATGCCGGCTTTTGACCCAACTCGGACATCGGCTCGCATTTCATGTTGCCGTAGCGAAGCCGGTTTCAGCCCCCATCAAGTACTCATCTGAGCCGGTACGATGCTTGGTCCTGAGCCTGGGGGCGGACATGAGACGGCGGGATTTCCGATTTCCTTGCGGGTTTGGGCGGCGTAATGGCTGTGGGGCCGGGTCGTGTCCCCAGCGATGGTGTAGCTCGGTAGAGCAAAGCCGCCCGCACGCGCGCCCACCAACAGCGCGGTAGCGGGCGGGCGGCTTTGCGGTGGTCACCGGCGGTTCGCCGGTAGGGTCGGGTTGCTGACACCAACCTGATTCGAGGAACCACCGATGACCGACGAGATGATGAACCTGCGCACGCTCGTGGAGAAGACCCCTGATGCCGATCTGTTGCGCGAGATGATCGGCTTTGCCGCCCAGCGTCTGATGGAGCTGGAAGTCGAAGGCCAGACCGGGGCGGCCTACGGGGAGAAGAGCCCCGAGCGTCTGGCCCAGCGCAACGGCTACCGCGACCGGATCTGGGAGACCCGCGCCGGCGCGGTCGAATTGCGCATCCCCAAGCTGCGCAAGGGCAGCTACTTCCCGGGCTTCCTGGAGCCGCGCCGCATGGCCGAGAAGGCGCTCACCGCCGTGGTGCAGGAAGCCTACGTGCAGGGCGTCTCGACCCGCTCGGTGGACGACCTGGTGCAGGCGATGGGCATGAGCGGCATCTCCAAGAGCCAAGTGTCGCGATTGTGCGCGGAGATCGACGACAAGGTGAAAGCGTTCCTCGCCCGTCCGATCGAAGGCGACTGGCCATATTTATGGATCGACGCCACCTACGTGAAGGTGCGCCAGAATGGCCGCATCGTGTCGGTCGCGGTGATTATTGCAGTCGGCGTCAACAGTGACGGCCGGCGCGAAGTGCTCGGCATGGACATCGGTCCCTCCGAGGCCGAGACGTTCTGGACAACGTTTTTGCGCAAGCTTGCTCGCCGCGGCCTGCGCGGCGTCAAGCTGGTCGTCTCCGACGCTCACGAGGGCATCAAGGCCACCGTCAGCAAGGTGCTCAACGCCAGCTGGCAGCGCTGCCGCGTCCACTTCATGCGCAACGCGCTGGCGCATGCCGGCAAGAGCGGGCGGCGCGTCGTCTCCGCCTTCATCGCCACCGCGTTTGCCCAGGACGATGCCGAGGCTGCAACAGCGCAGTGGCGCAAGGTGGCCGACCAGCTCCGCCCCAAGCTGCCCAGGCTCGCAGGCTTCCTCGATGAGGCCGAGACCGACGTGCTCGCCTACATGACGTTCCCGCCCCAGCATCGGACCAAGCTGCACTCGACCAACCCGATCGAACGCCTCAACGGCGAGATCAAGCGGCGGACCGAGGTGGTCGGCATCTTCCCCAATGAAGATGCCATCGTCCGCCTCGTCGGCGCGATCCTGCTCGAACAGAACGATGAATGGGCCGTCCAACGTGCCCGCTACATGACCCTGGAAACCATCGCGCCGTTGAGCGATGATCCAACCGTCAGCCTTCCGGCGATCGCCAGCTGACCAGCCCGGCCCTGGCCGGTGAATGCGGTGCCCGCCGCCCAGTTACACCACGCTAGGGGACACGATCCCGTATCATCGCTTCAGCGATTTGCGCTCAACTTCCGTGCGCTTGATTTCGGTCAACGCATATTCGGTATTAAGAGAGAAAGTCCTGAAAAATTGTGAGATCAAATCAAATTCCCGACGCGACACGTTCTGAAAGAGCAAGTCATTCACGCGCCGCAGAAATGGTGCGAGCTCTACAAGGGCGGCTTCGCCGCGCGGGGACAAGCTGACCAGTACGCTTCGTCGGTCGTCCTTGTTTGGGCGCTTCGCAAGTAGGCCTTTGCGGATCAAACGGCCGACCTCGGTCGTTACATGGGGTGGGGCGAGCATGACGTGATCTGACAAAGTCCGGATGGTGACGCCGGTCGTTTTCTGCTGATAGGCAGTGCCGATCAAAATC
>CAYTFW010000307.1:0-2267 GCA_964437145.1 uncultured Rhizobiaceae bacterium
CGAGGCCGAGATCCGCGGCCATCGGCGCACCTATATCGGCTCGATGCCGGGCAAGATCGTGCAGTCGATGAAGAAGGCGAAGTCGTCGAACCCGCTGATCCTGCTCGACGAGATCGACAAGCTCGGCGCCGACTGGCGCGGCGATCCGTCGGCCGCGCTGCTCGAGGTGCTCGACCCCGAGCAGAACAACACGTTCAACGACCACTACCTCGAGGTCGACTACGACCTCAGCGACGTGATGTTCATCACCACGGCCAACACGCTGCGCATGCCGCAGCCGCTGCTCGACCGCATGGAGGTGATTCGTCTCGCCGGCTACACCGAGGACGAGAAGGTCGAGATCGCGCGCAAGCACCTGCTGCCCAAGCAGATCGAGGCGGCCGGCCTGAAGAACGGCGAGGTCGAGATCACCGACAAGGCGGTGCGCGACATCATCCGCTACTACACGCGCGAGGCCGGCGTTCGGAACCTCGAGCGTGAGCTCGCCAACGTGGCCCGCAAGGTCACCAAGGAGATCCTCATGGAGGGGGTCACCAAGGTGAAGGTCACGCCGAAGAACCTCGACAAGTTCGCCGGCGTGCGCCGCTTCCGCTTCGGCGAGGTGGAGAGCGAGGACATGGTGGGCGTGACCACCGGCCTGGCGTGGACCGAGGTCGGCGGCGAGCTGCTGTCGATCGAGGCGGTGATGCTGCCCGGCAAGGGCCGCATGACGATCACCGGCAAGCTCGGCGACGTGATGCAGGAGTCGATCCAGGCGGCGCGTTCCTACGTCCGTTCGCGCGCGGTGTCGTTCGGCATCAAGCCGACGGCGTTCGAGCGCCGTGACATCCACGTCCACGTCCCCGAGGGCGCGACGCCCAAGGACGGTCCGTCGGCCGGCGTGGCGATGTGCACGTCGATCGTGTCGGTGCTCACCGGCATCCCGGTGCGCCGCGACGTGGCGATGACCGGCGAGATCAGCCTGCGCGGCCGCGTGCTGCCGATCGGCGGCCTGAAGGAGAAGCTGCTGGCCGCCCTGCGCGGTGGCCTGAAGACCGTGCTGATCCCCAAGGAGAACGAGAAGGACCTCGCCGAGATCCCCGACAACGTGAAGAAGGGGCTCGATATCGTCCCGGTCACGACGGTCGACGAGGTGCTGGCGCGGGCTTTGTCGGGGCCGCTGACGCCGATCGAGTGGAAGGACGAGACGGACAACGAGCCGGTGCGCCCGGCCGCCGGCGAGGACGTCGAAGGCGTCCTGACCCACTGATCCGGCCGTCCGGCGGGAACTCATGCGACGGGCCGCCCTTTGGGCGGCCCGTCCGCGTTGGGGTGCATATAGCGGTACTGAGCGTTTAATCGGCCCCATATCTGGTATCACGCGCATTGACGGGGCGGCGACTTGGGCCTTAGATTTTGCCCAACGCGCAGTCCAGTTGCTGGGGCCCCTCCATGAACAAGAATGATCTCGTCGTTGCCGTCGCCAACAACGCGGGATTGGCCAAGACCGAAGCCGCCGCGGCGATCGAGGCGATGTTCGATGTGATCACCAAGGCGCTGAAAAAGAAGGACAAGGTGATGCTAGTGGGCTTCGGCACCTTCTACGCCACCAAACGCAAGGGCGGTGAGGGCCGCAACCCCAGGACCGGCGAGAAGATCAAGATCGCGCCCTCGACCCAACCCAAGTTCAAGGCCGGCAAGGCGCTCAAGGACGCATTGAACTGACGGCGAAGCTGCGCCGTCCTCTCTGTCATTCCGAGCGCAGCGAGGAATCTAGGCGGATTCCCTGGATTCCTCGCTGCGCTCGGAATGACAGCGGGGTTCGCGCAACCGCGGTGGTGTGGTATCCCGCTGCGTCGGGCGGCGGGCGATTAGCTCAGTTGGTAGAGCATCTCGTTTACACCGAGGGGGTCGGCGGTTCGAGTCCGTCATCGCCCACCATCCGCCGCCCACAACCGACGGTTCATTGACTGACAGCGGCTGCTCGTATAGACGTCCGCGCCCCAACGGCATCGCGATGCGGGCGTAGTTCAGTTGGTTAGAACGCCGGCTTGTCAAGCCGGAGGTCGCGGGTTCGAGTCCCGTCGCTCGCGCCAATAACCCCTCGGCTCATGCGTCTTGCCGGCGCTTCCAGAAGCCTGAATCCGCAAGGGAAAACGCCCCCACCAACGGGTGGCCTTTTCATTGACTCGCTGGAGTCGCTCGTCTAAACGTGCGGCCGCCAACGAAATCGTATTGCGGGCGTAGTTCAGTTGGTTAGAACGCCGGCCTGTCACGCCGGAGGTCGC
>CAYTFW010000308.1:0-2245 GCA_964437145.1 uncultured Rhizobiaceae bacterium
CTCATCCGCCTCGCTGACGCTCGGCACCTTCTCCCCGCCTTCGCGGGGAGAAGGATATAACGCCACACATGTTAGTCGCGCGGTGCGTCTATGAAACGCTTCTACGCCACCGCCGGCACGTCCGCCGTCGAGGGCGGCTTCGACGTGCGTCTCGACGGCAAGCCGATCCGCGCACCCGGTGGCGCTTTCCTCGTCGTGCCGAACGAAACGCTGGCGCGCGCTATCGCCGCCGAATGGCAGGCGCAGCCCGCGGGCGGGGAGATCAAGCCGACGAACATGCCGCTGATGCGGCTGGCGGCGACGGGGTTGGAGAGGGTGCCGGGCCAGCGCGACAAGGTGATCGCCGATACCGCCAAGTACGCCGGCTCCGACCTGCTGTGCTATCGCGCTACCGACCCCGATTCATTGGTCGCCCGGCAGTGCAAGGTCTGGGACCCGTTGCTCGCCTGGTTCGGCGAGCGCCATGGCGCGCGACTCGAGCCGGCGGCGGGCGTGATCCTGCGGCCACAGCCGCCCGAGTCGATCGAACGCGTGCGGCTGGCCGTGGCCGCGCATGGCGATCTGGCGCTGGCGGCGCTCTACAACCTGACAACCTGGATGGGCTCGGTGGTGCTGGCGCTCGCCGTCTCCGACCGGCACCTCGACGGCGCCGCCGCCTTTGAGGCTGCCGAGCTCGACGCGCTGTTCGAGATCGAGCGCTGGGGCGCTGACTCGGAAGCCACGTTGCGTCATCAGCGCCTGCGGGCCGACATCGAGGCCGCGGCGCGTTTTCTCGAGTTGTTGGGCGATGCGCGGCTGCGTTAGGGCGTTGATATTGGTCGCAGGCCTTTTTCTGCCGGGCGCGGCGCCGGCGCAACAGCTCACGACCAGCGTCATCGACCTGTCGAGCCACAATGAGGTCGCGGTCGACGCGCGCATGCGCACGCGCCACGACGTGTCGCTGATCATCCATCGCGCCACCATCGGGCTCGACATCGGCAATTTCAGCGACGCGGATTTCCGTTTTGAGGAGCGCCTGGCGCAGGCGGCTGCGAACGGCATTGGCCTCGGCGCCTACCATGTCGGCACGCGCACCGGCAGTGGCGCCCAACAGGCCGACGACTTCCTGAAGGTCGTGAAGGCGGCGTGCGATCGTCTGCCGTCGGCGAGCCGTCGCATCCTGCTGGCAGTCGACTGGGAACCGACCAGCAGCGATCCCGACAACTACATGTCGGCGGCCGAGCTCGGCGGCTTCATTCGCCGGGTCATCGCGCGCACCGGCAAGCCGATCCTGGTCTACAGCTACGAGCACTTCCTGAAGGAACGGCGCGGCGACATCGCCGAGCGGCCCGGTCTCTGGCAATTGCTGGGCAGCCAGCCTTTATGGATCGCCAGCCTGCGCGCCGAGGGCAGCGGGCTGTTGCGCGACGGCTCGGGCCCAAGGCTCGACGGCCTGCCGTGGCGCAACTTCGTGCTGTGGCAGTACACCGATGGCGATCGCACGGCCAGCGCGCTGCTGCCGCAATCGCGCATCGACGGCAAGCCGATCGATCGCAACGCCTTCAACGGCAACCGGGCGGCGCTCGACGCGTTCATGCGCGCGCATGTCTGGGACTGCGTCTATCGCACGCGCTGATCCTCAGACCCAACCGAGGACCGAGGCGAAGGCGAACGCCGTGATGATGATCATGATCAGGATCTGCGCCCACCCCGCCTGCCGAGGCGGCAGGGCGACGGAACCGGCTGAAGGCGAGGGTTCGCGCGCGGTGCCGCGGGTGACCGCGGTTTGCAAGGTGGCGATCGCGAGGCCCACGACCAGGATGTCGGCGGACACGCCAGCGCCATAGGTGGCGCTGACCATGATCAGCACGATGGCCACGCTGACCACCGGCGTGGCGAAAGACGCGACGACGATGTAGGCGATGAAGGTCAACGCCAGCATCGCCGTCGGCGCCACCCCGGCCAGCGTCCGCTTGGCGTCGACGACCCAGGGGATCGCGACCAGGAGCACGGCGACGAGGTTCAGCGCGATCAGCGCGAGGATCAGCCCGCCGAGATCGGCCACCGCTCGCTCGAACCAGGCGCCGCGCACGGGCGGTGTCGCGCCGACATAGCCGGTGACACCCACTGCGATCGCCGGCACCAGCAGGAGCGCCGCCAGTTCGCTTGGCGTCAGCAGTCCGGGGAACAGGACGACGGCGAAGGCGCCGACGCTGGCGGCGCCGGCCGGCCAGACCGCTGCGGCGGGTCGGCGACCGGCGAGCGC
>CAYTFW010000309.1:0-2216 GCA_964437145.1 uncultured Rhizobiaceae bacterium
GACGTCGAACTCGTCGCCCTCGCGCTCGATGCTGAGCGTGATGCGCGTGCCGGCCGGTCCGGCGCTCCACACCGCGCGGTAGAACATCGAGACCTCGTCGACCAGCACGTCGCCGACGCTGTTGATCGCGTCGCCGCGGCGCAGCCCGGCGCGCGCCGCCGGCCCGTCGGGCGAGACATGGGCGATCACCAGCCCGCCCGGCACCTGCTGCGCGTAGAGGCCGAGCCACGGCCGGCCGGCGCCCGGCCGCTTGCCTTCCTTCACCATGTCGAGCACGGCGGGCAGGCGGTCGATCGGAATGAACATGTTGCCCGGCAGCACGCCCGAGGGGCCGCGATAGGCGTCGCCGATGAACAGCGAGCCGACGCCCAGCAACGCGCCATCGTCGGTGAACAGCGCCGCGCCGCCGAACGATTCGTAGGGTGGCGAGGTGAAGATCGCGTTCTCGATGAAATACTCCCAGTATCCCGCGAAATCGCGGCGGTCGGTGACGATGGCGCGCTGCGCGGCGCCGCCGCCGAAGCCGCAGATGGTCACGGCATCCTTGTGCTTGACCGATTTCGAGTCACCGAAGCTCACCGGCTTGACCCGCGTCGGCAAAGTGGCGCGCACCAGGCCGAAGCCGGTGGAGAAATCGTAGGCGACGACGCGCGCCGGCACCGAGCGGCCGCCCGGCTCGACGATCTCGACGCTGTTGGCTTCCATGATCAGGTAGCCGACCGTGACCACGAGGCCCTGATCGTCGATGACGATGCCGTGGCCGCCGCGCTCCGTGCCCAAGGTCTCGGCGGTGCGCGCGTCCTTGGGCACGCTCGACTTCAGCCCGACCACCGAGCGCATGGCGCGCACCAGCCCCGGCGGCGCCGGTATGCCGCGCCGGCGTTCGGCCGACGAGCGGTCCTCGTTCTGATCCTCGGACTCGTCCGAGGCGTCGGGAAAGATCGGCATGAGGCTGGCCATGGCGATGGTCGTCGGTCCGGACGTCTGACGCGACATGGTGGTCTCCTCGTTCGGACGCTACAGGCTGCTGTCGAGCCGTAGGTACTTGTAGCGGTCGCCGGAGCGCACCGCCACGTCGACGCGCTCGCCGCCGCGATCGATGCCCAGCGTGATGGTGGTGCCGCTCGGGCCGGCCTTCCACAGATTGCTATAGAGCTCGGCCAGCGAATCGACCTCGGTGCCGCCGACCGAACGCACGACATCGCCGCGTCGCAGACCGGCGCTCTCCGCCGGGCTGCCGGGCTGCACACTTGCGATGATCAGGCGACCGCGCGCCTCGTGCGTGGTGATGCCGATCCACGGCTTGGCGCCATCCGGCCGGCGCCCGGCCTTCAGCGTCTCGAAGATCGGCTTCAGCCGGTTGATCGGGATGAACATGTTGCCGGGGAAGCTGCGCGCGCCGCGATAGGCGTCTGGCACCTGCAGCGAGCCGATACCCATCAGCGCGCCCTGCTCGTCGAGCAGCGCCGAGCCGCCCCAATTGTGGTGATAGGGCGGCACCGTGAAGATCGCGTTGTCGAGCAGGTATTCCCAGTAACCGGCGAACTGGCGGCGGTCGGCGACCAGGCCGCGCAGCAGCTTGTCCTCGCCGCCGGCGCCGGCGATCACGATGGCGTCGCGCTGCTTGAGCGTATCCGAATCGCCGAAGGCCACCGGCTTGACCTTCAGCGGGATCGCCGTGCGCACCAGCGCGAAGCCGGAATCGTTGTCGAAGGCCACGACCATCGCCGAGGCGCGCTTGCCGCTGTTCTCGATGATCTCGACGCTGTTGGCCTCGAGCACGAGATAGCCCACGGTCAGCACCAGCCCGTCGTCGTCGATCACGACGCCGTGGCCCTCGCGCTCGGTACCGAGATTGCGCGCGCTGCGCGCCTCGCGCGGCACCGTGCTCTTGAGCGTGACCACGGCGGGCAACGCCGCCTTCACCGCGTCGCTCAGCGGTCGCGGCGCCGGCTCGCCCGTCGCCGGCTTGTCCGGTGTCTGCGCCACGACCGGCGACAGGCAACCGACGACCGCAAGGATCACCGCCAGCGAGAGGAACCGACGGGAAGCACTCATGGCAAACCGATCTCCGTTCCTAGTGACTGAGGGTACCACGTCGCGGAGGCACCGAAACCCCGCAACTCGTAGGGCCATTGCATATGACCGAGTTGACCTGACCTTACCTTCCCCCGGAGGGCAGGGGAATCGCATATGGAATTGATGAGGTATTGCAA
>CAYTFW010000310.1:0-2206 GCA_964437145.1 uncultured Rhizobiaceae bacterium
TCATCCGCCTCGCTAGCGCTCGGCACCTTCTCCCCGCCTTCGCGGGGAGAAGGAACGGAACCGCGTTCAGCGCAGCACCGTGACGGTCTTGCGCTTGATCAGCTCGAAATCGATCGGCGCGCCGATGCCGGGGCCGGTCGGCGCGTGTACGAAGCCGTCCTTGTCGGGATCGATATCGGGGTTCAGGCCGTATTTCTGCGCGCCCGCGGGCAGCAGCACCTCGAAGAACTCGGTGTTGCGGATCGCCATGGCGACGTGCAGCTGGGCGAAGTTGTTGTGCGAGTTGCCGCCGTGGTGGATCTCGTAGGTCATGCGGAATGCCTCGGCGAGGTGCGCCGTCTTCATCAGGGTGGTGATACCGCCCTTCACCGCGATGTCGCCGCGCAGATAGTCGGTGGCGCGCTCGACGAGCCACGGCGCGTAGCTCTCCAGGCCGGTGATCGGATACTCGGTGGCGAGGATCGGGATCTTCAGCAGCTGCTTGAGCTTGACGTAGCCGTAGAGGTCCTGGTCGTGCAGCGGGTCCTCGTACCAGTGGAAGCCCAGCTCCTCGACCGCCTTGCCCACGCGCAGCGCCTCGGGGAAGGCGTAGCTCCAGGTCGAATCGAGCATGATGGTGTAGTCGTCGCCGACCGCGCGGCGCACCGCCTCGCAGACCTTGATGTCCTCGCGCCAGCGGGTCGGCGGATGGATCTTGTAGGCCGCCCAGCCGTCCGCCTTGTACCGCTGCGCCTCGGCGGCGTAGGCCTCGACCGAGCTCAGCACGGCGGAGCTGGCGTAGGCCGGGATCTTGTTGCGATACGTGCCGAGCAGGCGATGGACCGGCTGGTTCACCGCCTTGCCGGCGATGTCCCATAGCGCCACGTCGCAGGCGCCGATGCAGCGCACGGTGGACGCGCGCACGCGCCGCCACAGATCCTGGTTCAGCCGCTCGCGATCGAGCGGATCCTGGCCCATCAGCATCGGCTTGAGGTGGCGGATCAGGCCCGGCCCGTCGGTCGAGGCCGGGTTCATCGCCGAGCCGAGGAAGGCGTGGCCGGTGATGCCCTGGTCGGTGATCACGCTCAAGAGGCCGAGATCGCTGCTGCCCGCCGAGCGCGCCGAATGGCCGCCATAGGTGGTGGCCGGGATGTCGTCCCAGGCGAACAAGGTCAGCGTGACATCGGTGATCTTCATGGCTCCCTCCCGCGATCAGGCTAGCCTAGCCGCCGACGGCCCGACGCGGAACCACCACGCGCGCGCAGCCGCCATTCGCCGGACGACGGCCGCTCCCCACCCCGTCCGGCGGCCAGGCGGTGAGCGCAAACAACGCAATAACGCAAGCCTGACACCGAGATGCGGTGTCGGGATTGCGTTGTTGCGTTGTTCCACGGGCCCGGTGTCAGGCTTGCATATTTGCGTTGTTTGCGGGAGGATGGCGACACCCGGAGGATCCGCGATGCCCCGCAAGCCCCGCCTGCACGTCGATGGTGCGATCTACCACGTGATGCTGCGCGGCAACGCCGGACAGGCGATCTTCGCCGACGACGCCGACCGGTCGCGCTGGGAGGCGCTGCTCGGCGAGGGCGTGGCGCGTCACGGCCATCGGGTGCTGGCCTATTGCTGGATGGGCAACCACGCGCATCTGTGCCTGCGCGTCGCCGAGGCGCCGCTGTCGCGCATCATGCAGCAGCTCGTCTCGCGCTACGCCCGCGCCTTCAACCGCCGGCACGGCCGGGTCGGGCACGTCTTCCAGGGCCGCTTCCGCGCCCTGCTGGTCGGCGACGACGCCTATCGCCTGGAGCTGCTGCGCTACATCCATCGCAACCCTGTCACGGCCGGGCTGGCGCGCGATCCCCGGCGGTATCGCTGGTCAAGCCATGGCGCGCTTTGCGGCGCGCGGCGGCCGCCGGATTGGCTGGATGGCGCCGGGACCCTGGCGCTGTTCGCGCGCGAGCCGGGCCTGGCGCAACGGCGGCTGCACGCCTTCGTGGTGGAGGCGGGTGGCGAGAGCGGGAAAGCGGCGGACGAGTCCGGGGTTTGGGCCGAGATCGAGGCGGCGATCGCGTCGCCCTCGGCCGAAGCGCTCGGCAAGCTGCCGCGCGGCGCGCGACGCGCGACGACGCGCCGGCCGCCGGCGCGACCGCCCAGCCTGGCGGCGGTGATCGGCTGGGCGGCGCGCATCGCGGGCGTCGAGCGGCGCGCGCTGGTCGGCCCGACGCGGGTG
>CAYTFW010000311.1:0-2148 GCA_964437145.1 uncultured Rhizobiaceae bacterium
AGCCGGCCTGGGTGAAGCGGAAGATGTTGTCGACGAAGAACAGCACGTCCTGGCCCTCGGCGTCGCGGAAATACTCGGCGACAGTCAGGCCCGACAGGCCGACGCGCGCGCGCGCGCCCGGCGGCTCGTTCATCTGGCCATAGACCAGCGCCACCTTCGAGCCTGATGTCGTGCCGTCCTCGTTGAGCTTGATGACGCCCGACTCGATCATCTCGTGATAGAGGTCGTTGCCCTCGCGGGTGCGCTCGCCCACACCGGCGAACACCGACACGCCGCCATGCGCCTTCGCGACGTTGTTGATCAGCTCCATGATCGTCACGGTCTTGCCGACGCCGGCGCCGCCGAACAGGCCGATCTTGCCGCCCTTGGCGTAGGGCGCCAGCAGGTCGATGACCTTGATGCCGGTGACCAGGATCTGCGCCTCGGTCGACTGGTCGACGAACTCCGGCGCGCCGCGGTGGATCGGCAGGCTCTGCTTGTGGCCGACCGGGCCGCGCTCGTCGACCGGCTCGCCGATCACGTTGAGGATGCGGCCGAGCGTCTCCGGACCGACGGGCATGGCGATCGGGCCGCCGGTGTCGGTGGCCTTCTGGCCGCGCACGAAGCCGTCGGTGGTGTCCATGGCGATGGTGCGCACGGTGGACTCGCCGAGATGCTGCGCGACCTCGAGCACGACCTTGCGGCCGTCGGAGTCGACGTTGAGCGCGTTCATGATGGCCGGCAGCTCGCCCTCGAACTGGACGTCGACGACGGCGCCCGTCACCTGGGTGATCTTGCCGATGTTGTTGGCGGCCATGGCTCTAACCTCTTATCGATCGTTCGTGTCGTCTCAGATCGCTTCGGCGCCCGAGATGATCTCGATGAGTTCCTTGGTGATCGACGCCTGACGCGAGCGGTTCATCTGCAGGGTCAGTCGCTTGATCATGTCGCCGGCGTTGCGCGTGGCGTTGTCCATCGCAGTCATGCGCGCGCCCTGCTCGGACGCGGCGTTCTCCAGCAACGCGCGATAGATCTGCACCGCGAGATTGCGCGGCAGAAGCTCGGTGAGGATCGTCTCCTCGTCCGGCTCAAATTCGTAGGGAGTCGCGCCGGCGCCGGCCTCGGCCTCGGGCACCGCCGGCGGGATGATCTGCTGGCGGGTGAGGATCTGGCTGATCGCCGAGCGGAAGCGGTTGTAGATGATGGTGGCGACGTCGAACTCGCCGGCCTCGAACATCTGCAGCACGCGATCGGCGACCTTGCGCGCGTCGGCGAAGCCCAGGCGCGGCTTGCCCAGGTCGGCGATGGTGTCGACGATCAGGCTGCCGTAGTCGCGGCGCAGCTGGTCACGGCCCTTGCGGCCCACGGCGAGCACCTTGACCGTCTTGCCCTCGGCCTGCAGCGCGCGGATGGCGCGGCGCGCCTCGCGCACGATCGAGCTGTTGAAGCCGCCGCACAGGCCGCGATCGGCGGTGGCGACGATCAGCAGGTGCACTTTGTCCGAGCCGGTGCCGGCCAGCAGCCTGGGCGCGCCGGCTTTGCCGAGCATGCCCGAGGCGAGCGAGGCCAGCATGCGGTCCATGGCCTGGGCGTAGGGACGGCCGGCCTGCGCCGCTTCCTGCGCGCGGCGCAGCTTGGCGGCGGCGACCATCTTCATCGCCTTGGTGATCTTCTGCGTCGACTGGACGCTTCGGATCCGCAAGCGGAAGGTTTTGAGGCTGGGCATCGCGGTGTCCGCCTGGGCTCGTCAGCTGTGATGCGGGCTCAGGCGAACTTCTTGACGAAGTCGGCGAAGAAGGCCTTCAGCTTCTCCTCGGTCGCCGGCGAGATCTGCTTCTCGGTGCGGATAGCCTCCAGCACCGACGCATCGCTCGCCTTCAGCGCCTCGAGCGCACGGCGCTCGAACTCGCCGACGCGCGCCACCGGCAGCGTGTCGAGGAAACCGCGGGTGCCGGCGAAGATCGAGATCACCTGCTCCTCGACCGCCATCGGCATGAACTGACCCTGCTTCAGGAGCTCGGTCAGGCGCTGGCCGCGCGCCAGCAGGCGCTGCGTCGAGGCGTCGAGGTCGGAGGCGAACTGCGCGAAGGCCGCCATCTCGCGATACTGCGCCAGCTCCAGCTTGATGGTGCCGGCGACCTGCTTCATCGCCTTGATCTGCGCCGCCGA
>CAYTFW010000312.1:0-2133 GCA_964437145.1 uncultured Rhizobiaceae bacterium
GGCCGGCGCCATCGCCGCCACGGGTCGAGCCGGAGCCGCATGTGGCGGGCGCCGGCAACGGGCGGATCTTCTGGAACACCTCGCGCCAGCCGCCGTCGGGACCCACCTGGCACGAGATCATCCGCAACAGCCGGTTCCCGGGACAATAGCAAGCCATGCGAACCGCGACCTGTCGGCGGAGCGCTGCGGCCTCCAGCGCATCCGCAGCGAACGTCGATCCGATGGCCTTCGGCTCGACTGTAGGTACATTCTGTGATAACAGACTGTACCTACATCAGGAGCGCTCGGGATGCTCTTCGAGTGGGACGAGGACAAGCGTCGGACGACCTTGGCCGCCCGCGGACTCGATTTCGCGGACGCGCCGCTGTTCTTCGACGGCCGGCAGACCGTGACCTTCCCGACGCCGCGCGGCGAGGAGCCGCGATGGAAGACGACCGCCCGCATCCACGGCGCGTTTTTCACCCTGGTATGGACGACGCGGGACGAGGCGATCCGCGTGATCTCGATGAGGAGAGCCCATGGCGACGAAGCGAAAGCGCATCGTGCGCTACACCGATGAAGAACTGCGGACCAAGCGCGCCGCCGGCAGGGTCGGCAGCGACTGGACGCGCGCGGCGCGCCAGCGCGTGCCCAGTGGTGCGGACCCCGACGACGCGATCGGTCCCATCGACATGAACTGGGCGACGACGGCGCTGCCCCTGCCGCGCCGCAAGGCGCACACGACCTTGCGGCTGGATGCCGACCTGCTCGACTGGTTCCGCGCCCAGGGGCCCGGCTACCAGACCCGCATCAATGCTGTGTTGCGCAGCTACTTCGAGCAACGCTCGCGGGTGAAGTGATATGAGTCTTCTGTCATCCCGAGCGCAGCGAGGGATGACAGGGAATTCGCATTGGCCACCGTACCAAGAGGATCGTGTCGTGACACTGCCGCTCGAAGGTATCCGCGTCATCGAAATCGGCCAGGCGCTGGCCGGGCCGCTGGCCGGCGCGCTGTTCGCCGACATGGGCGCCGACGTGATCAAGATCGAGAAGCCCGACGGCGGCGACGACGCGCGCATCTGGGGTCCGCCCTATGGACCCGATGGCGAGACGTCGCTGTACTTCTACGGCCAGAACCGCGGCAAGCGCTCGGTGATGCTCGACCTCAAGCGCGCCGCCGACGTCGAGACGCTGCACCGTCTGTGCGAGACCTCGGACGTCCTGATCCAGAACCTGCGGCCTGGTGTCGTCGACGAGTGCGGCATCGGGCCGGAGACGATGCTCGCGCGGCACCCCAGGCTGATCTACTGCTCGATCTGGGCGTTCGGCTACCAGGGGCCGATGCGCATGAAGCCGGGTTTCGACGCGCTGCTGCAGGCCTATGGCGGCATGCTGAGCGTCACCGGCCGGCCCGAGGATCCGCCGACCTTCTGCGGCGCCTCGATCAACGACAAGGCCACCGGCATGTTCTGCGTCATCGGCGCGCTCGCCGGCCTGCGCCAGCGCGACAAGACGGGCAAGGGCTGCCTGGTCGACACGTCGCTGTTCGAGTCCGCCGTGTTCTGGGTCGAGGGCCAGGTCAACGGCTACATCGCCACCGGGACCGAGCCCAAGCGTCACGGCACCGGCGGCGCGGTGATCGTGCCCTACCAGACCTTCGACTGCGCCGACGGCAAGGCGCTCTGCCTCGCGCCCGGCAACGATCGCCTGTGGGCGCGCTGCGCGGCGGTGCTGGGCCATCCCGACTGGGCGAGCGATCCGCGTTACGCCAAAAGCGCCCAGCGCGTCGCCCACAAGGACGAGCTGCTGCCGATGATCGCCGCGGCGATGCGCAAGAAGACGCGCGCCGAATGGATGGCGGCGCTGGAGAAGGCCGGCGTGCCCAACGCCCCGGCCAATAACATCGGCGAACTCGTGGCCACCGAGCAGCTCGGCGCGGTCGACCTGATGCACGAACTGGCGCCGCGCGACGGCGAGGCGGGCGGGCTGAAGGTCGTCGGCCTGCCGATCTCCTTCGACCACCACCGCCCGAAATCGCTGCGCGCCGCGCCCAAGCTCGGCGAGCACACCGCCGAAGTGCTCGCCGAACTCAACGCGCGATCCGAGGCGGCGGAGTAAGGACTGGTCGGGGCGCGCCACTCCAGTGGCGCGTCT
>CAYTFW010000313.1:0-2004 GCA_964437145.1 uncultured Rhizobiaceae bacterium
CCCCAACCCTCTCCCCGCAAGCGGGGAGAGGGAGTCAAACAGGCGGCGGGCGGCGATCGCGCTCATGCTGTGCGGCGCGCTGGGGCTGGTCTGGCTGTTCGGCCAGGGCTTCGCCATCGGCGCCCGCGGCCTGAGCTGGGGTTGGGCGAAAGATCTCTACGGCGACTTCGAGGGCCGCCAGTTCGGGCTGGGCTATGGCGGCATGATCGTCGCCGTCGCGCTGCTCTTCCTGCTCACCGAGGGCTGGGCGCGGCGCGGCGCCTTGCGCGGCGACGCCTTTGTGCTCGGCTCGATCGGCATCGTCGTCGCCACCACCATGCTCTTCGTCTTCCTGCCGGTGGGTCTCGTGCTGGTGGGCGCGGCGCGTGTCGAGGACGGCTGGTCGCTGCTCGCGGTGGCCAAGCGTGTAACGTCGTCGGACATCTGGTCGCTGGGATGCTTCACCGGCGCCACCTGCGGCACGTTCTGGAAGACGCTGCTGCTCGCCGTCGTTGTCGGCGTCCTGACGACGGCGCTGGGCACCGCCTTCGCGCTGCTCGCCGTGCGGATGGGCTTCCGCTGGCAGGGCGCGCTGCGGCTCTTCGCGCTGCTGCCGATCATCACGCCGCCCTTCGTCGTCGGGCTCGCCATCATCCTGCTGGTCGGCCGCACCGGGGCGCTGACGGTGCTGATGGACGATTGGTTCGGCATCCCGCCGACGCGCTGGATCTACGGTTTCCCTGGCATGGCGCTGGCGCAGACGCTCAGCTTCACGCCCATCGCCTTCCTGATCATGATCGGCGTGGTGCAGGGCATCAGCCCGACCATGGAGGAGGCGGCGTTGACCTTGCGCGCCTCGCCGGCGCGGCTGTTCCGCACCATCACGCTGCCGCTGATGCGGCCCGGCCTCGCCAACGCCTTCCTCGTCGGCGTGCTCGAGAGCATCTCCGATCTCGGCAATCCGGTGATCCTCGCCGGCAATTACGACGTGCTGTCGGTGCAGATCTATTTTGCGCTGGTTGGCGCGCAGGTCGATGGCGGCCGCGCCGCCGGCCTCGCCATCGTGTTGCTCGGCCTGGCGCTCGCGGTCTTCGTGCTGCAAGCCTTCTGGCTCGGCAACCGCTCCTACACCACGGTCGCCGGCAAGGGCGATTCCGGCACGCATGCGCCATTGCCGCCGGGGATCCGCCGCGCCGTCTACTGGACCGCGCTGCCGTGGATCGGCGTCACCATCGCGGTCTACGCCACCATCGCCTTCGGCGGCTTCGTCACCAATGTCGGGCGCGACCACTCCTTCACCTTGAACCACTTCGTCGATCTGTTCTCGATCGAGACCGGCGCCGGCGGCCTGGCATGGACTGGCGGAGCCTGGAAGTCGCTGGGCACGACACTTGAAACCGCATTGATCGCGGCACCGCTCACCGCCGTGCTCGGCCTGCTCACCGCGTACGTGCTGGCGCGACAGGTCTTCGCGGGGAAGGGCGCCTTCGAGTTCATCACCATGCTGAGCTTCGCCATTCCCGGCACGGTGATCGGGCTGAGCTACATCGTCGCCTTCAACACCCCGCCGGTCGAGCTCACCGGCACCATGGCGATCCTGGTGATCTGCTTCATCTTCCGCGACATGCCGGTCGGTATCCGCGCCGGTGTCGCGGCGCTGAGCCAGATCGACCGTAGCCTTGACGAAAGCTCGCTCACCCTCAGGCACGGCGGCTTCGCCACGGTGCGCCGCGTGATCCTGCCGCTGATCCGGCCCGCCATCGTCGCCGCCCTGGTCTTCGGGCTGGTGCGCGCCATGACCTCGCTGTCGGCGGTGATCTTCCTCGCCACCGCACGGCACAATCTGTCGACCACCTACATCGTGGCGCAGATCGAGACCGCGCGCTTCGGCACGGCCATCGCCTATTCGGCGGCGCTGATCGCCATCATGGCGGCGCTGATCCTCGCCATCCAATGGCTGGTCGGCGAGCGCCGCCTGGGCCGCCGCGCGCTGTCGACATGACCCGGACGGACCCATGAGCACGC
>CAYTFW010000314.1:0-1988 GCA_964437145.1 uncultured Rhizobiaceae bacterium
TTCTGGCCAGAGTCGATCAAGGTCGATCTCATCGATCTGTTCCTCGGCGCCCACATCGGCGCAGGTATCGCGCGCGAGGTCTACGTGTTCGGCCTCGACGACACGAAGGTCCTGAAGATCGAATACGCCAGCGCCTCCTTCCAGAATGCGCGCGAGTGGCAGATCTGGCACGACCTGAAGGACGCGAAGGATTACGCACAGTGGCTGGCGCCGTGCCATTGGATCTCGCCGTGTGGGATGGTGCTCATCCAGTCGCGCACATCGCCCGCCCGAGAGAAGGATCTGCCCGAGCGCATGCCGGCCTTCCTCACCGACCTGAAGCGCGCGAACTATGGCCTGTTGAACGGCCGCCTCGTGTGCCACGACTACGGCACCGCGATCGCCGATTACCGACGGGTCGAGCGCCGCGCCGAATGGTGGGACTGATGTCCGCCCCCACCGGCAACTACAAGTCCCCCGGGGCCTACAAGAAGGCCCAGCAGCGCCAGCGCGACGCACTGGACAAGGCGCGCCGCGCCGAGCGCGAGGACGAGCAGAAGGGCCAGGTGCTCGCCGAGTTGATGATGGACCCGCTGGCGGACGTCGCCGAGCTCGCCGCCAAGTCGGGCATGAGCGAGGCCATGATCCGCGGACTGCGCATGAAGGCCGAGACGCAGTTCCAGGCGCCGAAGGCCGCGCTGCGCCGGGCGACGAACGCGCACATCCTCGAGCTGATCGAGGACCGCGAGCTATCCGTGATCGAGTCGATGACGGACTCGAAGATCAAGTCCGCGTCGCTGCGTGAGCAGATCTACGCGCTCGATCGCCTGCACAACATTCGCACGCTCCTGCGCGGCGAGCCGACGCAGATCGTGTCGGTGGACGATCGCAAGACCCTGAACGATCTGCTGCCGGCCCTGGTGAAGGCCGCGCAGCGCCGCGGCGTCGTCATCGACGGCGCCTATCGGACCCTCGAGGAACAGCAGCGCGGCATTCCCGACAGCCGCGTGAACCCGAACGATGTTGGCGCGGTACTGACCGCTGCGAGTGAGGACATCGCCCCCGGCGTCCGCGGTGGCGTAGTGGAGGGCAACTCCTTGGCGTCGGAGGCCGTGCTGCGGCCGCCAGTCGTCGCAAACCCGAATGACCCTGCGTCCGGCCGCGCCGTGAATGTGACACCGGCAACGCAGGGATCCACCGACCCATGACTGAAGCCCCGTTCAGCCTGAAGGACATCGATCCGTCGACGCTGGACGATCTGAGCGACGACGAACTGCGCCGCGTGATGGCGCGCGTCATCGAGATCCAGGCCGTCGATCGCAAGGAGAACCAGCTGGTCTACTACCAGCCGGCGAGCGAGGACTGCCGCAAGGTGCACGCGACCCGCGCGCGGTACATCGGGATCGGCGGCGGCAACGGCGCATGCCTGCCGCTGCATGCACCTGTCATGATGGCCGACGGTACGTATCGACCGCTAGGGGAGATCCGCGTCGGCGACCGCGTGATGGCAGCCGATCCGGTGACGGGCGTCGCGGTGCCAGCTGACGTGCGCAACGTGTTCCGATCAGGAATCAAGCACGTCTACAAGGTAACGCTCGCCGATGGTGGATCATTCGAAGCAACTTTGAACCATCAGGTTCCGATGGCAAATGAATCGTGGGATTTCACCAAGCACGGTTTGTGGAATGCGCTGCGCGCGCGCGACTTCGGTGAGGACGTATATTTCTCCTGCGTTCAAGGCAGGCGGCGGATGACGATCATCGCGCCATCTTGCATCGCGGAGTGCGGCGACATCGAAGTCGATCACCCGGCGCACTGCTACATCACCGGCGACGGCGTGATCGTCTCCAACTCGAAGTCCGACACCTGCCTCGCCGAGATCGCCGCGCTCTGCACCGGCATCATCCCGCAGGGCGTGCCCGAACTGCTGCCGAAATTCCGCGGGCCCATCAATTGCCGCATCGTCGTCGAGTCGCTGACCACGACCCTGCACAACATCATCCTGCCCA
>CAYTFW010000315.1:0-1940 GCA_964437145.1 uncultured Rhizobiaceae bacterium
CGCCTCGGTCGGCGTGAAGGCGCCGGAGCGCAGACCGCCCAGGATCACCACTGGGAAGACCTTCAGGCCGACCAGCGCCACATGCACGTCGACGCCCAGCATCGAGCCCCAGACGATGCCGCCCAGCGCCGCGACGATGCCGGCCATCGCCCAGGCGAGCGCGAAGTAGCGCTCGACGTTGATGCCCATGGCCGAGGCGACCTGCTGGTTGTCGGCGACGGCGCGCATCGCCACGCCCATGCGGCTCTTGAGGAAGAACCAGGTGAAGGCGCCGAGGAAGAGCAGCGAGACCAGCGCGCCGGCCAGCTGCACCGGCTGCAGGATGAAGGGGCCGAGGTTGATCGGCTCGTCGCCCACCGGCAGCGAGATCGAGCGGGTCTCGACGCCGAAGACGAAGGGTCCCAAGCCGCGCAGGATCGCCGCCAGGCCGATGGTCGCCATGATCACCGCGACGATCGGTCGGCCCAGCAACGGCCGTAGCACGACGCGCTCCAGGCCGAAGCTGAAGCCGATCATCGCCGCCAGCACGATCAGGACGGCGACCCAGAACGGCAGCGCCGCGACCACTATCACCGCGCCGGCGATCAGGGCGGAGAGCATCACGAACTCGCCCTGGGCGAAGTTGATCGCGTCGGTCGCCTTGTAGACCAGCACGAAGCCCAGCGCGATCAGCGAGTACATCAGGCCGATCAGGATGCCGTTGCCCATCAGCAGCAGGAAGAACTCCACGCTATCCCTCCCCTACTTCGCGTCTCTCTCTCCCCGCACGCGGGGAGAGGGAGGAAGCCTGTCGATGTGACGTTCACCATACCCGCCCCCTACGCCGCGCGCTGGCCGGCGCTGGCGGCGGCAACATCATGGATCGTGATGGTGTTGCGCAAGGTGCTGCGCCTGCCGTCCTCGAAGGTGATCTCCATGGTCACCTCGACGTCGGCCTTGCCGCCGTAGAACGCCTCGATCACCGCCGCGTATTTCTCGGCGACGAATCGGCGGCGCACCTTGCGAGTGCGCGTCATCTCGGCGTCGTCGGCCTCGAGCTCCTTGTTGAGCAGCAAGACGCGGCGCACCTGCGCGGCGTCGGGCAGCCCGACATTGCACTTGCCGATCTCCTCGAGGATCAGGGCCGCGACCTCGGGCTTGCGGCTGAGATCCATGAAGCTGGTGTAGGTGAGGTTGCGCTTCTCGGCCCAGGTGCCGACGGTGTTGAGGTCGATGGCGATCATCGCGGCGACGAACGGCCGCTGGTCGCCGAAGGCCACGACCTCGCGGATGAACGGGCTGAACTTCAGCTTGTTCTCGACGAACTGCGGCGCGAAGGGCGTGCCGTCCGACAGCTTGCCGACATCCTTGGCGCGATCGATGATCACGACATGGCCCTGCTTGTCGACGAAGCCGGCGTCACCGGTCTTCAGCCAGCCATCCGGTGTCAGCGTCTCCGCGGTGACGTCGTCCTGCTTGAAGTAGCCCTTGAAGATGTTGGGTCCATGCACGTGGACCTCGCCGTTCTCGGCGACGCGCACCTGCACGCCCGGCAAGGTGCGGCCCACCGTGTTGGGGTTGGCCTCGGCATTGGGCTGCACGGCGATCAGTGCGCTGGCTTCGGTGGCGCCATAGACCTGCTTGAGGTTGACGCCGAAGGAGCGGAAGAAGCGGAAGTTGTCCGGCCCCAGCGGCGCGCCGCCGGTGTAGCAGGTGCGCGCGTTGCGTAGGCCCAGCTGGTCGCGCACGGGGCCGTAGACCAGGAACTCGCCCAGCGCGTAGCCCAGGCGGTCGCCGGTGGAGACCGGCCTGCCTTCGGAGCGCGCCAACTCGACGCGCTCGGCCAGGCCGCGGAAGCGCTCGTACACCCACTTCTTCAGCCGGGTCGAGTCGCCGCTTTTGACCTGCATCGTGGTGAGCATGTTCTCCCAGATGCGCGGCGGCGCCAGCAGCGCATCGGG
>CAYTFW010000316.1:0-1918 GCA_964437145.1 uncultured Rhizobiaceae bacterium
TCTTGGGGATGAAGAAGGCGCCGTAGGCGGCGATCGCCGAGGTGAAGCCGATGATCGCCGCCGACTCCTTCTCGGCCTGCACGCGCCGGCCCTCGGGCGGCGCGCCGGGCATCAGCCGGTCCATGTCCTTGCGCATGATCGCGGGGATCATCTGGAAGGTCGACGCGTTGCCGATGCCGGTGGCGCAGAACAACAGCAGGAAGCAGGCGAAGAAGCCCATGAAGTTCTTCTCGCCGATGAAATGCACCACACCCGCCGCGCCCAGGGTCATGACGACGAAGACCCAGAAGGTGACGCGGCCGCCGCCCCATCTGTCCGACACCCAGCCGGTCAGCGAGCGCGAGACGGCGCCGACCAGCGGGCCGAGGAAGGCGTATTTCAGCGCGTTGACCTCGGGGAAGGTCACCTTGGCGAGCAGCGGGAAGCCCGCCGAGTAGCCGATGAAGGAACCGAAGGTGCCGGTGTAGAGCCAGCACATGATCCAGTTGTGCCGGCGCTGGAAGATCACCGACTGCTCGGCGAAGGAAGCACGCGCCGAGGCGATGTCGTTCATCCCGAACCATGCGGCGAAGGCGGAAGCGGCGATGAACGGCACCCAGATGAAGCCGGCGTTCTGCAGCCACAGCAGGCTCTCGCCCGACGCCTCCCTGACGGTCTGCGGCGCACCGCCGAGCCAGCCGAAGACGCCGACCGTGATCACCATCGGCACGACGAACTGCACGACGCTGACGCCCAGGTTGCCGAGGCCGGCGTTGAGCGCCAGCGCGTTGCCCTTCTCCGCCTTGGGGAAGAAGAAGGAGATGTTCGACATCGAGGAGGCGAAATTGCCGCCGCCGAAGCCGCAGAGCAGCGCCAGGATCAGGAAGATCCAGTAGGGCGTCGCCGGGTCCTGCACGGCGTAGCCGATGCCGGCGGCGGGCAGGATCAGCGACCAGGTGGCCACCGTCGTCCACAGCCTGCCGCCGAAGATCGGCACGGTGAAGGAGTAGAAGATGCGCAAGGTGGCGCCCGAGACGCCGGGCAGCGCCGCCAGCCAGAAGAGCTGGTCGGTGGTGTACTTGAAGCCGATCGACGGCAGCTTGGCCACCACCACCGACCACACCATCCACACCGCGAAGGACAGCAAGAGCGCCGGGATCGAGATCGCGAGATTGCGCCGCGCGATGCGCCGGCCCCGCTCCTCCCAGAATGTCCTGTCCTCGGGCCGCCAGTCCTCGAGCGTCTTGCCCGAGAGCTTGCCGACATGCTCGGGCCCGTGGATCGGCTGCATCTCCGGCAGCTCGGGCAGCTTGTCGAGCGCCTCGCCGATCTTCTCGCGCTCCATGGCGCGGATCGACACGTGCATCCACACCAGCGACACGGCGACGACGAGGAAGAGCAGCATGAAGCAGCTCGTCCAGATGCCGGTGAGGTCGTTGAGCAGGCCGAAGGCGATCGGCAGCACGAAGCCGCCCAGGCCGCCGACCAGGCCGACGATGCCGCCGACGGCGCCGACATGCTTGGGATAGTAGACCGGGATGTGCTTGAAGACCGCGGCCTTGCCCAGGCTCATGAAGAAGCCGAGCACGAAGGCCACCACCGTGAAGGGCACCAGGCCCATCTCGAGCGTGAAGACGATCGGGCCGGTGATGCCTTTGACGATGTACTGCGTCGGCGGATAGGAGAGCACGAAGCAGGCCGCGACCGAGACGCCGAAGGTCCAGTACATCACGCGCCGCGCGCCGAACTTGTCGGACAGCACACCGCCATAGATGCGGAATAGGCTGGCGGGAACCGAGTAGGCCGCGCCGATCATGCCGGCGGTGGTGATGTCCAGCCCGTAGACGCCGATCAGATAGCGCGGCAGCCACAGCGCCAGCGCCACGAAGGCGCCGAAGACGAAGAAGTAGTAGAGCGAGAAGCGCCAGACCTGGATGTT
>CAYTFW010000317.1:0-1901 GCA_964437145.1 uncultured Rhizobiaceae bacterium
TCGGCACCGGCATGGGTTTCCTCAGCATGAGCTCGCTGACCGCCGGCTGGGTGCTCAGCGGCGCCAGCAGCCAGTGGAAGGGCGCGCGCCCCGGCAAGGTCTTCGAGACGCTGGTCGACGGCCAGTACGCCAACCCGGTGATGGTGGTCGACGAGATCGACAAGACCGGCGGCGAGCACGCCTACGACCCGCTCGGCGCCCTGTACAGCCTGCTCGAGCACGACACCGCCGGCGCCTTCACCGACGAGTACGCCGAGGTGCCGATCGACGCCAGCCAGGTGATCTGGGTCGCCACCGCGAACGACGCGCGCGCGATCCCCGACCCGATCCTCAACCGCATGAACGTGTTCGAGGTGCAGATGCCCGACCGCGAGGCGGCGCGCAAGATCGCCGCCAAGCTCTACGCGAGCATCCGCGCCGCCCACGACTGGGGCAGCCGCTTCGCGCCGCAGCCCGGCGGCGACGTGCTCGACGCGATGGCCGAGCTGGCCCCGCGCGAGATGCGCCGCGCCTGGATGACCGCCTTCGGCAACGCCAAGCTGGCGGGCCGCGGCGAGGTGCAGCCGGGCGATCTGCCCGAGGCGCATGGCAAGCGGGCGGCGATCGGGTTCGTGCAGTAGCGCGGGGTGCCGTCAGCCCGCCGGCCAGCGCCGCGGCGTGCGTCGGTGATGCAGGCATGCGAGCACAACCACCTCGCCCGCCTCGAACACGTAGAACAGCGCGTACGGAAAACGCCGCATCACGGCCCGCCGCACCGGCGGGCGCAGCATGGCGTAAAGCTCGGGCTCATGCGAGACACGCCGCGCCGCTTCGGCCACGCTGCGCAGGAACTGTGTACCCAGCCCCGGACCTTGCGCCTCGTACCAAACCGCCGCCGCCTCGATGTCGGCGCGGGCTGCCGCCTTGTAACGGACGGCTGACATCAGAGGCGAACGTGCAGCGCCGCGGCGATGTCCTCCAGGCTGCAACCTTCGGTCGGATCGGCCCGGTGCCGAGCGAGCCGGCGGTCGAGCTCCTCGGCCTGCGCCGCGGTCAACTCAGACGGCAGTCCTTCGGCGGCCAAGTCGTCCCAGAGCTCCTGGACCAGCTCCAGCTTTTCGGCGCGGCTGAGCGCCTTGATCTGCTCGTGAATGACCGACATCGTCAACCTCCCGCGTCCGATCGGCCGAGGCCATGGAGTGTCGTGACCCGACAGACCCGCTGAAACTGCGGCTCGGCATCGAAGTGCTGAGCGATGTACTGCTGGCGCAGCGTCTCGACCGCCGCAATGCGCTCGGCCGGCGTGCGGCTCAACCAGTAGCGCAGGTCCGAAGGCGGTGCCTTCAGCGTGGTGCGGACGATCACTTTGTCCATACGCCGATTGTCGCCCACAGGGGCGTGGCGAGAGCGATAACCTACAACAAGCGGAGCGGCAGCTTCACGCCGCCAGCACCTCGTCGCGCACGAAATGCAGGCGGATCAGCTTGGGCTTGGCGGCGGGCTCGAAGTGGCAGGACACCGCGTCGCGCACCGCGGCGTGCAGCTCGGGCACGGTGTCGGCCTGCGTCACGATGGCGTGGCCGGCGGCGACCGCGATGAAGCCGCCTTCGTCGGCCTCCTCCACGTTGAACAGAATCTCGGTGCTCATGGTTGCGCCCTCGCTCTGAGCGGGATCGTAACGCGGGGCCGGGCGCCGGGGTGCGTCAGCCCGCCGCCCGCTCGCGGTTCAGCGCCAGCAGGCGGCGCAGGATGTCTTCGTCGGGCAGCGCGGGGGTGTAGTCGGCCCAGCCGTAGGCGGCGGCGACGGCGGCGTCGAGCTTGTCGTGGGCCTGGGCGAGCCAGGCGGGGCGCTCGTTGTAGAGCTTGGT
Organism: uncultured Rhizobiaceae bacterium; assembly: GCA_964437145.1. Taxonomy (GTDB): domain Bacteria; phylum Pseudomonadota; class Alphaproteobacteria; order Reyranellales; family Reyranellaceae; genus JAFAZJ01. The sequence goes on from CAYTFW010000317.1 coordinate 1,848, forward strand.
CAGCGTGCGGGCGGCAAGCTGCTTCTCGAAGCCGGGCTTGGCGACGATGCGGTC
>CAYTFW010000318.1:0-1879 GCA_964437145.1 uncultured Rhizobiaceae bacterium
CCACGGACCCGATCGAACACGCCGGCTGCCGCAGCCAACGCCAGATCAACCGGCAGCATCGATCCGCACCGTCGCGTTGTCGTCGGGCAGGTGGTGCAGCGCCTCGCGGTACTTCGCGCGGATCGCTTCGAGATCGTCCTTCCACGCTGCCGCCAGGCGCTCGTGCAGCGCATCGACCTCGGCAGAATACTGGCCGACGCGCATCGCACAGGGCATGCAGTATTCCCGCCGGATCACGTAGCCGGCTTTCTCGGGCTCGCCGACGATCGTGGCGCCGCAGCCGTCGCAAACGATGTGGGTGGCCATCAGCGCTTTCCTTTCGGTGCGGGTTTACCAGCGACGCGCTGCAGGGCTTTGAGTTCCTGCGTGGCCATCTTCTGCGCCATCGCGACGCGCGACTTGTCGGCCCGGATCTCCTCCGCGCGTCGCAGCGTGCGCAGGTCTTCCTCGGCCTGCCAGCGCCGGTGATCAGCCATAGACGGGCCTGAAATCGTGTTCTTCCTCGCCATCAGTGCCTCCCGTAGCCGCCGCCAGCGCCGCCGCGTCGCAGGGTCTTCGGACCGTCGAGCGTCGCGCGGAAGGACGGCAGATCGTTCATCAGGTACTTGAGCATGGTCGGATAGTCGTCGTACTTCGCCTTCGGCGTCTGCTTGAGATCCTTGTCGAGCGTGCGCTTGTGCTCGTCCCAGCAGTAGCGCTTCATCTGGTGGATCGTGTTCTCGCAGCGCGCGGCAATGCGGATGCGCGGCCGCAGGGTGTAGCGGTCCGGCATCAGGTACTCGTTGATGCGCCCGCGGCCGACGTCGCTGTCGCTGGCGAGATCGCACACGAGCCCGGCGTCCGCGAACTCGCGCTGCCATGACGACTCGCGATCGCGGCTGGCCGCGGAGGCCTGCATGCCCATGTTCGGATCCATCAGCCGGCGGTACACCTGGATCTGGAACGTGTCCTCGATCTCGCGGACGCGCGCGGCGATCTGCTCGGTGGTCCCGTCGAGCTCGTCGCTCAGGATGACGTCGTAGTCGTCCTCGGGCGTGATCTGAACCCACAGGTACATATGCGGCTTGCGCGGGTGCGGGTCGATGATGAAGACCGTCGGCCAGATGCGCGACGGATCGATGTCGTGCACGTGGTTGAACTCGACGATGTCACGCGAGCCCGTCTCCGGGCACACCCACTGCTCAAGGTCGTTCAGCATCGGCTCGATGAGCTTGCCGGCGGCGAAGGACCACCACATCGGCGAGTCGGTGAACAGCGGGTGGATGCGGTTCGAGAAGCGGATCGGCTTGCCGCCCAGGCGCGTGTTGCGCGTCTTCGCGTCCCAGTTTTGGCTCTGGATCTCGATCGCGCGCTGGTCGAGGTTCCGGTTCCTGCGCGTCGACAGTTCGATCCATGCGTGGTGCGGTGAGCGCCGCGGGCCCGGCTGCGCCTTGTCGTAGAGCTCGTCGAAGATCCAGTCGACGGGGATGGCCGGATCGTCCGGCCAGGTCATCGCCAGCATCATCGTCCCGTTGACGCGCATCGTGCGCGCCTGGTTCTCGATCCAGATGGCGTGCTTCGTCGGCTCGTCGTGCAGCACGATGTGGAAGTCACCGGACGCGAAGTCGGACGGGTCCTGCTCGTGCGACATGAACTGGATGGTCGACTCGCCGATGACGCGGTGCCAGTCCTCCGGATCGCGGCACAGCATGCGCAGCGTGCGCGTCTTCTCCTGCCACGACGCCGTCCACTCGCCGTCGATCAGCGACGTCTTCGGGATCCAGCCCCAGTGCCCCTTGTCGCCGCCGGGCTCGGAGACGCCCGACCACTTATGCCACATGAGCTTGGGCAGGATGATGTTGTGCAGGGTCGTGGTCAGCGACTCGACGACGATGCGGCA
>CAYTFW010000319.1:0-1877 GCA_964437145.1 uncultured Rhizobiaceae bacterium
GCCCGTGAGCTCGAGATAGCCGTCGGGGCGGATGCGACCGAGATCGCCCGACCGTACCCAGCCGTCGGGCAGCAGCAGCTCCGACGTTTCCTTCGGCTTGGCGAAGTAGCCGCTGGTCGCGGTCGGTCCGCGTGCGCAGAGCTCGCCTTCCGCGCCCGCCGGTAGATCGGCCGATGTCAGCGGATCGATGGTCTTGTATTCCGCCACGACACCCTCGAGATGGGCGATGCCGGCCACGCCGGCGTCGAGCGGCCGGCCCACGGTGGCCGCGACCATCTCCAGCGGATCGTCGGGCGCGGTGAAGGTCGTCGCCGAGGTCAGCTCGGTCATGCCATAGCCGGTGAAGACCTCGGCCAGGCCGAGCTTCTCCTTCAGCGAACGCCAGGCCCAGACCGGCGTCGGCGCCGCGCCCATCAGCACCGCGATCAGCGAGGCGACGTCGTAGCGGTCGATGTCGGGATGCTCGAGCAGAGCGACGCCCATCGTCGGCACCAGCATCAGATAGCTCGCGCGATGGCGCTGGATGCCGGCGAAGGTCTGGACCGGGTCGAAGGTCATCTGCGGAATCATCGCGCCCGCCACGAACAGCGCCGCGACAAGTCCCTGCACCAACGCGAAGGCGTGATAGAGCGGCAGCGCCGTCAGGATGCGGCGGCCATCCTCGAAGGCCAGATGATAGGCGCCGCCGAAGCCGGAGCGCGCCAGATTATCGTGGCTCTGGATGACGCCTTTGGGCAGGCCGGTCGTCCCCGACGTGTACATCACCACGGCGGCGTCGCCGGGCTTGACGGTGTTGGGTGGCAACGGCTGGGGATCGGCGGCGCCGCTCGCCGCGATCGTCGCGAGCGTCGGCACGCCCGCTCGGGCGTCGTCGAGCGTGGCGATCGTCGACAGATCGGCGAACGGCGCGAAATCCCCGCGCTGCCAGCCCGGCGCGATCTCGTCGAGCGCGGCGAGATAGTCGAGGCCGCGGAAATTCGACATGGTGATCACGGCGCGGCACCGCGACTGGCCGATGACATAGGCCAGTTCCTTGGCCTTGAAGAGGTAGTTCACCGGAATGGCCGCCGCGCCGAGCCGCCAGATCGCGAACACCAGCGGCACGAACTGCGGCACGTTGGCGAGCACGAGCGCGACGCGATCGCCCGGGCGCACGCCCAGGCGCCGCAAGCCCTTGGCGATGTCCTCGGCGCGCCGCAGCACATCGGCGTAGGACATCGTCGTGTCGTCGGTGAGCACGAGCGGCCGATCGGGATGCGCCGCCGCGACCCGCGCCAGATGGGCGTCCATGGTCGTGGCGATCCACCGGGGATAGCGCGCGGCCAGCGCCGCTCGCCGGTCGCGGAACGACGCCGGCGCCTGGCGGGCCGACTCCGCGGCCGATGCCGCGCTCTGCATGCGCTTGCTCCCCCGTCTTGGGCGTGGGGAGAATTCTACAGATAGTTAGAAAAACCGAACAAGCGCGTCTTGTGCCGGCGTTCCGCCGCGCGACCGCGCGAGCCGTCGTGGCGAGGACTCGCCCGCCGGGTCGCTATGCCGGCGCTATGGCCGCACGATCACATAAGCGATGAGGACGGCGATGATCGCCAGGCAGAGGCTGACGCTGAGCACGTAGCGCACGCCGTGGCCGGTGACACCTTGACGAGCCTCGTCCTCGGTCTTGACCTGCTTTGACTCGGCCATGCTGACCTCCTGGCCGTATGACAACGGCCGGCTCTTGCATGGCGTGCACGTGGGGCGGTGCGCCCCATAGGTCAAGGCGCTACATCACGCGCTGGCTGTGCGAGTAGGCCATGTAGAGGTCGTGCGCTTGGCGCGCCACCGGGCCGGGCTGCAGGTCGCGGCTCTCGTAGCGGCTGACCGGCTGCACCTTGCCG
>CAYTFW010000320.1:0-1761 GCA_964437145.1 uncultured Rhizobiaceae bacterium
GGGTGCGCGCGACTCGAAGCCGAGCCGCTTGCGATAGAGGTAGTAGCCCTTCGCGACCTTCCAGCGCACCGTCAGCACGCCGTCGCGCATCTCGGTGGTGTAGCGGAAGGCCTGTTCCGGCGGGATGAAGTCCTCGGCGCGAGCCGTCGGCTGCAGCCACCCGAGCACCACGAGCGCGAGGCCCAGCAGCCAGGCGCCATGCCGCGGCAGGCGGTGCGCCGCTCGGGTCGGCCGGATCGTGCAGGTCGACAGCATCGAAACTCCTCAGCGATCGGCCGCCGCGTCGGGTCGCGACGCTCGCGGCTGCGTGTTCGGGCCGGAACTCCCGCGCGTCACCCAGTCCAGGTACCCGGCCGAGCCCGCGACGACCGGGACGGCGATGATCTCAGGGACTTCATAGGGATGCAGTGCGCGGATTCGCGCCTCGAGGGCCGGATAGCGCTCCGCGAGGGTCTTGATCGTCAGCAGGACCTCGGCCTCGTCGCACAAGGCCCCGTCCCAGGAATATGTCGAATGGGCGCCGGGCAGGCGGTTGACGCAGGCGGCCAGCCCTTCGGTGACCAGGGTGCTCGCGAGCCGGCTCGCGACGGCCTCGTCGGGGCAGCTGCAAAAAACCACAATATGCTTGTAATTCATGGGCTTGACAGCAAGCGGGCCAGGCCGTGCCCGCAGCATAACCGGCGGCGCCGAGGCGCGTCACGTCGGCCCGGCGGGGCCAACATCCGTGAGCGCGGGCTCGCCTCCGACGTGCCAGGGTCCCCGGACGTCATCGAACCGCCCTTGAAATCCAACCTTTGCTCACTATCATTGGCAGCCACGCGGGGGGAGTGCTAACACTCCGACCCCGCATTCACCCCCAATGTTCAACCCGAAGCTTCGAGAGGAGCCTGCACTATGAAGATTCGTCCGCTTCATGACCGCGTGATCGTGAAGCGCCTGGAGGAGGAGCGTACCTCCCCGGGCGGCATCGTGATCCCCGACACCGCCGCCGAGAAGCCCATCCAGGGCAAGGTCGTCGCGGTCGGCAAGGGCAAGATCCTCGAGGACGGCACCGTCCGCGCGCTCGACGTCAAGGTCGGCGACAAGATCCTGTTCGGCAAGTACGGCGGAACCGAAGTGAAGGTCGATGGCGAAGATCTCCTCGTGATGCGCGAGGAAGACGTCATGGCCATCATCGAGAAGTAAGGCTCCACCCCAATCCACTGGAAGGTAACGAACAATGGCAGCCAAAGAAGTCCGTTTTTCCGATGACGCCCGTTCGCGCATGGTGCGCGGCGTCAACATCCTCGCCAACGCCGTCAAGGCGACCCTCGGCCCCAAGGGCCGCAACGCCGTGCTCGAGAAGAGCTTCGGCGCGCCGACCGTCACCAAGGACGGCGTCTCGGTCGCGAAGGAGATCGAGCTGAAGGACAAGTTCGAGAACATGGGCGCGCAGATGGTGAAGGAAGTCGCCTCCAAGACCTCCGACGTCGCCGGTGACGGCACCACGACCGCGACGGTCCTGGCGCAGGCCATCGTCCGCGAGGGCATGAAGTACGTCGCCTCGGGCATGAACCCGATGGACCTGAAGCGCGGCATCGACAAGGCGGTGATCGCGGTGGTCGACGAGCTGAAGAAGATCTCGCAGCCGTGCAAGACCTCCAAGGAGATCGCCCAGGTCGGCGCCATTTCCGCCAACTCGGACAGCGACATCGGCAAGATCATCTCCGACGCCATGGACAAGGTCGGCAAGGAAGGCGTGATCACCGTCGAGGACGGCAA
>CAYTFW010000321.1:0-1703 GCA_964437145.1 uncultured Rhizobiaceae bacterium
CCGGCCCGGTGGACGCCCCGGCGGTCCGCCCAAGGGCCCGCGCGGGCCGCGCTAACGGATCAGTTCAATCCGGACCCCAAGATCGAGCCTCGCCCATTCGCTATCTCCGGTCATGGCGGAGACGCCAAGCGCCTGAGCCGTCACGATGCAGGCGCGATCGCCGAGCGACAGACCGGACTTGCGGGTCGCGGTGCGCAGTCTGGCGCTGGCAAGGGCTAGCTCGGCGTCGAATGGCACGACATGCAGCCTTGCGGTTGACAGGGCCGCGGTCACCTCGTCCGGGGCATGCCCCCTGTCGATCATCTTGGACGCCGCCTCGGCGAGATTGACCGATGAGATCGCTGCCGAATCGATGCGCGCCGCGACGACGGCGCTGCCTTGCTCCTCGAATATCAGCGCCAGCAACGCCGAAGCGTCGAGGACAACCGTGCTACTCACGGGCGCTTTCAGCGCGGCGCTCGGCAATCAGTTCGTCGACGACGCTCACGCCCTCCTTGCGATAGGGCGCCATCATTCGCTGCAAGGCCCGGATGGCCGAAGCCCGCGTATAGACGCGAAAGCCATCGCCATCCCGCTCGATGAGCAACTCAGACCCGTCATCCAGCCCGAGTTCGCGTCGCAACGCGGCCGGAATCGCCATCTTGCCCCCGGCGATGAGTTTGGTCTGGTAGGTCACGTCCGAACCCCATCTTCAGGTACTGAAAGCGAGTTTAGGACCTGAACTACCCTACCGCAACCCGGCGGCGACCTCGATCATCGGTTGCTGCGACACCTGGATCGCGCCCGACCGGGGGCGGTCGAGATCGAGGATGACGGCGACCGACAGCGCCAGCAGCGCGAACAGCACGCCGGTCGCCGCCCGGTGCGGCTCGCGCGTCCCGGCCAGAACATAGCCGAGCGTGGCGGCGGCGACGGCGCAGTAGAGCAGCAGCACGTCCAGAACCTCGCCGGGCACGCGCGCGGCGCGAGCGGCGGTGCGCTCGCCGGCAAGATCGAACGCCTCGTTGGTCGGATTGAGCAGCGCCGTTGCGCCCGCCGTCGTCGCGATCGGACGCAGTGCCGCCACCGTGCCGGCCCAGAGCCGCCGCTGCGCCGCCGCCGCATCCGCCAGCGCCCTGGCGGTCGCGGCCTCGTCGGCGGCGGTGCCGAAGGCGAGCCGGGCTTCGACATAGTCGCGCCAGAGGCCGCGCAGCTCGGTACGGGCGGCGGGTTCCAGAAGATCGAGCCGCAGCGCCGCGGTGCCGATGGCGTTGGCCTCGGCGACGACGAGGCCGCGGCGCATCTCGTGACGGCTCAGCGACAGGGAGAAGGTGAAGGCAACAAGCAGCGCCAGCAGCCCGAGCACCGCCGATAGGATGTAGCCCTCGGCCGTGGTGCTCTCAGAGCCGCCGCCGCGCACGAAGCGGCGGTGGAGCCACGCGCCGCCCTCCCGGGCGAGCAGCAGCGCCACGACGAGCAGCGCCACCACCAGCGGCAGCGGCCAGTCCGCGAGAATGTCGCCCCCCAGCGCGGGCATCAGGCGATGCTCAGCACGACCTTGCCCTTGGCCTTGCGGTCCATCATCCAGCGGATCGCCTTGGCGCCGTCATCGAGGCTGAAATGCTCCGAGACATGAGGCTTGAGCTTGCCTTCAGCATACCAGGTCAGAAGCTCGCGCATGTTGTCCTGATGCAGCTTCGGCTCGCGCATCGTGAACGCGCCCC
>CAYTFW010000322.1:0-1691 GCA_964437145.1 uncultured Rhizobiaceae bacterium
GCAACACCTTAATCTGGTGTTGCACTTCGTTTGTGAACTCAGGGGGATCTAGGGACGCTGCCTGGATCCCTCGCTGCGCTCGGGATGACAGGTGCGCTTGATCAGCTGGACGTCGTTGTCGCGCGCTGCGGTCCGCGCACGAGGCGGCCGGGCAGGGCGCCGGTGGGTTCGCCGTCGCGGTGGACGACCGCGCCCGAGACGATCGTCGCGACATAACCGTCGGCGCGTTGCACCAGCCGCTTACCGCCGGCCGGCAGATCGTACCAGAGCTCGGGCGAGTGCACGCCCAAACGATCGTAGTCGATGACGTTGATGTCGGCCTTGCAACCCGGCGCGATCAAGCCGCGATCGGCCAAGCCCAGCGCCAGCGCGTTGTCGCGCGACAGCCGCTTGACCGCGAACTGCAGCGGCAGGCGCGGCCCGCGCGTGCGATCGCGCGTCCAGTGCGTGATCATGTGCGTGGTCGAGCTGGCGTCGCAGATCAACCCGACATGCGCGCCGCCGTCACCCAGTCCCATCAACGTGTTGGGATGCTCAACCATCGTCTTGACGGCGTCGAGATTGCCGTGCGCGTAGTTGATCACCGGGTAGTTGATGATGCCGCGGCCGTCGCGCGCCAGCATCGTGTCGTAGGCGACGTCCTGCGGATCGCGCCCTTGCCGCTTGGCGATCGCGGCGATGCTTGCTTCCGGCGGCGGCTCGTATTGCGGCGGATCGCCCAGCGGGAACAGGTTCTCCCAAGTGTTCAGTCGCCGCGCCATCAGCGGATCGGCGGTTGGCTCCGACAGCAGGCGGGCGCGGAATTCGGGCTGGCGCAGGATCGCCAGCTTCTCGGCGAAGGGCAGGTCGGCGATGGCGCGCCAGCTCGGCCGGGTGACGAAGGGATGCTGGCTGAGCTCGAAGCCCAGCATCAGGCCGATCGGCCGACCCATCACCTGGCCCAGGATGCGCGTGCCGTCGCGGTTGGCGGCCTCGATCTTGCCGAGGATCTGGCGCCACAGCTCGGGGCGATTGGCGCGCTGCAGGAGCTGCGTCGACATCACCTGGCCCGACGCCTTAGCGACGCGGCGCAGCATGGCGAACTCATCGTCGGGATCGTCGAAGTCGGAGATCACCTGCATCCAGCCGGCGCCGACGCCGCGCAGCGCCTCGGCGATGGCGCGCAACTCTCCTTCGGCGGCGCCCAGGGTCGGCGTGTGCTCGCCCTTGCGCGTCTTGTGCGCGATGGTGCGCGAGGTCGAGAAGCCCAGCGCGCCGCCGCGGATGCCCTCGGCGACGATGCGTGCCATCTCCTGGCGCTCGGCCTCGGTCGAGGGTTCGCGATCCGCGCCACGCTGGCCCATGACATGCACGCGCACCGCGGCGTGCGGCACCTGGGTGGCGACGTCGGTGTCGTAGCGGCGTGCACCCAGCGCATCGAGGAATTCGGGGAAGCTCTGCCAGTTCCACGGCAGGCCTTCGGTCAGCACGACTTCAGGCAGATCCTCGACGCCCTCCATCAGCTTGACCAGCATGTCGCGCCGTTCAGGCAGGCAGGGCGCGAAGCCGACGCCGCAATTGCCGATCAGCGCCGTCGTCACGCCATGCCAGCACGACGAGGACAGGCTGTGGCTCCACGTCACCTGCGCGTCGTAGTGGGTGTGGATGTCGACGAAGCCCGGCGTCACCAGCAGGCCGCGCGCGTCGATCTC
>CAYTFW010000323.1:0-1682 GCA_964437145.1 uncultured Rhizobiaceae bacterium
CTCTCGGGCAGGGCGCCGACGAAGCCGTCGACCGGGCGGCCCTGGAAGAAGGCGTAAACGGCGGGGATCGACTGGATGCGCAGCTGCTGCGCCAGCATCTGGTTCTCGTCGATGTTGATCTTCACCAGCTCGACGGCGCCCTTGGCGGCCTTGACCTGCTTCTCGATGATCGGGCCCAAGGTCTTGCACGGCCCGCACCACGGCGCCCAGAAATCGACGATCACCGGCCGCGTGCGGCTGGCGTCGATCACGTCCTTGGCGAACTTCTTCTGGTCGGAGTCCTTGACGAGGTCGGCGCCGCCCGCTGGCGCGCCGCCACCGATGATCTGATCCATGAAATGAGCCCTCTTTGCGCCGGAATGTGGCGGCTGCGTCGGGGAATTGCAAGCCGGCCCGGCCCCTTGCATTCCTGCCCGGCAGAAGCCAGAAACGGCGGCGGGATGGGTGATCTTTCAAAGCGCTACGATGTGCTGGTGATCGGCGGCGGCAACGCCGCGCTATGCGCCGCCATCGCCGCGCGTCGCGACGGCGCCTCGGTGCTGGTGCTGGAGAAGGCCGATCGTTTCTGGCGCGGCGGTAACACGCGCCACACCCGCAACATGCGCTGCGCCCACGACGCGGCCACCGACACCTTGAGCGGTCCCTACTCCGAGGAAGAGTTCTGGAAAGACCTGCTGCAGATCACCGGCGGCCAGACGGACGAGGCGCTGGCCCGGCACATGATCCACGAGTCCAAGGACGTGCTGGAATGGATGCCCCAACAGGGCGTGCGCTTCCAGCCTTCGCTGGGCGGAACACTGAGTCTCGGCCGCACCAACTCGTTCTTCCTCGGTGGTGGGCGCGCCATGCTCAACGCGCTCTACCGCACGGCCGAGTCGCTGGGCGTCGCGATCGCCTACGAGGCGGAGGTCACCGATCTCGACATCCAGGACGGCATGTTCCTGTCGGCGACGGTGAAGCATGGCGGCGCCACGCACGATGTGCGCGCCGGCGCCATGGTCGCGGCGGCCGGCGGCTTCGAATCGAACATCGAGTGGCTGAAGCAATACTGGGGCGACGCCGCCGACAATTTCCTGATCCGCGGCACCTCGAACAACAGAGGCACGATTCTCAAGCTGCTCCTGGACAAGGGCGTGCAGGAGGTTGGCGATCCGACGCAGTGCCACGCCGTCGCCATCGACGCGCGCGCGCCGAAATACGACGGCGGCATCATCACGCGGCTCGACTGCGTGGTCTTCGGCATTGTCGTCAACAAGCATGCGCAGCGCTTCTACGACGAAGGCGAGGATGTCTGGCCCAAGCGCTACGCTATCTGGGGACGGCTGGTGGCGGGGCAGCCCGATCAGATCGCCTACATCGTCTTCGACGCGCCGTCGCTGACCATGTTCATGCCCTCGCTCTATCCGGCGATCGAGGCGCCCAGCATCCGCGCGCTGGCGGAGAAGCTGACGCTCGATCCCGCGGCGCTCGAGAAGACCGTGGCCGACTTCAACGCCGCGGTGCGACCCGGCACATTCGACCACACCATCCTCGACGACTGCCGCACCGAAGGGCTGAGCCCGCCCAAGACGCATTGGGCCAGGCGCATCGAGACCGCGCCGTTCTATGCCTATCCGGTGCGGCCGGGCATCACCTTCACCTATCTCGGCACGCGGGTGAACAAGCAGGCGCGCATGCTGATG
>CAYTFW010000324.1:0-1669 GCA_964437145.1 uncultured Rhizobiaceae bacterium
CGGCATCAGCGGCGCCTGGAACCAGACGCCCGGCCCCGGCGCCGGCGCGCCGATCGACCTGCAGCCCTGAGGGTGCGATGAACAGCGACCGCCGCGAACGCCGCACCCCTGCACTGGCCGAGATGCGCCGCATGTTCGAGGGCGTGATCCCGCCCGGCATGTGCAGCGTGGCCGCCGACGGCACGCCGCATGTCACCTACCTGTCGCATGCCGAGTACGTCGACGCCGAACACCTGGCGCTGACCTTCCAGTTCTTCAACCGCAGCCGCCAGAACGTGCTCGCGACGCAGCGCATCGCGCTGATGGTCGACGACCCCTACACCGGCGCCGGCGTGGTGCTGCAGATGCGCTACCTGCGCACCGAGACCGAAGGGCCGGTGTTCGAGCGGCTGCGCGCCAAGCTGGCCGGCATCGCCGCGCAGACCGGCATGGAGGGGGTGTTCAAGCTGCGCGGGGCGGACATCTACCGCGTCGAGAGCCTGCGCATCGTCGACGACGGCACGCTGCCCGGCCTGGCGCCGCGCTGCGACGTGGCCACCGGCGCGCGCGAGCTGTCGCGCGCGCTGGCCGACTGCGCGACGGCCGAGGCGCTGGTCGCCGCGCTGATGGAAGGGCTCGCGTCCCAGCTGCGCATCGAACACGCGATCCTCTGGATGCTCGACGAGGCGCGCGGCACGCTCTACACGCTGGCCAGCCGCGGCTACGAACGCGGCGGCACCGGCGCCGAGCTGACGCTGGAGGACGCCGGCCTGGCCGGCGTGGCGGTGCGCGAGGGCGTGCCGATCCGCATCGGCCACATGACGCAGATGTACCGCTACGGCATGGCCGCGCGCGAGCAGCTGCGGGCGCTGGGCCTGGAGGAGATGATGCGCCGCGAGATCCCGCTGCCGGGCCTGGCGACGCCGCGCAGCCAGCTCGCGGTGCCGCTGCGGCGGCGCGGCAGGTCGGTCGGCGCGCTGCTGGTCGAGAGCGACCGCGACCAGTTCTTCAGCTACGACGACGAGGACGCGCTGGCGCTGATCGCGAACCAGTTCGCCTCGGCGATCGCGATGATGGCGGCCGACGAGCCCGAGCCGCCGGCGCCCGCCGCGCCATCGCCCGCGCCGCAGGGCGCGCCGCTGCGGCTGAAGCGCTTCGCGCGCGACGACAGCGTGTTCCTCGACGACGCCTACCTGATCAAGGGTGTGGCCGGCGCGATCCTCTGGAAGATCGCGAGCGACTTCGTCGAGCGCGGCCGCGTCGAGTTCACCACCCGCGAGCTGCGCCTGGCCGGCGAGGCGCTGCGCCTGCCCGACGTGCAGGACAACCTGGGCGTGCGGCTGCTGCTGCTGCAGCGCAGGCTGGAGGAGCGCGGCGTGCCGCTGGCGATCGAGCGCACCGGGCGCGGCTGCTTCCGGTTCGTCTGCGAGCGGCCGTTGCTGCTCGAGCCGCTGCTCTAGCGGCTCACCAGCCGATCGCCTTCGGCAGCCACAGCGCGATCTGCGGGTAGAAGAAGACGAGTGCGAGCGTCACCGCCTGCATCGCGATGAACGGCACCACGCCGGCATAGATGTCGCGGATGCCGACCTCCGGCGGCGCCACGCCCTTCAGGTAGAAGAGGGCCCAGCCGAACGGCGGCGTGAGGAACGAGGACTGCAGGTTCACGGTGATCAGCATCGCGAGCCAGACC
>CAYTFW010000325.1:0-1668 GCA_964437145.1 uncultured Rhizobiaceae bacterium
CGCGACCGTGGTGCGCGACTTGCGGCAGCCCCTCACCCCGACCCTCTCCCCGCTCGCGGGGAGAGGGAGACGATCGCGAGCACCCGATGACCGGCGAGACGCTGCTGGAGGTCGAGGGCCTGCGCGTCGAGTTCGGCGCCAATGTCGCGGCCGTGCGTGGCGCGTCGCTCAGCGTGGCGCGCGGCGAGACGCATTGCCTGGTGGGCGAGTCGGGTTGCGGCAAGTCGGTTTCTGCGCTGGCGATCATGAACCTGCTGGCGCGCGGCGGACGGCGTGGCGCCGACAAGCTCTCCTTCGCCGGCATAGATCTGCGGGGCATGAGCGACGGGCAGATGGCCAAGCTGCGCGGCGATCGCATGGCGATGATCTTCCAGGAGCCGATGACGTCGCTCAACCCCGCCTACACGGTGGGCTCGCAGATGGCCGAGGTGCTGACCCGCCATCGCGGCACCAAGCGGCGCGAGGCGCTCGATCGCGCCGCCGAGCTGCTGGGGCGTGTCGGCATCACCGCGCCCGGCATGCGGCTGGGCCAGTTCCCGCATCAGCTATCCGGCGGATTGCGCCAGCGCGTGATGATCGCCATGGCGCTGATGTGCGATCCTGAATTGCTGATCGCCGACGAGCCCACCACGGCGCTCGACGTCACGGTGCAGGCGCAGATCCTGCGCCTGCTCGCCGGCCTGCAGCGCGATCTCGGGCTGGCGATCCTGCTGATCACCCACGACCTCGGCGTCGTGGCGCGCGTCGCCCATCGCGTCTCGGTGATGTACGCCGGCGAGGTGGTCGAGAGCGCGGCGACGGCCGACCTCTTCGCGCGGCCGACGCATCCCTACACGCGCGGCCTGCTGGAATGCGTGCCGGTGCCGGGCAAGGTGAAGCGCGATCAGCCGCTGGGCTCGATCCCCGGCGTGGTGCCGAAGATGTCGCCCGGCTTCACCGGATGCGGCTTCCGCGACCGCTGCGCCCAGGCCACCGAAATCTGCGCCGGCGTGATCCCGCGCCATCGCACCGACGGCGATCACGAATACCTCTGCCGCCTGCCCCGCGACTGGGCGCGCGCGGCATGACCCCCGCCATCGAAGTGCGCGGGGCGCGGCGCACGTTCCGGGTCAAGGGCGGCATGTTCGAGCCCGACAAGCATGTCGTGGCGGTCGACGACGTGTCTTTCGCCGTGCCGGTGGGCGGCGTGCTGGGCGTGGTCGGCGAGTCGGGTTGTGGCAAGTCCACGCTCGCCCGCCTGATCCTCGGCCTGCTGCCGCCGGAGGCCGGCGAGATCCTGGTCGACGGCCAGCGTGTGCTGGAGATGGACCGCAAGGCGCGCGCGCGGCTGATCCAGCCGGTGTTCCAGGATCCCTTCGCCTCGCTCAACCCGCTGCGCCGCGTGCGCGACATCGTCGGCCTGCCGCTGGCGGCGCAGGGCGGCATGAGCGGCGCCGAGATGGCCAAGCGCGTCGACGAGATGTTGGTGCGCGTCGGTCTCACCGTCGAGATGGGCGAGCGTCAGCCGGCGCAGCTCTCCGGCGGCCAGCGCCAGCGTGTCGCCATCGCGCGCGCGCTGGTGCTGCGCCCGCGCATCGTGGTCTGCGACGAGCCGACCTCGGCGCTCGACGTCTCGGTGCAGGCGCAGATCCTCAACCTGCTGGCCGAATTGCGCCGCGATCTGAACCT
>CAYTFW010000326.1:0-1666 GCA_964437145.1 uncultured Rhizobiaceae bacterium
CGAAATACGGCACCGCCTGCAGGTAGGTCTTGTACTCGATCAGCTTCTCGGTGCCACGATGCAGCAGGCCGATATGCGGATCGCAGCGCTCCACGATCTCGCCGTCCATCTCGACGACCAGGCGCAGCACGCCGTGGGCCGCAGGGTGCTGCGGCCCGAAGTTGAGGGTGAGGTTCCGGATCTCGGTTTCGGCCATCGATCGCGGACCTAGTTCTTGGTGGCCTTCTCGTCCCCGGGCAGCGCCTGGCGCACACCCTCCCAGGGACTGAGGAAGTCGAAGCGGCGGAATTCCTGTGTCAGCTTCACCGGCTCGTAGACCACGCGCTTCTGCTCATCGTCGTAGCGCATCTCGACGAAGCCGGTCAGCGGGAAGTCCTTGCGCAGCGGATGGCCGTCGAAACCGTAATCCGTGAGGATGCGCCGCAGATCGGGATGGTCGGCGAACCACACGCCGTAGAGATCCCAGGTCTCGCGCTCGAACCACGGCGCGGCCGGGAAGATGGCGGCGGCCGACGGCACCGGCGTGCTCTCGTCCGTCGCGACCTTGACGCGCACGCGGCGGTTATGGCGGTGGCTCAGCAGATGGTAGACGACGTCGAAGCGCTTGGCGCGCTGCGGGTAGTCGGCGCCGCAGATATCGACGAGCTGCTTGAACAGGCAGTCGCCGTCGTCGCGCAGGAAGGTCAGCAGATCGATCAGCTTGTCGATCGTGGTCTCGACCGTGAGCTCGCCGACACGGATCGTCTTCGACGTGATCAAGCCGCCGCGCTCGAGCGCGGCGGCGAGCTGGGCCAGCGGGTCGGGCTTGGGAGCGTCTTCCGTCATCGCGCCGCTCACCGCACGATCGTGCCGGTGCGGCGGATCTTCTTCTGCAGCTGGATCACGCCGTAGAGCAGCGCCTCGGCGGTCGGCGGGCAGCCCGGCACGTAGATGTCGACCGGCACGATGCGATCGCAGCCGCGAACCACGGAGTAGCTGTAGTGGTAGTAGCCGCCGCCATTGGCGCAGGAGCCCATCGAGATCACGTAGCGCGGCTCGGCCATCTGGTCATAGACCTTGCGCAGGGCGGGCGCCATCTTGTTGGTGAGCGTGCCGGCGACGATCATCAGATCGGCGCTGCGCGGACTGGGCATCGGCGCGACGCCGAAACGATCGAGGTCGTAGCGCGCCATCCAGGTGTGAATCATCTCGACGCCGCAGCAGGCCAGGCCGAAGGTCAGGCCCCACAGCGAGCCGGAACGCGCCCAGTTAACCACCTTGTCGAGCTGTGAAACGACGAAGCCCTTGTCAGCGAGCTCGCCTTCCAGCGCCCGCGACAGCTCGGCATCGCCCTGCTTGGGTGCGGACATGGTCACTCCCATTCCAGCGCCCCCTTCTTCCATTCATAGATAAAGCCCACGGTCAGGACCGCAAGGAACAGCATCATCGACCAGAAGCCGACCACGCCGATATCGCCCAGCGCCACCGCCCAGGGAAACAGGAAGGCGACCTCGAGGTCGAAGATGATGAACAGGATGGCGACCAGGTAGAAGCGCACGTCGAACTGGCCGCGCGCGTCGCCGAACGGCGCGAAGCCGCATTCGAAGGGCGAGAGCTTTTCCGAGTCGGGGTTCTGGCGGGCCAGCAGGTAGGAGCCGCCCAGCATCGCGCAGACCAGGCCCACGGC